>CAZYHC010000004.1:0-172445 GCA_964646625.1 uncultured Anaerolineales bacterium
CCCCCCCCCCCCCCCCCCCCCCCCCCCCCCCCCCCCCCCCCCCCCCCGCGGCCCCAGTGGCCGCGGCCCCGCAATCCTTTTTGGGAGGAACATTTTTTTGGGTGGCTATTGGCGCAGGAGCTTTGATTGTCCTGGCCTCGATCGTGGTCGCAGGCGTCCTGGTGCTGGGGCCCGGGGGGCCGGGGAAGACCAAGCCCACAGTAGTCATCGACTCACCCGCCGAGGGCCAGGAAGTGGTAGTGGGAGAAGAGGTAGCCGTCCAATCCACAGCCCACGATCCTGGCGGTGTAACCAGGCTCGAACTGTGGGCTGATGAGGTTCTGGCCGACACCACCGAGGTCCCCGGTGGAAGCCAGCCTGAGTTCAAGGCTATACAGCGTTGGACGCCTTCCACCACCGGCCGCTACGTTTTGATGGTCAAAGCCTATAATAAGCAGGGGGCAGCCAGCGACCCGGCCTTCGTGATCATCAACGCCGTGGAGGCGCCCACCGCGACCCCGACCGAGACGCCCACCCCGACCGGCACTCCAATTGATACGCCCACGCCGACTGCCACCCCAATTGATACACTCACCCCGACCGCCATCCCCACCGATACGCCCACGCCGACCGAAACCCCAACTGGCACACCCGTATCCACCTCAACTCCGTTGCTGCAAATATCCACGCCCACCCCGACCGCCACCCTGATGGCTACCCCCACCTCCACTCAAACGTCTACGCCCGTTTGTGTCTCCGACGCGGCCTTCGTCCAGGACGTTACCGTCCCTGACGGGACCATCTTCTCTCCTGGCCAGCGCATCGACAAGATATGGAGGCTGCGCAACAGCGGAAATTGCGCCTGGGCTGCTGGCTATAGCCTGGCTTACCAATCCGGCGCTCAGATGGGTGCCCCTGCCTCGGTGCCCGTTCCCTCCGTTCCTGCTGGTGGCGTGTTTGACGTGGCCGTTACTTTCTATGCTCCTTACCAGGCGGGCTCTTACACCTCTTACTGGCGTATGCAGGATGCGGCGGGCCAGCCCTTCGGGTCAACGGTGCGGATGGTGATCCTGGTGCAGGTTACGCCCACTTCTGTGCCGACACCCACCTTGACGTCAGTGCCGCCGTACGCGCCGCCCTCCCTGTCGCCCGGAGCACCGGTGATTAATTTCTGGGTAGATAAACAATGTATCACACGCGGAGAATGCACTACCTTGAGGTGGGATGTGGAGAACGTGCGGGAGGTGTACCTGTCCGCCCCCAAGGGCAGCCCCCTGAAGGGCGTGATCGGCCAGGGTAGTATGCAGGTGTGTCCCGATCACAACGAAAGTTACGTCCTGCACGTGGTGCTCAACGACCAGGGAGATGCCGTGGACAGGTGGGCAAGCGTACTGGTTGACTACAACGGGCCCCCATGCCGTTAACTTGCGGGCCAGGGTTTTGTGCTTCCGTGTTGCCGAGCCCCCTGAACCCGATCAGGCGATGGTAGATGGTAGAAAGAGCGTCCCCCTTAAGCCGGTGGTGCGATAGAGTCGTAGAATATGGCTGGCTCATCGTGGTGCTGGCGGTGCCGCTGTGCTTCAACGTTTACAGCAACCGGGTGTTCGAAGCGGACAAAGTAGCCCTTTTCCGTTCCCTGGTATTGGTTATGGCCCTGGCCTGGCTCGTTAAAGGGTTGGGTGGGTTTGGGGATTGGGGATCAGGGATTGGGGAGTTGGGATTTGGGCTTTGGGTTTTTGTTCTGGCCCTGGTGGGAATCTATCTGCTGGCCACGCTCACCTCTCTCGCGCCGGGCCTCAGTTTGTGGGGCTCCTACGAATGGCAGCAGGGGACTTACACCTTTCTCTGTTACGTCGTCCTTTTCTTCCTGGTGGCCTTCAACCTGCGCTCGGAAGCCCAGGCAGGCCGGCTGCTGGCCGCCATTCTGTTCGCCAGTGTGCCCGTCAGCCTGTACGGCATTCTACAGCACTTCGACCTGGACCCTCTGCCCTGGCAGGGAACCGCGCTGGGCCGGGTCTTCTCCACCATGCACCACCCCAATTTCCTGGGCGCTTACCTGGCGATGGTCATTCCGCTCACTGTGGGCCGCCTGCTGAATTCGTCTCTAAAGTCGGGGGACGTCGTTCTTTCCGCTTTCCTGCTGGCCCTACAGCTAGTCTGTCTGTTTTTCACCTTTTCACGGAGCAGTTGGCTGGCCTTGCTGGTTGCGGCGCTGGTTTTCGCTTTCCTGTGGGCTCTCAGAAGGGGAAAACCGGGGCGCTTCCTGATATTGCTGATAGCTCTTACCTGTATCCTCCTGATCCTGGCTGGCCTGGCTTATCTCGATCCTGGGGGGCTTTTTTCCTATTCGCCTCTCGAACCTGTGCACTCTTTTCTAAGGGGCAAATCGGCTACGGCACAGGTTCGAGCCCTGGAGTGGGCGGCCACCATCCGGCTTATCGGGGGGCGTCCTCTGCTGGGCTATGGCCCGGAATCTTTCGAGCTGGCCTTTGCCGGGGTCTATCCTCCCCGGCTGGCGATCTACGGGGGGCCGATGGCTACCGGCGGTCGCGCTCACAACGAGTGGCTTGATCTGGCCCTGATCATTGGCCTGCCGGGGACGGCCCTTTACCTGCTCGTCCTAGCCGTCGTCTTCCGTCAAGGATGGAAGGCGATGGACCGCGCCAAGCCGCGTGGGCAGGTGACAATCATCGCCCTCCTCAGCGCCATAGCCGCCTACCTGGCCCAGAATCAGCTCAGTTTTGGTACGGTCACGTCTTTTTCTCTCCTGTGGCTCTTCATGGCCGTGATAGTGGCCCTGGAGAAAATTCAACGGCGGGGCGTCTCAGGCCCAACCACCGGGGTCCTGGAAATCAAGGAAATCAATTTCCAGGCTGATAGCCCAGGTGCGCTAAAGCGCACTCTAAAGCATTTGATAGGTTATGGGACCCTGGCCGTTTGCGTCCTGGTTTTCGTGGTGTTCACCAACGTGGTGCCCGTCGTGGCCGATATTTATGCCAGGCAGGGGGCGGTGGCGGCCAGCGCCGGGAACTGGGACCGCAGCATCGAAGCCTATAAGCAGGCCCTCGGGCTCTGCCCGCACCAGGGACGCTATCGTCATTTCCTGGCTGCTGGCTATTTGAACCGCGCCCAGAGGTGCCTGGCACTTCCAAAGTGCCAGGCACCTGCCCATGACGACTTTCTGGCCGCAGAAGTGGAATTGTTAACCGCCGTCGGCCTGTCTCCCCTCGACCTGGGCTATCGTCTGGCCCTGGGAGGGTTGTATTATCGATGGGGCCTTCGCTTCGAGGCCGACCGATTAGACTCGGCTCTGGAGGTCTACCACCAGGCCGCCGCACTCAGTCCCACCAACCCCGACATCTACACCCGCTGGGGGCTGGTTTACCACGCTCTGAAAAGGTACGACCAGGCCCTGGAGAAATACCATCAAGCCTTGAGCCTCGACCCTTATCACGTTCTGGCCTACACTTACCTGGGCGATACTTACACCGCCCTGGGCAGAAGGGACGAAGCGTTAGAAGCCTATAAAAATGCCCGCCAGGCCAGCCAGATGGTCGATATCCTGGTCTCTAAGAGATAATGAACATCCTCTTCGTCAGTGCCTACCTGCCCTACCCACCCGACAGTGGCGGGCGGATCCGAACCTATCACCTGCTCAAATGGGCGGCCGAACATCACCAGGTCAGCCTGCTATCGTTCTACCATCATGCCTCCGAACTGGAACACGTGCCCCGCCTGGAGAGCATGTGCCAGGCCGTCCAGGTGGTGCCCGCCCCTGTGCTGAAGGTCGATCCTCTTTCTCGCCTGGTGCGCCCATTCCTGGCCCCGTGCGATATAGTCATGCCCCGCCGCGCGGCAGCCATGGCTGCCGCGCTGGAAGATTGCCTGTCCAAAGGCCACTTCGACCTGGTTCACTTCGACGACCTGGGGGTGGCTTCCTACGTCCGCCTGGCCTCGTCTCTGCCCACCGTGCTCAGCAAACACAACCTGGAGTGGAGGATCAAACGGCGGACGATTGACCAAAGGAAAAGTGCCTGGCACTTCCTGGGGAAAGCGTTGGCTTATCTGGAATGGTGGGCTCTGCGAGGTTACGAGAGCCGGGTGGCCCACCTGTTCGGCCAGGTCGTCGTCGTCTCGGAGGTGGACAGGCAGGTCCTGGCCCGGCTCTGTCCGGTCTTCACCATCTCGGTGGTGCCCAACGGGGTGGATACGGCTTACTTCGCTCCTCAGCAGGGAGAGCCGGAAAAGAACAGCCTGGTTTTCACGGGGGCGATGTTCTGGCCGCCCAACATCGACGCCGCCCTGTTTCTCTGTAAGGACGTATTGCCCTTTGTCCGGGAGCAGGTGCCAGAGGTTACAGCCTACATCGTGGGCCACGACCCACCCCAGGCCGTGCGCCATCTGGCCCGCCAGCAGGGCGTGGTGGTCACCGGCTACGTGGAGGACGTGCGCCCCTACATGGCTCGTGCGGCCCTCTATGTTGTCCCCTTGCGCATCGGCAGCGGCACGCGGCTCAAGATACTGGAGGCCCTGGCTATGGGCAAGGCGGTGGTGACCACCACCGTCGGGCGCGAAGGGCTGGACCTGGTGGCCGGCCGGGACGTGGTAGTGGCTAACGGGGCTGCTGCTTTCGCCGCTGCAATCGTGGGTTTGCTGCAAGACGCCGACCGCCGGGCCGAGTTGGGCCGAGCCGGCCGCAAAATGGTGCAGACTCGTTACGACTGGCAGAAGGTCTTGCCCCGCCTGGAACGGGTCTATCGGCGGGCTGTACTACAGTATTACGTTTCCTCTGGAGGTTGGAAGTAAGATTGAAGGGCGCGGCCCCGATAGCGCACGACGAAGGCGCACAATACGCTCGCTACGACCAGCACCACAACGAGAGAGATTATGCCCACCTTCCACCACAGCGAAGGGGGGACAAGCGCCGCACGGTCGATGGTGCCCTTGAGGAGGCCATCTTTCCCGGCGGCGTAGACGATCTGCGGGTCACTGGGGGCCAGGGCCAGGTAACTGATAGGCTGCCCCAGAGATTCAACCTGCTCCCAGGTGGCGCCGCCGTCCCCGCTCATCATCATCTCCGTCCCTGTCCCGGCGTAGATGACCTGCGCCTCCAAAGGATCGACCAGCATGGAATAGAATTTGGCCGAGGGGTGCAGGTTTTGCCACTCTGCTCCTCCATTGCCGCTCCTGAAAACTCCTCCGCCATAGACTCCGGCGTAGATCGTATCCGGCGCACGGGGCGCCAGGGCCAGGGTTCTGATGCTGGTGTTGGTCAGGCCCTCGTTGACGGCCGACCAGTGTTCTCCGCCGTCGGTGCTCTTGAAAACCCCGCCACCCGTTCCGGCGTAGACCGTTTCTGAACCAGGAGCCACGGCCAGGGTTTGTACCTCTTTACTTCCCAGGCCCTCGTTGACGGCCTGCCAGCCGGTGCCGTCGTGTCTGTTCTTGAAGACGCCGCCCCCCCACGTCCCGGCGTAGAGGGTGTTCGTCTCGGCGTCCAGGGCCAGGGCGCGCACGTTCCTGTCACTCAGACCCTGGTTGTCCTCCTTCCAGTACATGCCCTCGTACTCGGTGGTGAACACCCCGCCTCCCTCCGTCCCAACGTAGAGCGTTGACTCCGACAGGACCAGGGCGCGGATGTCCCTGTCGAGCAAACCCTCGTTCATGCTCTGCCAGTCCAACCCTCCGTTCACGCTCTTGAAAACGCCTGCCCCTTTGGTTGCCACACAGACGGTTTGGGGTTCGAGCGGGCTCACAGCTATAGCCACTGCCTCCGAGGACGCGGTCTCTTCTTCAACGATTTTGTTGATGGCTACCCATTCTGCACCACCGTCGGCGCTCTTGAACACCCCGTTCTCCAGCGTACCGGCGTAGAGGGTGCCAGGGGCAGAGCGGTCCAGAGCCAGGGTGAAAATCACGTTGGCCTTCAGATCGATGGCCGTCCAACTGGCGCCGCCATCGGTGCTCTTGAAAGCACCCTGGCTCGTTCCGGCGTAGATCGTGCCTGATTCCGCCGCCAGGGCGATGACCTCACTCAATTCTTCGCTTACGGTTGACCAGCTCAGGCCCCCATCCTTGCTCTTGAGGATACCTTTGCCCATGATCCCCACGTAGAGGTCAGCGGTCTGCGGGTCCACAGCCAGAGCACGGGCAAAGTCCTCGCTGATAACTTCCCAGTTCTGTCCATCATCCGTGCTCTTGAAGATTTTACCGCCGGGCGGCTTCGTTTCGTCCGGGGTCAGGCTGTCGATGGTCCCGACGTAGAGGGCAGAAGTCTGCGGATCCAGGGCCATAGTGAGCACGTTAACCGAGGTCAGGCCGGTAGCGATCCAGCCGCCCCCGCCGTCGGTACTTTTGAGCACCCCTTTACCATCGGTGCCAGCGTAAACGGTCCCCGCAGCGTGCGGGTCCGCCAACAGGACGTAGGCCAGGTTATCTCCCAGACCTGCATTGGCGGCCTGCCAGCTCTCTCCCGCGTCGCTGCTCGTGAAGATGCCTCCCCCGGTAGCAAGGTAGATATTTTCGGCCTCCACAGCCAGGGCGATGGTGTTGGGATGAGGGATGGGCAATTTGTGCCAGGTGTCACCTCCGTCGGTGCTCTTGAACAGGCCCTTTAAGGCGGTGCCGGCGTAGACCACGGCCGGTTCCTGGGGGCTAACCGCCAGGGCTTGAATGCGAGCCTGTTTCAAGACGTTCTTCTCACTCCACGAGGTCTCGATAGGCGTCCAGGCGATGAGCCCCTGGCCGGGGGTAGGGGATTGGGCCGTTGTGATCGGGGCCGCAAGAAGGGACAGGCCCAGCGAGATAGCGGTGAGTAGATACCAAAGGGTTCGCTTCACGTTGCGATCTCCTCCTATATGTGTGGTAATATTATGTCAATCACAATCGAAGGAACTGGCCAGGCTACCGGCAAAGATAAGGAAGCGGATTGAAGAAGTAGCCTTTTGTGTCTAACCCTCGAAAAGAGGCACGAGTTTGAACTGAGTCACGTCCACCAACCCCTTGTCCGTGAGCTTGAGTTCGGGGATGACGGGCAGGGCCATGAAACTCAAGATCATGAAGGAGTCGTGCAAGGGCGAGCCCATTTCGGCGGTGGCGGCCAATAGCTCATCCATCTGGGCTCGCACGATCTCCAGGGGGTGGTCGGACATCAGGCCGGCGATGGGCAGCGGCAGACGGCCCCGCACCTCATAATCCACCACAGCCGTCAGGCCGCCGCGCATGGTCACCACCTCTATGGCTGCGGTCATCATATCGTCGTCGTTCGTGCCAGCCACCACGATGTTATGGGAATCGTGGGCCACCGAAGAGGCAATGGCGCCCCGCTTAATCCCCAAACCCTTGATGAAGCCCAGTCCCATATTGCCCGAGGCCAGATGCCGCTCGATGACGGCTATTTTCAGGATGTCCCGCTCCACGTCGGCCACGGCCAGGCCGTCCTCCACCCTGGCCTCTTCTATCAACTGCCGGGTGATGATCTGATCGGGCACGACGCCGATGACCCGTACCCGTCCAGATTGGGCCGGGATTGCAAAATCCACCCCCTCCCAGTTGACGTTCATCGAGCCCCGGATGGATACAGGTTGAGGTCTGGTGATATGGGGCAACATCTGGCCGTTCTCGGCCACCAGTTGACCACCGCGAAAGACTTTTTCGATGTTGAAGTCCTCGAAATTATCGAAGACCACCAGGTCGGCCCGGTAGCCCGGTGAGACAGCCCCCCGGTCGTTCAGGCCAAAGTATTCGGCCGGGTTGAGGGTAGCCATCTGAATGGCGGTGACGGGGTTCAGGCCCTCCGAGATAGCCATCTTGATCAGATAGTTGATGTGCCCCTTGTCCATTATATCGGCCGGATGGAGATCGTCGGTCACAAACATGCAGCGTCGGGAGTTTTCGGGCGTGACCAGGGGCAGGAGGTCGCGCAGGTTGTGGGCAGTAGTACCCTGGCGGATCATGATGTACATGCCCATGCGTAGCTTCTCCCGCGCCTCTTCCGGGGTGGTGCATTCGTGGTCAGAACGCACCCCGGCCGCCACGTAAGCGGCCAGGTCTCGACCGGCAAGCCCTGGGGCATGGCCGTCAATGCGTTTGCCCCTGGCTACCCGGAGCTTGTCCAGCACGGCCTGATCGCAGAAGAGCACGCCCGGATAGTTCATCATTTCTCCCAGACCAAGCACCCATTCCTCATTAAAGAACATGGACAGGTCGTACCACAATAGCTCTGCCCCGGCCGTCTCCATGTTGGTGGAAGGCACGCAGGAGGGCAGCATGACGTAAACGCTCAGGGGGTTATACTTGCTGGATTCCAGCATGTAGCGGATGCCGTTTAGCCCCAGGACGTTGGCGATCTCGTGGGGGTCGATGACCACAGAAGTAGTGCCCCTGGGGACCACCGCCCGGGCAAATTCGGGGACGGTCATCATCGTGCTTTCGATGTGGAGGTGTCCATCGATAAAGCCAGGACACAAATAACGGCCCTCCAGATCGAGCTCTTGTCTGGCCCGGCAATCAGCCAGGCCCACAATACGCGAGCGGGCGATGGCCACATTGGTTTCATGGACATCGCCCGAAAACACGTTTACCACTTTAGCATTTTTGAGCAGGAGATCGGCCTCCTCCTCCCCACGGGCTATCTTGATAATCTCCACCAGTTCCATCTGGATGTAGTCTCCTTGTTGCTTGTAACAATCGATCCAGCTATACACCAGGGGATGGTTTTGTTCATTTCATTATAACACATCTCAAACCAAACTGTCAAAACTTTCTGTGCGCATTCGGGTGACTGGGCGTTAAAAAGGTGCACGGCACTATGAAAAGAAAGTGCCGCGCACCAGTCATGAATACTTCCGAGGGTCAGACACCCTGCTACTTCGCCCTTATCATAATCACTGTGGTGAGGTACTACCCCGGCCTGAGGTGGTTCACCCCATAGTTAGTGCCGACCCAGAGCGCCCCATCAGCATCCACAGCGATGGCCTGGATGTAATCACTGGTCAGGCCGTCCCCCACGGTGTAGGTCGTCCAGGTGGTGCCGTCGAAGCGGCTCACCCCGTCTTCCGTGCCACACCAGAGCACCCCCTTGGCATCCACAACGGTGGCCAGGACAAAGTTCAAGGCCAGGCCATCTTTCTCGTCGTAGGTCGTCCAGGTGGTGCCGTCGAAGCGGCTCACGCCGCCGCCCATCGTTCCGAACCAGAGCACCCCCTCAGCGTCCACGACGATGGACCGGACATTATTACGGGCCAGGCCATCTTCTACAGTGTAGGTCTTCCAGTTCTGGCCGTCGAAGCGGCTCACCCCGCCCATCGTGCCGAACCAGAGCACCCCCTCAGCGTCCACGGCAATGGCCTGGACAATATTATGGGCCAGGCCGTCCTCCCTGGTGTAGGTTGTCCAGGTCGTGCCGTCGAAGCGGCTCACGCCATACAGTCCGCACCAGAGTGCACCATCGGCGTCCACGGCGATGGCCTGGATGCCGTTATAGGTCAAGCCGTCCTCCCTGGTGTAGGTTGTCCAGTTCTCTCCGTCGAAGCGGCTCACCCCGCCGCCCGTGCCGAACCAGAGCGCCCCCTCGTCGTCCACGGCGATGGCGTGGACACGGTTATGGGCCAGGCCATTCTCCACAGTGTA
The DNA here is from genome assembly GCA_964646625.1 of uncultured Anaerolineales bacterium. Classification (GTDB taxonomy): domain Bacteria; phylum Chloroflexota; class Anaerolineae; order CAZYHC01; family CAZYHC01; genus DAOULT01. Next base: position 9,610 of record CAZYHC010000004.1, read on the forward strand.
GGTCGTCCAGTTCTCTCCGTCAAAGCGGCTCACCCCACCGGCCCACGTGCCGAACCAGAGCGCCCCTTCGTCGTCCACGGCGATGGTCTGGACGTAGCCTCCGGCCAGGCCGTCCTCCCTGGTGTAGGTCGTCCAGCGTTGTTCATCGGGTGGGGCGGGTGTGGGTTCGGCCGGGTCCCCCTCCTGGACCGCAGCCACCTCAGGAGCGGCGGCCTGGCGGTGAGCGCGGGCAGGAAGAGACAGCGCCAGGATGATGAGTGCCGCCAGCAAAAGAACCGCCCAGATGTGTCGCCACCGTCTGTCCATGATCTCTCCTCCTCAATGACAAGAACGGCCAATCGTTTTTCGGATCGGTTATCGCCAGGGAATGGGCCAGAACCCTGCATAATGGTGAGGGGTCAGTGTCCCAGGATGCTCACAATATCGCGGCGCGGCCGGAGGTTGAAGGCACAGGCGGAGAGGCGCCCAAGCAATTCCCAGGCCCGGTTACGATAGGCCCTCATCCGTTCGTCTTTAGCCTGCCACGTGCCCTCGACCTGGTTGATGACCAATTTGCTGTCCCCCCGTACCTCGATGGAGAGCCCGGCCGGGTCGCGGCCGGCTGTAGTGATGGTCTCGATGATATCTTCCAGCCCGGCGATGAGGGTCTCGTATTCGGCTTCGTTGCTGGTCATGGTCCGCTCGAAATCCAGCCGCCGCAGGCGCTTCTGGTTGTTGCGGACCTCGATCAGGAGGTAGCTGCCATAGCCGGGGCCTGGATTGCCCTGGCTACCCCCATCGAAGATCAGGATGTAATCGGGCCGCCCTTCCAATTCCTGGGCCCGAAAGCCCAGGGGCAGGTGCCTGGCACTTCCAAAGTGCCAGGCACCCAGGCGGGAGAAAAGCTCCTCCCTTTCCTCTGCGCTCAGGGCAGAGATGGCCTCCAGGATGTCGTCTACCGTTTTCATCTTCCCTCTACTACCTGGCACTCATGTCCAGCCAGTTCGGCCCGACCTTAAGGTCCACTTTCAGCGCCGCGTCGAGAGGGAAAGCACTTTCCATGATGGATTTGACCAGGGGTTGGACGGTTTCCAGCTCATCTTCAGGCACTTCTAACACCAGCTCGTCGTGAACCTGCAAAATCATTTTGCTTTTCAGGTGGCGCTCTTTGAGAGCCTGGTGGGTCTTGATCATGGCTATCTTAATGATATCGGCGGCTGTACCCTGGATGGGGAAGTTAATGGCCGCCCGCTCGTCAGACTGGCGGACGACGATGGAAGCCTCGCTATCTTCGGCCAGTCGGGGGAAGTAACGTCTTCGGCTCAGCAGGGTCTCCACGTAACCCTGGGTGGCGGCCAGGGTTTTGGTCGCCCGCAAATATTTTCTGACCTGGGGATAGCGGGCAAAGTAGGTCTCGATGAATTTGTTCCCTTGTTCCGGGGTCAGATCGCTTTGCTGGGATAGACCGTAGCCGGTTACCCCATAAGACACGGCAAAGTTCACCACCTTGGCTATCCGCCGCATCTCGGATGTCACTTCGGCCAGGGGCACGTGGTAGATGGCTGCGGCGGTGCTGGCGTGGATGTCCTCTCCTTTCTGGAACGCTTCCAGCATGGTGGGGTCCTGGGCGATGTGGGCCATGATGCGCAATTCTACCTGGGAGTAATCGGCGGCCAAAAGGTGCCAGCCTTCCTGGGCCACGAACGCCCGCCGCACCTGGCGGCCCAATTCGGTGCGGATGGGGATATTCTGCAAGTTGGGCTCGCTGGAGGACAGGCGGCCGGTGACCGTACCCGTCTGGTTGTAAGAAGTGTGCAGCCGCCCCGTGTGAGGATTGACGAGTTGGGGCAGGGCCTCGACGTAAGTGGACTTGAGCTTGGCCAGTTGGCGATATTCCAGAATAAGATCGATGACGGAGTGCTGGCCCTTCAGCCCCTCCAACACGCTGGCCGCCGTGGAGTAGTGTCCTGTTTTGGTTTTATGCAACCCCCGCGTGGGCAGGCCCAATTTTATGAAGAGGGCATCGCTGAGTTGCTGGGTGGAGTTGACGTTGAAGGGATAGCCCACCTCGTCCTGAATCTCTCGTTCCAGGGCATCCAGCCGTCCCTGAAGTTGGCCGGACATGGTCGCCAGGTAATCGGCGTCCAAGGCCACCCCGGCCCTCTCCATTTCGACCAGGACGGGCACCAGGGGCATCTCCACCTCGGTGAAAAGGGGCCACAGGGCCTTTTGGCGTAGCTCCGCCTCCAACAAACTGGTCAGGCGGCAGGTCATGTCCGCATCGGCCCCGGCGTAGGCGGCCACCTTCTGGACAGGCACCTGGGCCATGCTGATCTGCGCTTTGCCCTGGCCGATAAGGTCGGTGATGGGGGTCATTTTCACTTTCAGGCGGTCCCAGGCTATGTCCTTGAGCCCCAGATAGTGGCTATCTGGCTGGAGCAGCCACTCGGCGATCATGGTGTCGAAGGCCAGACCCTCGACCCGCAGGCCATGACGGGCCAGGACGGTCACGTCATACTTACCGTTGTGGGCGTATTTGGGGACAGCGGCATTTTCCAGCGCAGGCCGAAGCCCCTCCAGGACGCGCTCCAAAGGCAGTTGAGGGATGGCGGGAGAGGGCTGAGGGCTGAAAGTCAGACGTGGATCGTCGGACACGTGCCCGACGGGGATGTAATAGGCTTCTCCCTCTTTCAGGGCGATGGAGATGCCCACCAGTTCGGCGACCATGGAGTCCTGGCTGGTGGTTTCCACGTCGAGGGCAAATCCTCCGGCCCCATCCAGGGCCGCCAGGAGAGCCTGGAAAGCAGCCTCGGTATCCACAACGTGATACCGGGTCTCAATGGTAGTAGTGGGGAAGAGATCCAATTGTTGAGGGACAACCCCGCTTTCGGGCAGCCGGTCCATCAGGCTCCTGAACTCCAACTCCTGGAAAAGAGCCATGGCCCTGCCTGGGTCGTGATCGCCGATGCGGCAGCCCTCCAGATCGAGGGTGAGGGGTACGTCAGTGACGATGGTGGCCAGACGTTTGCTGAGAAAAGCGTTCTCCTGACCTTTTTCTAGAGCCCGGCGGAACCGCGCACTGGCAATCTCGGCCAGGTGCTCATAGATGGCCTCCAGGCTGCCGTACTTCTGGAGGAGGGTAGTGGCCGTCTTCTGGCCCACGCCGGGCACGCCGGGGAGGTTATCGGACTTGTCCCCGACCAGGCCCTTGTAGTCGATGAGTTGTTGGGGTTTCAGGCCGTAACGCTCCTCAACGCCGGCCTGGTCGTAAGTAACGGTATCGGAGAACCGGCGGCGGGAGGTCAACACCCTGGTGTGGGCATCGATAAGCTGGAAGGCGTCGGTGTCGCCGGTCACGATGAGGGTTTCCAGGCCGGCTTGCTCGGCCTGTCTGGCCAGGGTGCCCAACACGTCGTCGGCTTCGTACCCTTCGGCGGTGTAAACGGCGATGTTGAACGCCTCCACCAACTCTCTGATGCGCTCCAACTGACCAGCCATCTCTGCGGGCATCTTAGTGCGATGAGCTTTGTAGGCTTTGTACTCTTCGTGGCGGAAGGTGCGCCCGACGTCAAAGGCAACGACCATGTAATTGGGATTTTCGTCGCGCCACACGTTGAGGAGCATGGAGGCGAACCCGAAGACGGCGTTAGTGGGCTCACCTCGTGAGGTGGTCAGGTCGGGAGGCAAGGCGTGATAAGCCCGGTAGGCCAGCGCGTGACCGTCTATGAGGATCAGCTTGCCTTTGGCCATATACTTAACTCACTCTAAGACGAGTTGGGCCAGCTTGTCAGCAGTTTGTTTGGTGATGTATCGGACCGTGCCCGGCGGGGTATCGGCTCGCAGCGCGATAGAAAGCACGATTTCGTTCGTCACACTGCGGGAATAAAAGCTATATTCGTCACCTTCGTTCTGGCTCAATTCGAAGCGGCCATCTGGCTCACCCAACAGTCGCGCCACCTGAGCCACGGAGGTAAAGCTTTCCGATACCAGGGCGGCCAGCTCCTGGGATTTCTCTTTGCTGAGATTGCCAGCGTGGGCCACCAACTTGGTGGCGCAGGTCAAAAGAACCGATTCAGCACTCAGATCAAAAGCCAGGTTGGTGAGATGTCTGTCCACGTCTACAGATTTCTGCCGCAGCTTCTCAATCAGCGCTGAGGACGTTTCCGGTAGTCGAGCAGAGGGAGGGGCGATTTCCTTCTCCGCCACTTTCTCTTCCTTCTCCACCTTCTCTTCCACTTCAGGAGGTGGCGGGGCAACTTCTGCTTCAGCGATAGCCTGGCTTAAAACAGGGCTGACCTCTTCTCTGGCAGGGCCGGGCCTTCGTGGAGGAGGAGCAGCCTCCCTCTCCCTCAACTGCTCCCTCAACTGAGGAGGGGGGACCAATTCCGTATCAGCAAAAGCCCGCCGCCTCGCCGCAGGACTGATCCTGCGTGGAGGGGCGGCAGCCTCCCGAACCGCGACCTGGCCTGGGGAAGGAGGCATCACTCCTCTCACCGGGCGGGCGAGGGCCTCCTGGATCTTCTGAGGAAGGTCTCCCATGAAAAAAGGCTTGGTGAGAACGCCCTGAATATCCAACGCCGCGGCGTCAGAGTCTAGCTCCTCCCCAAAGAGGGGAATGAGCATAACCCGCATATTCGGCTTGGCCTCACGAATGGCTCTCACCAGGGTCGCGCCTTCTATGTCGGACAGGCCCATATCGACGATAGACATGTCGAAAGGCTTTTCCACGACGGCCTGCAAAGCCTCTTCGCCTGAGGTAGCGATAGTCGCTTTGTAGAACTTGTCGGCTTCTAAACCTTCTTTCAATATAGTGGCGAAGGCTTCATCGCTATCAACGATCAATACATTTGTAGCCACACTATTCCTCCCTGGCTTTTATTTATACGAATGAATAGTGAGATCGTAATCTCATCGGCACCGGCGAATATCCGGCCCCTGCTTAATCAGCCACAGATACCTGGGTTAAGAAGGGCGCACTTTGGCCCTGGATTAAATATCCCTTGACGCGAACGGGCGTGACCGCGGATACCCAGGCCCTACTATAACTGCTAATATAAATATTGTACAAGCTTTGGCTCAAAAAGTCAATTGAATAAGGGGGAAAGGTGAGAGAACCCGCCACCGAATTTTTATGAAGACATAGGGGAGAATCCATTGTTTAGCTTATTGTCCGGTAACGTCCCGCGAACAAAGTCAGGGCTATCAGAATGATCAGCAGCCACAAAAGGACCAGCTGCACCCAGCGCCACGGTGTCAACCATGCGCTGGCAGGTTGTGGCCTGGCCCCTTCGGTGGTCTTTGCTTCCTCAGGGGCAGGGGTGGGCGACCGCACCTGGGCTACGACAGTTGAGGTAAGCGTAGGGGACGGGACCAGCGTTGACGATAAGACGGTGGCCGTCGGAGTGAGCACAGGAGATGGGGTGGCTGTCAACGAGGGTACCGGCTGGCTGGCAGCACCCGGCATCGGAGGAAAGATTTCTACCGCAGCAGCCGGTGGCTCCTCTGGCCTCCGAGCGGGGACAGTGTCCTCATCAGGCGCCTCGACCGCGACCGGCGGAGTGGGGGCAACTCCCTCTTTTGCAGGCTCGTATCCAGGGGTGGATACCTCAGGCGGGGGGGGGCTTTCCGCTTCGGGCTCGGCCGCAGCCTCGTCGTGTGCTCCCTCTTGTGCTCCCTCTTGTGCTTCCTCTTCTGCGGGCGAGGGAGCCATTCTCAGGGCCTCTTCTCTCTCACCAGTGGGTGAGGGCGGAGCCTCCTGTTGGGGCATGACCGCCACCATAGAAGTGGTCGGAGGCCGGCCAAAGGATACGGCCTGCCATACCACTTCCCCTGCCACCATGAGGATCAGCAAAAGAGCCACCAGGGTCGTGGCCCCCTTGAGATAGAGGTCAAGCTGAGGAAACCGAAACCACAGCCAAAAACCTCCAGGCGGCGCTGCTTGAATGGTGAAGGGGCGGGGCACAGGTACGGTGGGCAGTTCTTTTACCATAGCGACGGTCTGACGCAGAGTGCGCAGGTGCCAGGCGCAGTGGGCGCAGGTCTTCAGGTGGCTGTCGACCTCAGCCCGCTCCTGGGGCGATAACTCGTCATCTATATAACTGGAGATCGTCTCTTCCAGATGATGCTCTTGCTCGGTCATGGTTGCTACTCCACACTTCGCTCATCTGTAAGACGATAGCGAGCCGGTAAAAGTTCCTTCTTTTCCAGGAGATAATCGCGTAATTTGGCCCGTCCTCGGCTCAGACGTGATTTGACCGTGCCCAGCGGCACCTGGGTGATAGCCGCGATTTCTTGATAGCTTATGCCTTCCACGTCAGCCAGCACCAGGGTGACGCGCTGGTCGGGGGGCAGGGTTCTGATGCCCGCCTGGAGGATCTGGTTCAGTTCGCGGCGAAGGGCGTGATTTTCCGGGCTTTCCCCCGGATCGGTCAACACGGCCACGCGGTCGGGGTCGCCAAGAAGGGGCTCCAACGGACTGGTGGGGCGGCGTTGTTTGCGTCGCAGTTGGTCGTAACAGGCGTTGGTGACGATGCGTAACAACCAGGCTCTAAAAGAGCCGCCCCGAAACCGGCCCATGTTGCGGAAGGCAGCCAGAAAAGCCTCCTGGCTGGCGTCGGCCGCGGCTTCAGTATCGGCCAGGATCCGATAGGCCAGGTTATAGACCTGGTGCTGGTAGATTAAAACCAGCTTATTAAAAGCCTGGGGGTCTCCCTGGCACGCGGCGGCGAGCAAAGTCTTTTCATCCATAGCATCGATCTGGCCTTCGACTTGACTAAATGGCGCTCTTGGTTTATACTTAAGGCACAATCAGCGGCGTCAATACGGGCCGAAGTGGCGGAACAGGCAGACGCGGCGGTCTCAAAAACCGTTGAGGGTTAACCTCATGTGGGTTCGAGTCCCACCTTCGGCATGAACATCCTGCCCAATGCGAGGACGCATTGGGCAGCAAATATTGTACCATGAGATATCAGTTCTCGCAACTCATGCCCCTTTGTGTTTACACGTGGAGAGGACAGGGAGGTGGCCGCTTCAAAAGATGAGCTTTCAGGGCACGATTGCGGGGGAGGAAATCTGATCTTGAAGAGCGATGAGCAGGTAGACCTTGAGAAGTTGATCCCCGTTTACACTTTTCAGTGTATGAGGTGCAGAGCGGTGTTTCAGACCACCGATCCAGTGCCTTTTTTTACCAGCATCCAGCCCTGTGAGCAATGTGGGGAGACGCTTTGGCTCTCTCTGGGCAGCGATGAAGAATACGAGAAATAGCGAGCTACAGCCAGGGTCTCCCCACGGGGGCCTTCAGAGTCCTCCCAGGGAGAGCGCGCAGGTATGACGATTACACCAACCTGCTCAGATCGTCGGCCGCGCGTTTCATGTCCAGAAAGATGAGCCCCAGTTTGGCGTTGTGACGGGCCAGCACAGTCAGCACTGCTTCTTCACCTATCGACATCAGGAAGACGTACCCGTCGTTGCCTCGGATGTAGAGCTGATCCAGGTAGCCGCGTCCCAGTTCAGTGGCAATTCGTTCTCCCAGCGAAAGCATGGCCGCCGACATGGCCGAGACCCGATCCTCCTCCACATCAGCCGGTAAGGCGGAGGCCATGATCAGACCGTCAACACTGACTATGGCCGAAGCCTCAATATCCGGCGCGCTGGACTGCAACTCTCTCAGCCGCGATATCATCCGTCCGGTCCTCGATTGGGCCATTTTGCTATCTCCTTTCGACCTCGTTGGTTGCCAGCAAAGAGGATGCTGTTCCTATAAACCGCCAGTCATCGATCCCCAATCACCTGCTGGCCCGCCCTCAGCCGTTTGGGGCACGCTCCAGGTGCAACGTTGAGTTCAATTATATGACAATGATAGCACAAGTCCCAGGCAATGTCAAGGAGGGCTTTCGGTGCGTTTCACCAATGGCGAAACGGGCACGGCCTGGGCCTGCGCATTCTGGCCGCCGCCAACGAGCAAGTCGCGGTCCGGCCTCCTGAGCTACCACCCATCGACAATCATTTTGACACCCGACCTGGCATGTGCTATAATAAAATTGAGAAGGAAAGAACCTCCCCCGATGGGAGGTTTTTTCACCGATGTAGTGGCATAAGGGTGTCCCTTCACTTTCTCTCTTCTTCCGGAGCAACAGTAAATGGCCCCTCTTGTCAAGAATCTTGGAATAAGTTGTATAACCTTTTTGACAAAATGTAAGCGATCTGCTATAATGTAACCCAGGTACGAAAGGGTCATTTGAAGAGTTAAATAATACCATTTCGCTGACGAAAATCAGCCATAGAAATTTTGGGGGGGGCACCCAGAACCTCGTTGACGCAGGTGCTTTCTTGGCTTGCAAGGAAGCAAGCTCCGAGAAAGAAGGGTGTCTTTTGTTTTAGGTTGGACGGGGCCTTTGGTCACTGGGGCATGGAGAGGACCCCCCTTAGGCCGCGTTGAAGCGTGACCGATCCCTTTTGGGGAGGAGGTAAACTACGATGGCAGAACAGGTCTTGATGTCTTTCCTGATGGAAAGGCAGGAAGAAAAAAGTTTCCAGGAACAGCATTGGCAGGGCAGTTTTTCAGAATATCTGGACATTGTGGCCGCTAATCCAGGCGTGACCCGCTCGGCTTTCCAGCGTATATACGACATGATCCTGTCTCACGGTTATGAAACTTACACCGAGAACCGTGAGGAGTTGATCCGTTATCACTTTTTCAGCGATCCATTGGAGAATGGCAGGGATGCCATTTTTGGCCTGGAACGCCCCTTGATGGACCTGGTACAATTCTTCAAAGCGGCTGCTCACCGTTACGGAGCGGAAAGGCGGGTGCTGTTGCTGCACGGTCCAGTCGGCAGCTCCAAGAGCACCCTGGTCAGGTTGCTCAAGAAGGGGCTGGAGGAGTATTCCAAGACCGATGAAGGCGCGATGTACACTTTCAGTTGGGTGCTGGCTGACGAAGAGCACCCCTGTCCGATGCACGAGGAACCCTTGCATCTCATTCCCGTGGAGCTGCGAGAAGAATTGCTGGCCCGGCTGGAGGCTGGCCCTGGGCCAGGGCTGGTGGCGCTCGAGGGCGATCTATGTCCGGCCTGCCGCTACACCTATCGGGATTTGATGGAACGCTACCACGGTGATTGGACCAAGGTGATAGAACACGTCAGGGTGCGCCGCTTGATCCTTTCGGAGAAAGATCGGATCGGCATCGGTACTTTCCAGCCCAAAGATGAGAAAAATCAGGATTCCACCGAACTGACCGGCGACATCAATTATCGTAAAATCGCCGAGTATGGTTCCGACTCCGACCCCAGAGCCTTTAATTTCGATGGCGAGTTTAACGTGGCTAACCGGGGTATAGTGGAGTTCATCGAGGTGCTCAAGCTGGACGTGGCTTTCCTTTACGATCTGCTGGGCGCCTCGCAGGAACACAAGATCAAGCCCAAAAAGTTTGCCCAGACGGACATCGACGAGGTCATTATCGGGCACACCAACGAACCCGAATACCGCAAACTCCAGAATAACGAGTACATGGAGGCCCTGCGAGACCGCACGGTCAAGGTAGATATCCCTTACGTCATCAAGTTGGACAACGAGATCAGAATCTACGGGAAGGACTATAATCCAGAGCGAGTCAAGGGTTGTCACCTCGCTCCCCACGTCATCGATGTGGCGGCTATGTGGGCCGTGTTGACCCGCCTGGGAGAACCCAAAAAAGCCAAACTGACCCTGCTCCAAAAGATGAGACTCTACAACGGACAGAGCGTGGAGGGTTTTACCGAGGATAGTGTCAGGGAGCTTATCCAGGAAGCCCCACGCGAAGGGATGGAAGGCATCTCGCCCCGTTACATTCAGGATAAAATTTCCAATGCTCTGGTGCAGCAGAGTGAAGGGTGTGTTAACCCCTTCATGGTGATGAACGAGCTGGCGGCCGGGCTTGACCATCACTCCCTGATCACCAGCGAGGAGCAGCGGCGCCGTTATCGTGATCTGTTGGCCCTGGTCAGGGAAGAGTATACCGATATCGTCAAGAGCGAGGTGCAGCGGGCTATCTCCGCCGACGAGGAAGGCATCAAGGCCCTCTTCGCCAACTACATCGACAACGTTAAAGCCTACGTCCAGAAAGAAAAAGTCAAGAACAAATACACCGGCCAGGATGAGCCGCCCAACGAGCAACTGATGCGTTCCATCGAGGAGAAGATCGGCATCCCCGAAAACCGCAAAGACGACTTCCGCCGAGAGATCATGAACTACATTGGGGCTATGGCCCTGGAAGGCAGACGGTTCGAATATCACTCTAATGCCCGCCTGCAAAAAGCCCTGGAGTTGAAACTTTTCGAGGATAAGAAAGATACCATCAAACTGACCAGCCTGGTTACCAGCGTGGTGGACCAGGAAACCCAGGAAAAGATCGACGCCGTCAAAGCCCGTCTGGTCAAAGATTACGGCTATTGCGATATCTGCGCCACGGACATGCTTAACTACGTGGCCTCTATCTTCGCCCGTGGCGATAGTTCCAGTTAGAGGCCCCCGCATGGCATCACCCAGAATCAGCGAAGCCTACCTTAACACCTTACTCTCCGGCGAAATATAGGAGGTGATGGGATTATGATCAAAAGTATCGAACGGGATAACCGTCGCTATCGAGAGATCGTCAAAGGTAGAGTGCGCAAAGAACTGAAAAAGTACATCAGCCACAGCGAGCTGATCGGGCGTAAAGGCAAAGAGGTGGTCAGTATTCCCATCCCTCATCTGGACCCGCCGCACTTCCGTTTTGAGCGCGCAGGATGGGAGGGCGTTGGTCAGGGAGAGGGCGAGGTGGGGACGATCATCGGTCGGGGAGAGATGGACGGTCAAGGCCCAGGCGCGGGCGATATGCCCGGCGAACACATCCTGGAGGTGGAACTGACCATCGAGGAACTGGCTCAACTTTTGGGCGAGGAATTGGAGTTGCCCCGCATCGAGCCCAGAGGTCGGGAGAATATCACCAGCCAGAAGGACCGCTACACCGGCATCCGCCAGGTGGGCCCGGAATCGCTACGCCACTTCAAACGTACCTATAAACACGCTCTGAAACGCCAACTGGCCTCCGGCAGCTACGATCCGGTCCAGCCGGTTATTATTCCCATCCGCGAGGACAAATATTACCGCTCCTGGAAAACCAAAATGGAGCCGGAGTCTAACGCGGTCATCATCTACATGATGGACGTTTCAGGCTCTATGGGGCCGGAACAAAAGGAAATTGTGCGCACCGAAGTTTTCTGGATAGACACCTGGCTGCGTTCACAGTACAGGAACATCGAGAGCCGGTACATCATCCACGACGCCGCGGCCCGCGAGGTGGACAGCGACACCTTCTATCGTACCCGCGAGAGCGGGGGCACCATCATCTCCTCGGCCTACTCTCTGGCCAAAGCCATCATCGAGGCCGACTATGACCCTACCGATTGGAACATCTACCCTTTCCACTTCTCAGACGGCGATAATTTGAGCAGCGACAACGAACGAGCCTGCCTGGTCGTGCACGAAATTTTGCCCCTGGTGAATCTGTTCTGCTACGGCCAGGTAGAAAGTCGCTGGGGCAGCGGAGAATTCAAGGTGGAATTGGAGGAGTATTTTGCCTACGTGCCTGAAATCTATTACGAGGACCGCACCTCCAAGCTCGTCACTTCCAACATCGCCGATAGGGACGCCATTTACGACTCCATCAAGGATTTCCTGGGCAAAGGCAAATAGGCGGTGAGAGGATGAAAGAGAAACTGCGACAACTCAATAAAGAAATACGTCAGCGCGTCCTTGATTACGGCCTGGATTTCTTTGAGGTCATCTTTGAGGTGCTGAGCTTCGAGGAAATGAACATGGTGGCCGCCTACGACGGTTTTCCGGTGCGCTATCCCCACTGGCGTTTCGGCATGGAACATGAACGCCTCAAAAGGAGCTACGCTTACGGCCTGCACAGAATTTACGAAATGGTCATCAACAACGACCCCTGTTACGCCTATCTGCTGGACAACAACAACCTGGTCGATCAGAAGATCGTTATGGCCCACGTCTACGCCCACAGCGACTTCTTCAGAAATAACCTGTGGTTCACGCACACCAACCGCAAGATGCTGAACGAGATGGCCAATCATGGCACTCGTGTGCGCCGTCACATCGACCGCCAGGGGGCAACGGAGGTGGAGCGTTTCCTGGACGTTTGTCTCTCGGTAGCCGACCTGATCGATCCGCACTCCCCTGCTGAAGAATATACGGTGGAGGAAGAGGAAGACGAGGGCGATAAGCCCATCGAGGTGGGCCGCTTCAAGAGCAAAGGCTACATGGATCGCTACATCAACCCCCCCGATTACCTGGAGGCCGAACGCCAACGCTTGGAGGAGGAGCGAGAGCAACAAAAAGTACCCCCCGAACCTCAGCGAGATATACTCTTGTTCCTGCTCCACCACGCGCCCCTCAAAGGCTGGCAGGCCGACATTCTATCTATCGTCCGCGAGGAGAGCTATTATTTCACCCCCCAGCGTCAGACCAAGATCATGAACGAAGGGTGGGCCACCTACTGGCACTCCAGGACCATGACCGCAGGGGGGATCCTGGACCCGGCAGAGGTCATCGACTACGCCGACCACCACTCCGGCACGCTGGGCCCCCGGCCAGGCCACGTTAATCCTTATAAGATCGGGGTGGAGCTTTTCCGCGATATCGAGGAACGATGGGACAAAGGCCGTTTCGGGAAGGAGTACGAAGAGTGCCAGGACATGACCGAAAAGAAGAACTGGGACCGGAAGCTGGGCCTGGGACGAGAGAAAATCTTCGAGGTGCGCAAAGTATACCACGATATCGGCTTTATCGACACCTTTCTGACTAAAGAGTTTTGCCTGGAGCAGGGGTTGTTCGTCTACAAAGAGGTAGAAGAGGGCAACCTGAACTGGTATGAAATCACCAGCCGCGATTACGAGCAGGTCAAGAGGGCTTTGCTTTTCTCCCTGACTAACTTTGGAAAACCCATTATCTACGTGGAGGACGGCAATTATCGTAACCGCGGAGAGCTTTACCTGGTGCACCGCCACGAGGGCATCGACCTGGACATCGCCTACGCCCAGGATACCCTGGTCAATCTATGTCGCCTGTGGGGCCGCCCCGTCCACGTGGAAACTGTGGTGGACGAGAAAAAGGTAGTGTATAGCTACGACGGAGAGAGACATGCGAAAAAAAAGGTGCTTTAAACTGCTCCTTATCGGTCCTAAAGAGGGCCGCTCTTTGAGAGGGCTGCCCTCTTTTCCTTTCCCTGGTCTCTAATCAACAGACCGACCGAGGTAAAAGATGCGGTTACACATCTCGTCGATGCTATACCGATTGAGCAGAATTTCCAGACGATGCACTATCCGCCAATGGATGGCTGACCAATAATGATAATGATTCCATAGTGCTCTCTGGCCTGATCCATGTATTCCGCGTGAAGGACAGGATAATCCTGGACATTGTGAGTGACAATCGCTCTTCCCCGGCTTACGGCGAAGGCCAGTTGTTCGTCGTCAGTGGCACCCAATTGGTCAGCCTCTTGCGTGGTCAGAACATCGTATCCACGGATACGCAAAGCCTGCGCTGCTCTCGTGGATGTATCCTCATCGAAGTACAGCCTGGCAAACAGTGTTGCTAATTCGTTTACCATTTACCGTCTTTTTGGTGAAGGATGCCCAGGTTATCTTCAACAGGCTCAGCCACCAGGTCGTGCTTCTCCAACACATTTTCCAGCTTGTTGAGTTCAGCATACTTCTCGATCTCTTCGGGGTGGTCGTGATAGTAGGAAAGAGCGTCGTGAATCTGGGCCAGGCTGAGATGAGGCAGATCGAGCAACACCTCCTCAAGCGAGCCATTGTGAAGCTGAAAATATTCCACAATCCGCCTGACGGGGGTTCTTGTTCCCTTGACAATTGGCTCTCCGCCGTAAATATCCTTGGCGCGCACGATATGTGGATGCTCAGTCTCGATCCATTTTGCCATTTCTAATCCTATCTTAAACGATATAATGTGCGGTACGGGCTTCCTCCAGCGAGACCGTGTGCCCTGCTTCGGCGCTCTCTGCCCGTTCCAATAATTCGTGAACTTATTATACCACAATCCTCCTCCTACAGCCACTCTCCCAACTGCGCGGTGTGGTGCAGGATCAGATCGGCCCCTTCCAGGTCGTCCGGCTCCCCGAAGCCACACAGCACGCCCACCACGTGGGCCCCGGCTGCTCTGGCCGCCTGTACGTCAAAGGCCGTATCGCCCACCAGGACGCAACGCTCGATAGGTACGCCCAGGGTCTGGGCCGCGTGTAGCAGGGGAGCGGGGTGGGGCTTGAAACGCGGCGCATCCTGGCGGGTGGTGACGGCCCCAAATAGCTCTCTCAGCCGGTACTGTTCCAGGAAGGCGAAGGTTTCCCGTGGGGCTCGATTGGTGACCACCCCCAGGTGATAGCGTTTGGACAGGCTCTCCAGCATCTCGCTCACGCCGGGCAGGATTTTGAAATTTCCTTTGATGCCCAGGCCACGCAGCCGCCGCAGCCGATCTATGGGCAGGAAGTGGTTGTAATCGAAGCCAATGCGCTCCAGGAAGATCAAAGAGGTGTTCGCTATCCCTTCGCTGGCTAACATAAGTCGTTGCAAGGTGCGGGCGGGGTTGCGTTGGGGAAAGAGCCAGGCCAGAGGGCCCAGACGAGCGGCCAGGGCTTGTATGGCGGAGTGATCGATCTCGATCAGGGTGCCGTCCAGATCGAACAGGATGGCCTCGACGTTCCCGAACTGCATCTATCTGCTCCTCGCGTCTACTCGACCCACACCGGCCCCAGAATTACCTGGGTGTCCTGGGGCTGGCCGTTTTCGTCCAGCACGGCTAACCTCTCGCCTGTGGCCCAATCGTAAAGGCCGATCTTCAGATAGTACCGACCGGCAGGCGCTTCGGCTTTCACTTCTACTTTTTGCCTGTCAACCACCCTTGCGCCCACCGGCCACTCGGTGGTCAGGTAGGTGCCGCCTGCCGGCAGCCTGTCTCCCTGACCGACCATCTGGCCCTCCTCATCGATGAGATGGATGAAAACGGTATAGCTGGTTTGCATCTCAGCCTGGGCCTGCCAGTATAACACCAGGGGCAGCGGGTCTCCGGCCTTGACCTTATCCTTCTCCAGACTGTAGCCCAATAGATGCACCAGACCTCCGAAGTCAGCTTCAAGGGCGTTTTGCAGGGGTGGTTCAGCCCGTTTCCTGAAGAGATAGAGGTCGTTATCGTCGTAAAGGAGCTCGTGGTCAGGGCTATTCTGGAGGAGGTTCAGCGTGTTAGCCATCTCGTCCGACCACCACATCCAGGGCGTGGAATCGACCAGGACGTAATCGACCTCTCGCCATCTGTCGGGATAGATGTAGAGGATGGTCCTTTGGGTGAAGTGCGAACCGATGAAAAATTCGGCGCACAGCGAAGCCTCGGCGGGGAGCAAAGCCTTGAGCTGGGGCAGGCTTGCGGTTTTGGCTCTGTTTAGCTCGTACTGATGGGGCTCCAGGGCACGGGAAAAAGGCAGGGGCCCAATCCAGAAGGTCGCCAGCGCGGTGGCTATCAGCAGCAGAAGCGGCAAAACGGTCAGGGTAGCAGGCTTTAGCTTGCTTCGGCTTTCAGCCTGGGACTTGAGTCCCAGGCTTCCTAGCCGCCTGAGATTATCCACCCCCCAGATGGCGCTGAGGAAAAGAAGGGGCATGAGGGGGCTGACGTGCCAGGAATTGCGGTCGGTGGGCAGGAAATAGCCCACGGTCAAAGCGAAAAGGTTAACCAGCAAGGTCGGCACCGCCGCAGCGAATAGAAAAGGATCGGCCAACGGCAGAAACAGCACAGGTATGAGCAGATAGAGAAGATAATCGATGAACGGTTTAATCAACAAAGAATACAATTCAGGTTTTCTAAATATATTGATCACGTGGTTCAGGGCAGGGAAGTAATGGGGTGAGCTACCCTGTCTGAAGGCCGGCAGGAGCACACGGGTCGAGACCAGAAACCAAACTGCCGAAATGAGGAATATGGCCGCGCTAAGCTTACGTCTTTGGGGCTGAAAGAGGAAGAGATAGAGGGCCAGACAGCCCCAAACCACAGCGTAGCTCTCCTGGGTCATCAAAGAGAGCAGGAAAAAAACAGCAAACCAGCGGGGCCTGTCTTTCCATAAAAAATAGAGGGCCAGCAGACACAGAGGCGGGAATAAGTTCTCGGAATGAAAGCCGAAAATGTATTGATTGAGGAGGGCTCCCTGGAGGGGCGGATAAAGGAGGTAGGAGAGTCCAAAACAGGCGGCGGCCCATTCGCTCTTCAGCCGGTCCCGGGCGATGAGGAACACGGCCAGGGCGCCCACTCCGCCGGCCAAAGCCTGGAGGAAGAAGAGCAGGTAGGAGTAAGAAGCAGGAGAGAGGAGATAGAAAGGCAGGGTGAGGAAAAAGAAAGGCTTGAAATGGGCGGTGAAGAGGTGTGGGCCGTTCCAGTCGATAGTAACGGCGAAGGAATGTTCCCGCACGACGTTGTGCGCGCCCTGGTTCCAAAGGCCCAGGTCGCGGATGCCCATGTGTAGCCCCTGATATAGCCTGACCTGTAAGGCCAAGAAGAGCACCACGTATAAGGCTGCCGCCAGCAGACAGATCATCTGTCCCCGGCTTATCTTTTGGCGCATTGCCTTGATAACGGCCATGTCACTCCCCACGTATATGCATATACGTTAAAAAAAAGCGCCTGAGGCGCTTTATAAACTGGAGCTCAACCGCTCGTTCACCTGACCAGGCCGATCTGATCCAGCGGCCAGTAGCAGAACCAGGCTCGCCCCACGATGTTATCGAAAGGGACCATCCCAAAAGTACGCGAATCGTTGCTGAAACTGCGGTTATCCCCCAGAACAAAGACCTGGAGAGGAGGTATCACCCTGGGCGCCGTCTCTCCCAGGGTATTCTTTGAAATGTAAGGTTCATCCAGGGGTTGGCCGTCGATGTAAACCTGGCCGTTTTTGATCTCCAGCGTCTCGCCGGGCAGACCGACGACCCGTTTGATCAAAAGCTCCGAATTTCGCTTGGGAAGCCGCAGCACCACGATATCGCCGCGACGCGGCGGGTGGAATCGATAGGAGATTTTCTCCACCACCAACCGCTGATCGGAGTGCAGATTCGGCTCCATGCTCTGCCCGTAGACCCGTGTGGCCTGAGCCAGGAAGAGATTGATGAACAGAGCGATCAGGATGGCCGGTAAGATGGTCTCCAGGATATCGCGCAGAACCTTGAACCCTCGTTTCAAAAAGCTGTCTCCCTTTTCCTGGGACGCTTCCTGATCCTCCTCTACAGGTCTTTGCCAATCTTCCATGTCTGTATTTCTACCTCAGCATAATTGATCTGGGAAATGCAACAAAGCGCTCCCAGGGGCCTGGCACTTCAACAACGAACGTTCGCTGTGCCAGGCCCCTGATATGTCAGGGACTTCTAACGCCTTCGGGGGGGGCGGCGATCGCGCCCGCCGGGACTGTATGGGCCAGACCGTCCCCCTCGTCTTCTGTCTGACGGTTGGCGGTCGCGCCGTCGAGCCTCCTCGGCTGACCAGCCCTCCAGCACCGCCTGTCGAGAGAGCTTGATTTTACCGCTATCGTCGATGTCGATGACCATGACCATGATCTCGTCGCCGAGGTGTACCACGTCCTCCACGCTGGGCACCCGGTAGT
This sequence comes from uncultured Anaerolineales bacterium, assembly GCA_964646625.1. Lineage (GTDB taxonomy): Bacteria > Chloroflexota > Anaerolineae > CAZYHC01 > CAZYHC01 > DAOULT01. Next base: position 27,275 of record CAZYHC010000004.1, read on the forward strand.
CGGCCAGTTGGGAGATGTGCACCAGGCCGTCCTGGCCGGGCAGGATTTCGACGAAGGCCCCGAAGTCGGTGATGCGCACCACCTTGCCCAGATATATCTTGCCTACCTCTACCTCCTCGGTCAGGCTCTCGATGATCTGGACCGCTTGCTGGCTGCTGTCAGCATCGGTGGAGGCGATGTAGACCGAGCCGTCGTCCTCAACGTCGATCTTAACCCCCGTTCGTTCGATGATGCTGCGGATAGTTTTGCCCCCTGGCCCGATGATGGTGCCGATTTTCTCAGGATCGATCTTGATGATGGTAATCCGCGGGGCATAAGGCGACAGGTCTGGCCGCGGCTCGCTGATGACTTCCAGCATCTTGTCCAGGATGAACAGGCGGCCTTCACGGGCCTGCATCAGAGCTTGCCGCAGGATATCGTGGCTCAGGCCGGCGATCTTAATGTCCATCTGCAACGCGGTGATGCCTTCGGCTGTACCGGCCACCTTGAAGTCCATATCTCCGAAGAAATCTTCCATACCCTGGATATCGGACAGAATGGCGTATTGCTCATCCTCTTTGATCAGGCCCATAGCCACCCCTGCTACCGGGGCTTTGATGGGCACACCGGTATCCATCAGAGCCAGCGTGCTGCCACACACACTGGCCATAGAGGTGGAACCATTAGAGGATAGCACTTCTGAGACCAGACGGATGGTATAGGGGAATTGCTCTTCGGCCGGGATGAGGGGCAACAAAGCTCGTTCGGCCAGAGCTCCATGACCGACCTCGCGCCGTTTGGGGGCTCGTAGGAACCAGGTTTCGCCGGTGGAATAAGGCGGAAAGTTGTAATGATGCATGTACCGCTTGGAATCTTCCATGTCCAGGCCGTCCAGGATTTGCTCGTCGCTGACCGTGCCCAGAGTAGCGATGGTCAACACCTGAGTCTCGCCCCGGTTGAAAAGACCCGAACCATGAGCGCGGGGCAGGAGTCCCACTTCGCAACTTATGGGCCGGATGTCTTGCGGGGCGCGTCCGTCGGGCCTGAGATTCTGGGTCAGGATGTCCCGGCGCACCTCCGCTTGTAAAAGCTCGTCGAAGACCTGAGCCACTTCCTCGGCCTCAAACTCTTCTGCCAGCGAGGCGGCCAGTTCATCGCTTAGAACGTTCAGCGCTTCGCCGCGTTCTTCTTTGCTTTTGCTCCTGTTCTCGTCCAGGAGTTGGCTCAGGCGTCCGTCCAGGCGACTCAGCACCGCCTGGCGGGCCTCGTCACTCATTGCATGCAGGGCAAAGTCCCGCTTGGGCTTGCCCACCTGTTGCCTCATCTCCACCTGCAAGCTGATGATATCTTGCATGGCCTGGTGGCCCAGCCGTATGGCTTCCAGCACGAGGGCCTCTGATACCTCATGGCCTTCGGCCTCCACCATCAGGGTAGCCTCGGCGGTACCAGCCAATCGCAGATCCAGGGAGCTGTTCCCCATTTCGGAGGCCGCGGGATTGATAACGAACTGTCCGTCGATATAACCGATGCGGGCGGCCCCTACCGGCCCCAGGAAAGGGATGTCAGAGATGGTAAGCGCCGCCGAAGCCCCAATTATAGAGAGGATGTCCAGGTAATGCTCCTGGTCGGCGGAGAGGGCAGTGATGATGACCTGTACCTCGTGGCGAAAACCTTTGGGAAAAAGAGGTCTGACGGGTCTATCGGTGAGACGACAGAGGAGAGTGGCTGCTTCGCTGGGACGACCTTCCCTTTTGAAGAAGCCGCCCGGGATCTTGCCCGCGGCATAGAGTCGCTCTTCGTAGTCGATGGTGAGGGGGAAGAAATCTACCCCCTCACGCGGAGACTTTGAGGCGGTAGCCGTAGCCAGGATCATGGTGTCGCCGCAACGCACGGTCACCGCTCCACCAGCCTGCCCGGCCAGTTTGCCTGTCTCGATGGAGACCAGATGGTCTCCGAGATGGGCGTTAAATTGATGTAACATTATTAAATTAACCTCCAAATCGAGATCAGACCTGGAGGCTAGGGACTGGGGAGTACCCCCCAAAGCAGAAATTTGAGGTACACTCCCCAATTCCTAAACCTCGTGGCCCGATCTCTTTATTTTATTTTATGATTTCAGGGATGCCAAATGACAAACTCAAACTTACTTCGGCTTTTAGCCTTTCAGGCGGACTTTATGGCCTGGTGTCTATCAGCGAAACGAGTAGACGGTGAAGGAGCGACCCTCTACTCGTTGGTTTTCTTAACCCCAATCACGATCCCTCTATTTGCGGAGCCCCAAACGTTCTATAATTGCCTTGTAGCGTTCCGCGTCTTTTTGACTCAGATAGGCCAGATGACGACGCCGCTGCCCAACCAGTTTCAACAGTCCTCGTCGTGAATGTTCGTCGTGCTTGTGAGCTTTCAGGTGTTCGACCAACTGGTTGATGCGATTGGTCAGCAAGGCGATTTGCACCTCCGGTGAACCGGTATCGCCGGGATGGACGTGGAACTCCTGTATAATAGCACTCTTCTCAATCTTACTTAACGGCACACTGGGCTCCCTTCTACTCTTTCTTTCTACTTTCTATGGAAAACGGGATATCGCGCTCCACACCCCAAAATTATTATAGCTCGTTTGCAGTGCTGCACAAATAGGGATGTGCCCATCAGCACACTCCTATTATACCATACTTCAGTTGATTTGCCAAATTAGCTATCCCTGACTTTACCCAGAACTTTGAAACCTTCCCCACGCAGGCTGTCCCGGCTCAAGAACTTGATACCGGCTTCGACGGTCTGGCGGCCGTTGTAGAAGGCGAACCAGTCTGGCAGGAAAGTCAAGTATCCCCATACATTTGCCTGGTGGCTATTTGGGTGATATAATCCTGGTAGCACAACAACGAACGTTCGCTGTGGAGGTCGTGATGAACAGAAAGAGGGCCTTTGATCTGCTCAAGGTAGTGATAAGCATCTTGCTGATCGCCTTGTTATTGAACCAGATCGGCCTGGGCCAGACCCTGGAGGTGCTGGTCAGCGCAAACTTTTACTATCTCGTCGCCGCCCTGGCTTTGTTCATGCTGACCATAGCTATCCGGGCCTATCGCTGGCAGGTGTTGTTGACCGCCCTGGAAGTCAAGGTGCCTTTATCAGAACTGACCGCTCTCTATTTTGTGGGCTTTCTATTTAACAACGTCCTGCCCAGTGGTTTCGGCGGCGATGTGGTCAGGATGTACGAACTGTCGCGCTCCAGTCGGCGAGGGGCGGAGGCCGTCAACACCGTCCTGGTGGATCGGTTTTTGGGCCTGATCGTGTTGCAGGCCATTGCTCTGGTAGGGCTGGCTTTTGGCTACCGGCTGGTCAGTCCGGGGATAATCGTCCTCACGGTGCTCCTGTTTGGGGGTAGCCTGGTTGTTGTCTGGCTGCTGCTTAACCGGAGAGTGGCGGAGTTTGTGGGACGACGCTTGCAGGCTTTCACCTTCCTGGCCGCAAGCAAACAGGCCGGACAGTTGAAACGGCTTTATGAGTCCTTGCATGCCTACCCTGCTCAGGCCATCTGGAAGGCTTTGGCTGTCTCCTTAGTTTTCAACGTCAGCCTGATCGCGGTCAATTATCTGATCGCTCTGGCCCTGGGAGTTGATATCTCCATCTGGTATTTCCTGCTGTTTGTGCCTCTCACTTCCATCATCCTGATGATCCCCATCTCTTTGAATGGTTTGGGCGTGCGAGAAGTGGGCTACGTGACCCTGTTCGCTCAAGCCGGTGTGTCGGACAGCGTGGCTTTTTCCATGTCGCTATTGATCTATGCCCTGTCGGTGTTGGCCGGGTTGGTCGGAGGAGTGGTTTATGTTTTTCGCGGGGCGCGAGAATATCTGGTCGAGGAGGAACAACAGTAGATGATGGAAACAGCAGACCTGAAGGTGAAAACAGAAGCCCTTGCTCTGTCAGTTGTCATCCCTCTCTACAACGAGGAAGAGAGCGTAGAACCCTTGCACACCCAGTTGACCGCAGCTCTTGAACCTCTGGGGCGGCGCTACGAAATCATTATCGTTGACGATGGCAGCAACGATAACAGCTTTGCGCTCCTGAAAGAGCTGCACGCCCAGGATAAACGGCTGAAGGTAATCCGTTTCCGGCGCAATTTTGGGCAGACGGCAGCTTTCGCGGCCGGGTTCGACCTGGCCCAGGGCCAGGTGGTCATCACTATGGACGCCGACCTCCAGAACGATCCAGCCGATATCTCCCTTCTGTTGGACAAGATTGAGGAAGGCTACGACGTGGTGAGCGGCTGGCGCGTTAAACGCAAAGACCCTTTCCTCAACCGGCGCCTGCCATCCATCATCGCCAACCGGATCATCTCGCACACCACCGGCGTGCATCTGCACGACTACGGCTGCTCGCTGAAAGCTTATCGCCAGGAGGTGATCAAGAACATCAACCTGTATGGCGAGTTACATCGCTTCATCCCGGCCATCGCCAGTTGGATGGGGGTCTCCGTGGCCGAGGTGCCCGTCAACCATCGTGCCCGCCGCTTCGGCAGGTCCAAGTATGGTCTGTCGCGCACCACCAAGGTCTTTCTGGATATGATCACGGTGCGTTTTCTGCTCAGCTACGCCACCCGGCCGATCCACGTTTTTGGCTCCCTGGGGCTGGCTTTTTCGGCGGGGGGAGGCATTCTGGGCCTGTACCTGGTGGCCGTTAAGCTCATCATGGGGGAGGATATCGGCAGCCGGCCGCTGCTGATGCTGGCCATCCTGCTGGTGGTGGTCGGGGTGCAGATGATCACCATGGGCCTGCTGGGAGAACTGGTGGTCCGCACTTACCACGAGAGCCAGGGCAAAAGCATCTACGTCGTAAGAGAGATCTTGGAGTAGAGGTCGATCTTGTTTGTGGAGATGATATAAGAGTAGCAACCCGATCAGATATATTGTAATAAGACAGGATAAGATTTGAGGGCAGGATTGAGAGATAAATAAAGTGACATTGGCCGAAGGTATCTGTGGCAGAGTCTATCTTCGGCTTTTATTGTGACTATTCCAAGTTTGGCGAGGGTCTGCCTTGCACCACAAGATGTTGTGTAACTATTATCTATAACCACTATAGGTTGTGGTTGCAGATGCTTTTCACCAGTTATGGAACGGTCACTTTTGTTGTGGGGGGTTGCCATAAAGAGCAAAACGTGGTATAATAAGGTGTACAAAAAGTAAAAAATCCTAGCATGACCTGGAAGCCCATCGAGGCTGGGCTTGGCATATGCAAAGGCGCAATGGACACTCTGGTTTTCTGGGTTATTATGACCACAAAGGCTTGTCCGTTGCCAATCTGGGGGCAAGACTTTGTTTTTTGAGGTTTGCCCATTCGATGTTACCGTGAACTGCTCAGGGAGGAACTATGTCGGATAGAGAGCAGGAAATCGAACACCTGGAGAAGCTGCGGGCCATACATCAAGGCAACATCCGTGACTTTGAGAAAAGGCTGGCTAGTTATGCTCCACTAGACCGTCCCATGGACTTGGTTCACAGCCTGGAACTCGAGCAGAAGCAGTTGCAGCAGGTGGAAGCAAGGCTGAAGAACCTTCAGGAGGGGAAGTCAGAACAGCCTACATCGCCGCGGGGAATCCCTGTCCGTGAGATTTTGATAGGACTCTTTGTCGCGGTGGTGGGAGGCATCATCGTGGCCTGGTTTATTAAAGAGGGCGCCCGGTTTGCTCCTACCCCAACTCCTATCCCGACATCCAGTCCTGCCTCCATCGTGCTTACTCACCCTCCTGCGGTGCGGCCAACCGATACGCTCACAATTTGCGACTCAAACTCATACTATGAGGAGAACGATAACCGAAGCCAGGCCTGCGAACTGCTTCCTGGTCAGACCTATGTAGCCCTACCCGATGATGAAGAGGATGTATATTATTTTGTCCTCACCCAAACGACCTCGGTCAATGTGCGGGTCACCAATTATCATCCCTTGGATCCCTCAGGCCAGGGGGGGCAACTTCTAATTTACGATGAATCCGATAATACCGGGTCAATCGCCAGGGAGCCATACCTGCAGGGGACGGTCGAGTTGCCGAGCAAGGACTGCCCTGATTGTTTGACAAATCTCGACCCTGGTAAATACTACGTGCGCATCTATACCTATCCTGGGACTTTCAACTCAGAGACACCGTACCAACTCACCATAACTTACGAACCGGACGTATTTGCAAAGTAAGATAAGTCAGGGGTCCTCATTCAAGTTTTAAGAATAAGTATGATATATAAGGAGGCAGGTAGCAATGAAGACAAACTGGAAGTTTAGCTTGCTGTGTAGCGTGATTCTCACCGTCCTGCTGCCCGGCTACGGAGTAGCCAGTGGGGTTCATCAGCAGCCCGAAAATCAGCCGCCGACCGTAAAACTTATAGCTTCGCAAGAGGTGGTCACGCCAGGCCAGATAATAAGGCTGACTGCTAATGCCAGCGATCCTGAGCGTGATACTCTAACCTATACCTGGAAAGCTCAGAGAGGAAAAGTCCCGCCAGGGCCAAGACAGGAATCCTCAGTAGACTATGTTGCTCCTGATACAGTGGGAGATGATTATGTAGAAGTGACTGTCAATGATGGTCACAACTTAGAAACAGCCGGGGTCCTGATCAGAGTCGTGGAAGAAATACCAACCGAACCCCCTACAGTTATATACACCCCTACGGACACACCTGCACTACCGCCTACCCTAACCTATACTCCGGCGCCTATGGATACAGACACACCCACATCACCGCCGCCGACCGATACGCCAACAAAACCTACCATCGAGCCGCCAACCGCAACTCCCGAGGTGCCGACGGACACTCCAGTCCCACTCCCGCCAACGCTGGTACCCACTGATACCCCCGTGCCAATACCCACTGAAACGCCTGGCTCGCCAACCGGAGAACGCCCCGCCCCGGTATTGCTAGAACCGGAAGAGGGCCTCAGGACCTCCGGCAGCTCAGTTACCCTGAGATGGAAGTGGGCCGACACTCTGGCTTCCGACGAGTACTTTGACGTTCAGATCAGGCCGAAGGATAAGGGCGCCTCGGTCTTTGTGGACTGGACAAAGGATAACGAATACGAACTGTCCAAAGCTAAATGGACCACCTGGGAGCCTGGGGCCTATACCTGGACCATCGCCATCATCCGGGGCCACTACGAAGGCGACCAGAAGGTATTAGATGAAGATCTGAACTTGTTCAGCGAGCAACGGCCCTTCCGCTGGGATGAGGGCGGCGGTGATGGTGGCGGAGGGATTCGCGACGAGCCAGGCCCGATTCCTTAACTTAGGGAGCGGCCGGCTGGGGCCAGATTCTGGCGAGGTTAAAATCAGAAAACTCCAGACCAGAGCGACGTGCTAAGGAGGCAAGGACGATGTCGAGTTCAAACCGTTTTCTAGCTTTGAGCCTGTTGTTATTTGCCCTGTTGGTAGCCGGGTTGTCTATCGTGCTATTGGCCGCGCCAGAAGCACGAGCGACAACAACCTCTAATGCATTGACCTACAACCAACTAGCCAGCGCGGCTACCGTTAACACGCGCGCCTTTGCTATGCACACCATGCAAACCGGCCTACCGTCCCAAGCTTACGGTGTCGAGGCCGCAACTGTCACAGTTGCGGCCGGCAAGCACCACCCGCCTGAGGTCATTAACGTGTGCATCACTCCCACCCACCCCAGCGACAACGACCACCTGTATCTGAGCTACGAGTACTTAGACCGCGATGGTGACCCTGAGGACGGCACTCAGATCTGCTGGTACAAGAACCAGGAGCGTCAGGCTTGCTACGAAGATTGTAACTGTGGCAATGCCCTGGGCTGCTCGCGGAAAAATTCTGTGAACCAGGAGCCTCAGGCCTGCTACGTCGATTGTGTCTTTGTCCCGGCCGACGCCACCAGTGTCGGTGACGTCTGGTACGCCATAGTCACCCCGAAAGATAAGAAATATGAAGGCTTTCCTGCCGCTTCTAACTCGGTCACTATAGAAAACACCCCACCCGAGGCACGGGATGTCTACATCAAGTCGTGGCAACCACCTTCAGCTGACAATCTGGAACTGTACTACACCTACTTTGACGCAGACGGCGACCCTGAAGATGGCAGTAGAATCCGCTGGTACAAGAATGGCGTTCCACAAGTGGACTTCAACGACCAGACCGTTGTCCCGTTTACGGCTACCTCACCGGCTGAAAGCTGGTATGCAACCATCGAGCCTCACGATGGGATAGACTATGGTACCTTGGTCTGTGCCCCGCCTGTTCGGATCAATACCCCACCCCAGGCCCAAGATGTCCATATCGTGCCCTCGCAGCCGCAGGATCATCAAAGCCTGACAGTAAGTTACACTTACGAAGACCTCGATAACGACCCGATTCACACACCAAAAATTCGTTGGTATCGCAACGAAGATCTCCAGCCAGGCTATAACGATCAGGAGTATTTGCCTGCCAGCGCCACATCGGTCGGTGACAATTGGTATGCAACTGTGGCCGCCAACGATGGCATTGAGTACGGCCCAGCAGTCAAAAGCAATGTTGTCACCATTACAGAGGCTCGGATACCGAACATCTATCTGCCGATCGTGCTGTTAGGTGAAGGTCAGAAGGTTTGCGACCCAGACTTATATTACGAAGAGAACGACTGTCGAAGACAGGCCTGCGAATTGCTTCCCGGTGAAACCTATGTAGCCTACCCTGATGATATAGAGGATATATACTACTTTGTCCTTACCCAAACAACCTCGGTCAACGTGTGGGTCATCAATTACCAGGCCTCGGAGCCAGGGCAACTTCTCGTCTACGATGAGTCCTATACTATCAGGTCGATCGCCAGGGATCCATACCTGCAAGAGATGGGTGGGGTGCCGAATAAGTACTTCCCCGATGGATTGAAAAACCTGGACTCTGGCCTTTACTACGTGCGCGTCTACACCTATGACGGGACTTTCAACACCACCCAGTCCTACCATCTCACCATAACCTACTACTAAGAACCGTAGCGCACTCCCAGAAATTGCTCGTCTGGGGCTAGAAGAGCAGTTGACCAACGCGGTTAACGACAACAGCCCTGCCACATAAGCAGGGCTGTTGTTTTGGGCGGTAGCCGGAAAGGGTACGGCCTGTTCAGGGGGATCAGGGTACGTCAACCGGCGGGTAATCCCCCTCCACGATCTCGTAAGCCTGTCCCTCCAGAACGACGATGACGTGATCGCCCAGGGCGAAGTAGGGCCCCCATTCGGGATGGGCGGCCAGGAAGGCGAAATAGGTGTCGCTCAGGAGGCCGATCTTGATCGTTTCCATCCCATCGGGGTCGTAAGTGGTGTCCATCCAGATGCCATCTTTGAGCACGAAGGCTTTATCTCCCAGGTGGTGCACCTCTTCGACGGCAGGCTCGGCTGGTGTCTCGGCGGTGCGCAATTCGGCCTCGCCCTCGGCCGCGTCTACGGCGGCGGGGCCGCCACCGCGGTCTGGAGCAGGGGCAGTGGCTATAGCTTCGTACTCTTTCCTGGCTCTAGCTTCCCGTCCCCTGCTGGTCAGGATATCCGCATCTTCCTCGATCAGGAAGGAAGTGTAGGGAGTGATGATACCATAGCGCACCGACAGGTCCACGATCTCTTCCACCAACTCCTGGCTCTCACCGTGCAGGCGTATCTGATTCAACAGGTAGCCTATCTTGCGGGTAGCCCACAGACGGGGGATAAAGTCCTGGCCCCCTCTCTCCCGGAAACTGATGTCGTCGTAGACGAACTCTTTGGGCTGATCGTTGACCTCTCCGCTCAGGGTGATGGTAGTGTTGCCTCCCTCACGGTAGCGGCCCACCAGCACCAGTTGGCTTCCGGCGAAGAGGTCGGGCAGAGGATAGGGATAAGTGTCCTCAATGTGGATGTCACCGAAATCCAGGTCGATGTTGGTCAGGAGAGGGACGCTGACCTTGGCGTAAAAGGCCGACACTTCCTCGTCGATGTTCTGGCCCGGCCGCACGTAGGCGCTGGCTCCCCGGTGCTGCTGGGCGATGGTATCCAGCAGAATGGTGTTGACCTCGTCTCCCACCCCAAAGGTGAAGATGCGGGCCTCTGGGCCAGCGGCGTCGTCCACGTTATCGATGATATCCTGGGTATCCACCTCTCCCTCGGTAGCCAATCCGTCGGTCAGGAAGATGATAATCTGTGGTCGCTCTCCCTGGGCCTGGGATAAAGCTTCCAGCAGAGCGCGGTTGATGTCCGTGCCGCCCACGGCTTCCAGGTTGCGCACGAAACGGCGGGCCTCGTTCCGTTCCTCGGCTGGCACCAACCGGCTGGCGTACTGGCTCAGGCCGGTGCTAAAGGCGATGATGTTAAACCGATCCTCCTCGTGCAGGTTATCCAGCACGAACTCCACGGCCTCCTGGGCCTGGGCCAGCTTCTCGCCCTTCATGCTGCCCGAAACGTCCAGGACGAAGATGACATCCTTGGCTACCACCTCCCTCTGTTTCACCTCCACCTGGGGCGCGGCCAACAGCAGGAAAAAGCCATCCTCGCCCCTGGGCTTGTAGCTTAACAGGTTGAGACCGAAATCTCCGGCCGAAACGGAATAGTAAAGCTCGAAGTCGCGGTCAGGCTTGACCTCGTACTCCTCGAAACCGACCTTGAAACGATAATCGCTCTCACGGTCGATGGCCACCGCGTGGCTGGGAGAGTAGATAGCCTTGATTGCCTGGCTGGAATGCACGTCGATGCTGACTACCACTTCCTCTATAGGGCGAGAGGAAAATTTTTCGGTGTTCAGGGGATAGACGTACCTGACCAGGCCCTGGTCCATGTTCAGCACTTCGCTGTATTCCAGTTCCACCCGCTTCTCGCTGTGCGGCGGGATGGGGAAGATACGGACCTGGAAAGCGCCTCTACCCAGATATTCCAGCAGGGCCGGGTCGCGCCGCTTACGAACGATGTCCTCGTAGATGCGGCGGGCTTCGTCCTTGTCGAGAACACGCGCTTCCAGCCTCTCGCCGTCTACCCACATGGCGAACTCGGAGACGGCGGCCCCCTCCGGCAAGGGGAAGATGTAAAGCCCTTCCAATTCGTAACGCGATTCGTTGACAAAGACCTGATCCACATAGGTAGTGGCTACCTGGTCGTCGATGGTGACCTTCACCTTGTGGTACTTGATGGCCAGGTTGGGCACCTCGGTAAAGGGCACGTCCGGCGGCGGTTCAGGGATGATAATTCCATCGGCCAGGACTGGAGAAACCATCGAGAAGAATAGACCCAGCAGGGTCAATGCGATCCAAAAAATGCGCTTTTTCATGGCGTAACCTCCTCATTATTTGCTAACTACAAGACGCCGATAGGGGGCGAAAGGTTCCCCGGCACGTAGCATATCAGGGGCCTGGCACTTTGGAAGTGCCAGGCCCCTTTGACTTTCCATTTTCCTTTCACATTTGGTATAATATTATTACAGCATGACTTCGTGTGAGTAGCAATTCGAGTCAGGAGATGCAGCATGAAACGGGAATATCCAGCCGCTCCCCTTGCCGGGGTAGGCGTCGTCGTCCTGCGGGACAGTGACAATGGAAACGGGAGCGGCGTGGAGGTGCTGCTGGTTCAACGAGGCAAAGAGCCTAGCCGGGGCCGTTGGGGGCTGCCTGGGGGCGCGGTGGAGTTAGGCGAGACGGTGAGAGAGGCCGCCGCCAGGGAGGTACGCGAGGAATGTGGCATCGAGGTGCGCCCCGACCGGCTCATCGAGGTACTGAACGCCATCCGTCCCGACCAGGCGGGACGGATAAAGTACCATTACATCCTGATCGAAATCCTGGCCGAATACCAGAGTGGGGAACTGGCTCCCGCCTCCGACGCCCAGGATGCCCGCTGGTTCAAGATGGATGAGCTGACAGAGCTTGACGTGCCAGATATAACTGTGCAGGTCATCCGTGAGGCGGTAGCCCTTCGTGCAAAATTGCCAGACGAGGAAGAAGGCCCGAGGCTATGGCAGAGAGAATTCTGGTAATCGACGACGAGCCCAAGATCGTGTCTTTCATCCGGCGCGGTCTGGCCTACGAAGGCTACGAGGTCGAGGTGGCCTACGACGGCGAAGAGGGGTTGGTCAAGGCCCGCGACAATCCGCCGGACGTGATCATCCTGGACGTGATGCTGCCCGGCCTGGACGGTTTGGAGGTGTGCCGTCGTCTGCGGGCCGGAGGCGACGTGCCCATCCTGATGCTCACCGCCAAGGACGCCGTGCCCGACAGAGTGGCCGGGCTGGATAGCGGCGCCGACGATTACCTGGTCAAGCCCTTCGCCTTCGAGGAGCTTCTGGCCCGCATCCGCGCCCTGCTCAGACGCCGCCAGCCGCAGGAACAGGAGATATTGCGCTTCGACGACCTGACCATGAATACCGCCACCCGCCAGGTGCAGCGGGGCGGACGCGACATCGAACTGACGGCCAAGGAATACGACCTGCTGGAGCTTTTCATGCGCCATCCCCAGCAGGTGCTCACCCGCGACATCATCTACGAGCGCATCTGGGGCTACGACTTCGGCGGCGAGTCCAACATCATCGAGGTCTACGTCCGCTATCTGCGCTCCAAGCTGGAGGCCAAAGGAGAACCGCGCCTGATCCATACCGTGCGCGGGGTGGGGTACGCGCTGAGGGAGAAGTGAAAATGGCTCATTATCAGGTGCGGGAGAGGACGGGGATTGGATCGCGGAGGATAAGGAGGGATGGAAAGCGCGGAAGTTTCCGCAGTGCGTGGTGAGTAGGGAAGGAGTTATCCCCAATTGCTTTGAGGGAGGCGCCCGGAAATAGACATGAAAGGAGATAATACAATGGCTACTTACATCATGCTATTCAATTTTACGCAACAAGGGATACAGAATATTAAGAAGGGTCCCGCACGAGTTGAAGCGGCTAAGCAAGCCTTTCGGGACCTGGGGGCGGAAGTAAAAGAGTTCTATCTGGTGATGGGCCGGTACGACACGGTTTTCATCGTGGAAGCGCCGGACGACGAAACAATAGCCAGGGCCGCTCTCACTGTCGGTTCGTTGGGCAACGTCCGCACCGAGACCCTTCGTGCCTACACAGAGGATGAATTCAAGAAGATCGTTGCTGCGCTGCCCTGAGCAGGTAGACGTTTAGCGCGCCTTATTGGAAAACGCTGGTGCGCCTCCCTCAATTCTTGACTTTTGCCTGGCTTTATGCGAAAATGAAAAAGCTAAATGGGGCCTTTTGCGCTACTTCAGCGGAATCCCTAATTCGAGCAACAAGGAGGAACAATGAAAAAGTACGTATATTTCTTAGCGATTGGCGTTCTCCTGGTCAGCCTGCTGGCCGCCCACGCGTCGCTCACGCCGGTCACGGCAGAGGTCACCAGGGAGGAGCCGACCGAACAATCCAGGCAGGTTGACGCTATCTTCGCCTCCTTCGTGACTGAGGACTCTCCGGGCGGGGCGGTCATCGTCATCCAGGACGGTCAAATCCTTCATAAAGCGGGCTACGGCCTGGCAGACCTGGAAGGCGGCGTTCCAATCACCCCTGAGAGCATCTTTCACCTGGGCTCGACTGGCAAACAGTTCACCGGGCTGGCCGTCATGATGCTGGCCGAAGAGGGCAGGCTGAACTACGATGACCCCATTGGGCAGTATTTGCCCGAACTGGCCCGCTTTGGCGACGGCCTCACCATCCGGCATCTGCTGCATCACACCTCGGGCATCCCGGATTACCATGAGGATGGGGAACTGTCCGAGGAGTTGTTTGACCTGGCAGAGATGCCCACCAATGAGGATGCCCTGGCCTTACTATCCGAGATGGGCGAATTACGATTTACCCCCGGCGAAGAGTTTTTCTACAGCAACACGGGCTACGAGATGCTTGCTTCGTTGATCGAGCGCGTGTCCGGCCAGCCGTTTCCCACCTTCATGCAGGAGCGCGTATTTGACCCCCTGGGCATGAAGGACACGTTCTCACAACCGAACCCGGACAGGTTGGCCGACCCAAAGGTGGCCCACAGTTATATTTTTGACGGCGATCAGATTGAGGCCTATGACTCCGACCCCCTGGATTACCTGGTCGGCTCCGGCTCCATCTACTCCACTCTGGAGGATATGTATCTCTACGACCAGGCTCTATACACCGATGAACTGGTGAAGCAGTCCACCCTGGCCGAAGCGTTTAAACCAATGTTGTTAAATGATGGCACCGAGTCAAATTACGGGTTCGGCTGGGAATTGGGGACGCTCTCAGGCGAGCGGTACGTGGCCCACGAAGGAGCATGGCTGGGCTTTGTGTCCTTCTACGCTCGTTTTCCGGATCAGCGTCTATCGGTAATCGTCCTGTTGAATCGCGACTATGACCTGCCGGACGAGGATCTGGCCCTGGAGATTGCAGATTTGTACTTATGAGGTAGGGTTTTGATCGTTGACTTTCACACCCACATCTTTCCCCCGGAGATCGTCGAGAACCGAGCGCATTACCTGGATAAAGATGACTGGTTCCGGCAGCTTTACTCAGACCCCCAGGCCGAACTGGTCACCGCCGAGGAATTGGTGGCCGAAATGGATTCCGCCGGGGTGGATGCGTCCGTCACGTTCGGTTTTGCCTGGGCTGATCTGGGCCTCTGTCGGGCCATTAACGACTACGTTCTGGAGGCGGTGGCCCGCTATCCTGACCGCCTGATCGGTTTTATCTCCGTCAATCCCTGCGCCGGCCGGGAAGCGGTAAAAGAAGTGGTGCGTTGCGCAGAACGGGGGATGCGGGGCATCGGGGAGTTGATGCCCGACGGCCAGGGTTTCTGCCTGGACGATGAAACCATCATGGCCCCCCTGGTGGAGGCGGCCTCAAGCTACAACCTGATCATCCAGAGCCACACCACCGAGCCTGTGGGCCATTCCTATCCAGGCAAGGGGACGCTGGCTCCGTGGGGCGTCATTCGTCTGGCTCAGCTTTTTCCCCAGGCCACCTTCGTCTGTGCCCATTGGGGTGGTGGTCTGCTTTTCTACGAGCTGATGCCCGAACTGAAGAAAACCCTGCGCCGCGTCTATTACGATACGGCCGCCTCCCTCTATCTTTATCAGGATCGGGTCTTTCCCCTGGCGGCCCAGATTGCGGAGGATAAAATCCTGTTCGCCACCGACTATCCTCTCATTGGGCAGCAACGCTTTCTGACTCGCATCCGAAATTCAGGGATGCCGGAGGGGGCCCGGGCCAAACTGCTGGGCGGAAATGCGGCCAGGCTCCTGGGCCTATAAACATTTCGCGAGAAAAGGGCAACCTTGAAACCAGAGGGGGCTATGAAAATCACTTATGATCCGGAAGTGGATGCCGCTTACATTTACTTCATCGAGAAAGAGCCGCTGGAAGTAACCACGATTCGCCTGGCGGAAGACATCGCCGTTGACCTGGGGCCCGGCGAAGAGATAGTCGGCATAGAGATTCTGGATGCTTCCAGACATCTAGGGCTTAACAGAGCAGAGCCGAAAGTGAAGCTCGAAAACCTTCAACTGGCCTGAACCTAAATATTTTGGAGTAGAAATAGAATTATGGAGCAGATACGCACTTTCATTGCCATCGAGCTGGACGAGCCGACGAAAATGAAATTGATGGCACTCCAGAAACGGCTCAAAGTGGAGATGCCCGAACGAGCCATACGCTGGGTCAGAGCGGAGGGCATCCATTTGACCCTCAAATTTCTGGGCGATGTACCTGTGGGGCGCGTCGAGCGTATAGCAGAGGAGTTGAAGGAAGCCTGTCGGGGCTTTGCTCCTTTTGTGCTGAGGTGTGGCGGTCTGGGCTGTTTTCCCAATCCGAGGCGTCCCCGCGTGATCTGGGTAGGGATCGAGGAGGAGACAGGCAGCCTGGCGCGTTTGCAGCGAGCGATCGAAAAACGATTGGCGCCGCTGGGCTATCCGCCGGAGAAGCGCCCCTTTAATCCCCATCTGACCCTGGGACGGGTGCGAAGTGGGGTGCGCTCCAGCGAACTACGTCGCCTGGGCGAATCGATCGAGGCTGCCGATATTGGCCTGGTAAGCGAGGTGGACGCGCGGGCCGTCGATCTGATCCGGAGCGACCTACAGCCTTCGGGAGCGGTGTACACCCAATTGGTAGAAGTGCCCTTGACCACAGAGGAGTAAAATGTGCCGACTGTTCGGCGCCTCCCCTGACAGCCTAATCCCAGGAGGTGAGACTTTATGCGTTTTCTTGACCGCCGCGAGGCAGGCCGTCTTTTAGCCAGGGAGCTGGATTTTCTGCGGGGCAGGGAAAACCTCATCGTGTTGGGTGTGCCGCGTGGCGGAGTGGTAGTGGCCTACGAGATAGCCAGGGCCCTGGACGCGCTCCTGGATGTCTATATCACGCGCAAGATCGGCGCCCCTTACAATCCGGAGTTGGCTATTGGCGCGGTGGCCAGTGACGGCACGGTTATCCTGGACAAGGAGCTCGTGACTCGCCTGGGCATCTCTCAGGATTACGTCGAGGCCGAGACCGCACGCCAACGGGCGGAGATCGAGCGCCGTCTGACTGAATATCGCGGTGAGCGTCCCCCTCTGCTCATCGCCGATCGAACGGTCGTCCTCACCGACGACGGCGTGGCTACCGGGGCGACCATCCTGGCCACCATCCGCGCCTTGGTGGCCCAGGATCCTGCTGAACTAATCCTGGCTCTCCCTGTCGGTCCGCCCGACACCATCGCTCGCCTGAGAAAGGAAGTCGATGAGCTCATCTGTCTGTCCGTCCCGCGTCTCTTCTGGGCGGTAGGGGCTTTCTACATCGATTTCAGCCAGACCTCGGATGAGGAGGTCAAAAGCCTGCTGGAGGAGCGTCAGGCTCAGGCAGGTTCCTCTGAGGCTTCAGATGGAGCTTCGGCCTGACCTTCGCTCCCTGGTTTCTCCTGGCCGGGTGCGACGCTCCGAACGGCGCCGATGGTCAGCGTCCTGAAGAAGAGCCAGGCCAGGACAAAAGCGAATAGACCCAGGGCAACAGCGCCAATTAGTTGAGCGTAAAGTTGCCCTGTGGGGTCGGGCTGGAACCCACTGGCGGTCAGGTAGCCTGAAACTCCCTGGCCGGCCACGCCCAGGTACTCCGTGGCCCCCACGCCGTTCCAACCCAGGCCATAGGCGCCATCGGCGAAAATGCCCAGGGCCAGCAGCCCCCACAACCCGCTCACCGCGTGGACGGAAACGGCGGCCGTGGCATCGTCCAGCCCCAGGCCGTATTCGACGAGGTAAGTGCTCAGGGGAAGCAGCAGACCAGCTACCGCCCCGATGATAAAAGCCGCCCAGGCCGGGACAAAAGGACAGGCGGCACTGATCGCCACCAGGCCGGCCACCGCCCCGCGGCTGACCAGCAGGACGTTGGCCCGCCCCAGGGTGAACCAGGCATAAAAAAGGGCCAGCAGCGTGCCACCCGAAGCAGCCATGAGGATGTTAACGGCCACCACAGCCAGCGATATGTCGCCGGCCAGATGCAAAGGATTGGCCGTAGCCAGACTGAACCAGCCCACCATCACCAACAGGGCCCCTAGAATGGCCAGCATGGGCAAATGCACGGGGGGCATCTGGGCCGGTTCGGCCCTCAACGGCCTGCGGTTCAGCGGCGTTCCAAAAACCAGAATACCAGCCAGCGCGGTCAGGCCGCCGGTCCAGTTTACCATGCCCGCCCCGGCAAAATCGATGAAACCGTGTCCCAATGCCAGGTTTTCTCCCAGGTGGGCCAGCCAGCCGCCGCCCCACACCCAGTTGCCGGCCAGCGGGTAGACGACCATCGAGACCAGTAGAATGCCCGACACCAGCACAAAGGGCCTGACCCGCCCTCTAAGAGCCAGGGTAGGGATGAGGACCGCCGTGGCTAGCGGCGCTAATTGAGACAGGAAAAGGGTATAAGCCGCCTGGTTATGAGCCTCCTGGCCGAGGAGAAAGCCTTTCAGGCCGGCCATTCCCCAGCCTGGCCCCCAGGCCAGGTCTACCAGCGACCATTCCCAGACCAGGTTTTCCAGACCCGGCCAGGTGGTGAAAAGACCGATGCCCCCAAATTGAAAGGCAAAACCAGTCAGCAGATAGCCGACCACGGCCAGCCCAACGGCCACCAGGCCCATCAGAGTGGCGGGTACGGCCTGCTCTTCCGCCAGGCCGCCGCCGGTCAGCAAGGCCAGCCCTATCGGCACCAGAAAAGCCAACCCGCTGGCGGCCAAAGACCAGAAAAGTCCGGGGTCGAGAAACTCCGGGGTGAAAGCCACTCCCCCAACCATCACAACCAAAGCCAGGCCCGTCAGCCAGTAACGTCGCTCCCTGCCCGTCAACGTTCTTCCCTCCTCGGCGCATTTGGGAGTATTGTACCCGGATTGGGGCAAAAGAGCAAACGGTAACAAAACTACCTGTCCGTATCAGAGTCGGGTGGCCAAAGAATGTCGGGAGGGTAGAAGAATGAGCAAGTTTCCAGTTTTGGAAGTAGTGCTGAACGACGAGACGGAGATCAAATGGGCAGAAAGTGAGGAGCAGGCTGAGTTCAAAGATATCCGCCGGGGCATCCCGCTGGCTGTGTTCGGCCAGTTCGGGCAAGATGGGCGGGCCCTGGTGGCCCGGCTGATCGTTATCCTGCCGTTGAAAGATGCAGGGCCATAGATCAAGGGGCTTCTGGCGTCGGTTCCCCGGTTTCCCGGGGGGCCGTCCCAAATTTCGTCTATCCCAAATTTTTGGGAGGTGACAATTGCTCCAGCCCCCGTCCCCGGGGGCGGTGATCGTGAAACACCGTGACGCTATCCAATATGTCCCCGAGACGGGGACTGGGAGCGGGCGAAAAGAGACTCGCCTAAAATCTGGGATGCACCCCCCAAATTTCGTCCATTTGCCAAATCCGGCACTTCGTGCTATACTAGAGGCGTCGCCAGCAGAACAGGCGACAGTTCCTTTTCGCTCCTGGTAGGGGTAAGCGCCCTTTTCACCAGGGGTAAACCCAGGGGAAGGAGATCGAAAACCTTATGCGAACTTACGAATTGGTGGTAATTGTCTATCCTGACGCCGAGGAGGAGGAGTTGACCGCTATCGTGGACAAGATCAGCCAGGTCATCACCACTAACGGCGGTCAGGTGCTGGAAACCGGTGTATGGGGCAGGCGCCGATTGGCCTACCCCATCCGTAATTTTAGGGAGGGTTACTATGTAGCGATGCAGGTCCAACTGGAGCGAGAGAGCATCCCAGAGTTGGAAAGAAGTCTGAAGCTGACCGAGGAAGTCATCCGGCATTTGCTTGTTCGAGTTGGTGAATAGACCGAAAGTGCTTGTCTCTGATTATTGAAAAGTATTGGATGTTTGCGATGGGGAAAGAGAGGGTTAGAGATGGCAAGGGGATTGAACAAGGTGATGATTATCGGTACTCTTGGCCACGATCCCGAGATGCGTTACACACCGAGCGGTAAATCGGTGACCTCTTTCAGCTTGGAGGCTAACCGCACCTGGGTCACGGCCGAGGGCGCGCATCACCAGGAGGCCGAGTGGTTCAACGTCGTGGCCTGGGGCAACCTGGCCGAGATCTGTAACCAGTACTTGAGCAAAGGGAGTAAAGTATACATTGAGGGTCGTCTCCAGACTCGTAGCTGGGAGGATCAAAACGGTCAAAGACACTACAGGACTGAAGTAGTGGCCACCGAGATGATTATACTCGACGAAAAAGAGCGAGCAGAAGACGAAGGTTTTAAGTTCGAAGATGGCCTGGCAAGCGATGATCTTAATTCCTGCCTGAACAAAGTTATGATTATCGGCAACCTGGGGCGCGACCCGGAAATGCGTTACACGCCGGGCGGCAGGCCGGTGACCTCCTTCAGCCTGGCCGCCAGCCGTACCTGGGTCACAGCTGAGGGCGAACGTCGCGATGAAACGGAGTGGTTTAACGTGGTGGTCTGGGGCAGCCTGGCCGAAGTCTGCAATCGTTATCTGGGTAAAGGGGAAAAAATCTTCATCGAGGGACGGTTGCAGACCCGGAGCTGGGAGGATCAGAACGGACAAAAACATTTCAGGACCGAGGTAGTGGCCACCGAGATGATCTTGCTCAATAGTGGGGGAAGAAACAACAGAAGGAGCGAGAATCGGGGTGGTGATTTCTACGAATCAATTTATTAAATAATCGGGGGTAATCTTGGCAGATAAAAGACAAAGCAGAGGCAGAGGCGGAGGCAGAGGACGTAGGCCCGGCATGAGGAGATTTCCTTCACACCGTAAGGTTTGTCCTTTCTGCGTAGATAAGGTTGATTATATCGATTATAAACGAGCGGACTATTTGAGGAGCTTCCTCACCGATCGAGGCAAGATCAAAGCCCGCCGTAAAATTGGGACCTGCGCCAAACACCAGCGAAGCCTGGCTTTAGCCATCAAGCGGGCGCGTCACCTGGCCCTTTTGCCCTATACTGCCGAGCACATTCGAGGTTAATAAGGGACGGATTCGCTTCTCCATGGCCGATGCAGCTCTACGCCGCCCGCAGCCGCAGCTTTCGGACCACGAGGCCCACCGCCGGGCCGAAAGCCAATAGAGCCGCGCCGATCATCAGCAGGTTCAAGAGCTGGGCGTTTTTGCCGTGTTCTAACACCCACTGCCAGAAGACGCCGTAGTACGCGCCCGCCATCGTTCCCAGGCAGAGCAGCCCGCCGACGGTCAGCAGCGCCACCCGCCGCGCTGTCGGCCCGGTCACGAAGCCGTACAACAGCCCGCCGTATACCAGACCCAGCGGCCCGGCCAGCAGCGCGATGTCCAGACGGCTGAAGGGCGCGGCCTCGACCGAACATACTATCCCCAGGCTGAGGATCATGGTCACGCTCAGCCCGGCCAGCCCGCCCAGCAGCGGCCCACGCCAGCCAGCGATCCCTATCGCCGCCCCCAGCATCGCCAGCAGGACGAGCATGATCGCCACGTCAGCCATCGGGGAGACCAGGTACGGCAGGTCTTCGGCAGCGACCGACAGACCAGACATGACGACCAAGACGGCGGTTCCAGTCCAGGTATATCCCCAGGCCGGCAGCCGTCGCGCCACGGCGACCACGCCGCCCACCACCAGGGTCAGGGCGACCAGCAGCACCACCCCGATGCCAACCAGCAACGCGGCATTGACGTCCGGCGGCCCAAAGCGGACGCGCGTTGGCCCGCCGATCACCAACCGGCCCAGAAGCGCCATCAACAAAATGGGAACGGTGACGCTTAGACCGAAGAGCACCGGCGGCAGGGCAGCCAGCCAGGCGTCCCGCCTGGTGAACCCTCCGTGCACCTGTTTCAACTCCCGGCCCAGTTCGGCCGGATCGCCCAATTCTTCAATGGCCTTTTCCATGCTAACCTCCTCCGAAAGTCCATGCAGCCTCAATTGGTGAGCCTTATCCTCCAGGTGGCCGCTGATTTCGGCCACGATCTCCTGTCGCTGAGCCTCGTTGAGCTGGCCCAGGGCGGCCTCCATCTTCGCCAGATAGCGTTGTGGCATCAGTTCCCTCCTCCCGGCGCCGGCCGAGGTGCGCCCCGTCCGCCGATGATCCCCCGCAGCCGCTCGATGAAGGTTTGCCACTCCACCACCGAGTCAGCCAACACTTCACGGCCCACCTCGGTGATGAAATAGTACTTGCGTCGCCTGGCCCCGGCTATAGTGCGCCACTCGCTGCTCAACAGGCCGTCCCGCTCCATCTGGTGCAGGGCGGGATAAAGCAAGCCCTCTTTCATCGCAAAGTAGCCCTCGCTGCGCCGTTCCAACTCCTGGGTGATCTGGTAGCCGTACATGGGCTGCTCGGCCAGTAATGACAGGATGAGTACCGGGGTGCTCCCCTTGCGTATCTGGTGTTGAAGTTGCATTGGCCCTCTTCTTCTCGTCTTTATACCTAAGTAAGCTATGTATAAGTATAGCACATATTTGGTCTGTTGTCAAGGACCGAATGGATTATTTCGGGCGGGCCTCAGGATTCAGAAGACGAAGAGCCAGAGACGCACACCCGAAACCCGATGTAGCGGATGTGGGAGTTGACCGGTTCGTAGCCATCGCGAGCGGCGCAGTGGGCGTATCTCTGATTGTTGAGCCAGGAGCCGCCCCGCACCACCCGCCAACCATTTGCTTCCACGTCCTCCCTACCGTCGTCCACTCTGTAAGGATACTTCCTGTAAAGGCTGCTCGTCCACTCCCAGACGTTTCCGGCCAGGTCCGAAATCCCATAGGGGCTGTCGCTCTGGGGCGAATAGTGGCCCACCGGCGTGGGTTTGCGGATGTCGGATTCAGCGGTGTTGCACCGCTCCTCTTCAAAGGTTTCTCCCCAGGGATACATCCGCCCGTCCAGGCCACGGGCGGCCTTCTCCCACTCCGCTTCGGTCGGCAGACGATAGGGCTTACCCGTCCTCTCGGCAAGCCAATGGCAGTAAGCCACCGCCTCGTACCAGGTTATTCCCACCACCGGCTGGTCGGGGGCGTTGAAATTATAATTGCGCCAGAAGCGCGGTTCTGTCCAGCCGTTCTGTTCTTTTATCGCCCAGCCTTTGGCGGTCCAATACTTTCGTCTCCCGTAGCCTCCAGCCTCCACGAAGGCCCGGTATCGGGCGTTGGTCACCGGGTACCTGTCCATGAAAAAGCCCTCGGTCAGCAGCACGATCCAGATATCGTCTCCCTGGCCCATGATGAAAGGGCCAGGCGGCACGTACACCATGCCTTCAGGCGCTTGTGGCGGCTCGTAAGGGGGGTACTGTTCCTCGAAGAGGTGGTAGATAAAGCCCCGCACCTCCTCGTTAATCTTCATCTCCGGGGCCACCCCTGTCCACAACTGCTTGTACAGCCTTCTGGCCACAAAGAATTCCTCGAAGGACCTGTGGGCAAAGCTGTAGTGGCCTGCCGCATCGCGACGCAGATAGGTCTGGGTGCGCAAGTCCTGGGCAAAGTGGTCGCTCTTCTCGGCCTGATCCAGCCCGAAAAAGCGCTGCACCCGCTGCGGTAAACTGGAGTAGTGCAGCGTGGGCTCGCCCCGCTTAAACATCTCCCAGGCCAACTCCTCCATGAAAAAGCGGGCCTTTTTCAAGTTGGTCAGCACCCTGCGGTCCTCGTGGATGCTGCGCCTGATCCAACCGCCGGTATAGGCCTCGTACAGGGTAGCCGGGTTGATAGTTGCTCCCTTCTCCAGGTCGGGCAGCGACCGCACGAGCATGTCCAGCATCACCGGGCGCTGGGCCAGGTCGGGCAGGTGGTAGGTGGCCTGAATCTGGGTCTCGTACTCTTCCCAATCGTCGGGCCTGCGCTTCTGGAGGGCCAGCCGCACGTCTTCGGGCGTGAACTCCAGGAGGTGCATTACCTCGAACTCGGGCCTGTCGCGCAGGTCGATGACCATCTCCGGGTCGGGCGGCGGGGCCTCCTCTCCCCGCCCGAACAGTTGTTGCACCTCCCGCGCCGTTTTGAAGTAGGGCGTGCGGCAGGTGAGGAGGGCCTTGCTGCCGGGCACAGCCACCACCTTGGCCAGCTCCCAGAAGTTCCTGACCATAGTGCGCTGGCCGACGCGACTTTCCATCTCGTCGAAGCCGTCGAAAATCAACAGCAGCTTGCCGTTGGCGTTCAATTTCTCGAAGGCCTTGTAGCCGCCGGTCAGTTTGATCTCGTAACGGTTGACCAGCAGGTCGGTGATCACCTGGCGGATGTCCCCCGCTTTGGTGTACTCCCGCAGGTAGATGAACACCGGCAGGCGTTGGTTGTCGGGGTCGGCCTGGTAGCGAGCCATCTGTTTGGCGGCGTAGTGCCAGCAAAACCAGGTCTTGCCCGTGCCGAAGTCCCCCAAAATGGAAATGTGGCGGCGGGCCGGGTCCCTCAGCCAGGCGTCCACGTAGTCGTCGATGGGCTTGCAGGTTTCTTGACTGACCAGTTGTCCCTGTTCGTCGTACAGCCTCTTTTCGCAGCCCAGGTCAACGTAGTAAGGCTCGATCTCCAGGTGGGCGTACTCACCTTCGAACCAGCGGATGTAAGGCTCGAAATCGACCAGCAGGCGATAGAACTGGCTCAGGGTGAAAAGACGAACCTGCCCCTCGGTGGCTCCCGCCCGCTTTTGGGCCTCGGGCGTAACGTGAGAGTTGGTTATGAGCAGCCCCTCGACCGCTTCTCGGTTTCGCACTTCGGCCTCGAAAGCTTCTACCTGTAGCCTTTCAATTGCCCCCTCCACGCTACCGATCAGGACTCGATGGGTTCGGCCCAGCCCGACCTTTACCAGACAGACCATATAATGTTGCTGGTCGTCGGCCTGGTACTGTTCATCGACCGTGTAGCCCATCACCTCCAACAGGCTGTGTACCTGCTCCGCCAGGCTCTCCACGGGTGAGGGAGAGAGCGGCCCTTTTTGGAGGGCTGCTAACTCCTCTTCTACCCGCTGCAACTGCTCTCGCTCGAATTCCAGGCTGCTGAGCAGGTGCGAAGGGCGATCCGTACCATACCTGGCCAGTATCTTTTCCAGATCACGGATATTCGACCGATGCACGCCCCACAGCTCTTGTAGGCGTTCGATTTCCTGCTCTCTATCCGGCATAGTGCCCTCCTGAGCAATTTACAAACCACTCCGATAACCCCCTTGGTCATGTCAGGAAGCATTTTGTTACCACCTATGATACCACAACTCCGCCCCAAAGAAAAACCGCCCGCTAAACGCCGCCGGGCGGTGAGTATTTTTCAGACCTCTTTCTGCTTCCAGCGCCCCAGGCGGAACCAGAAAACAAAAAATAACCCGTTGGCCAGGTTGGCGATGGCCCGCCCCCACCAGACGCCGGCGATCCCCACTCCCAGCCAAAGAGAGAGCCCATAGGCCAGCGGGGCTTCCATCCCCCATAGGCTGAGGAGGTTGATCGCCATCGGGGGTAGAGTGTTCCCGGCCCCGTCGAACCCCCGCGCCAACACCACCCCCACCGCGCCAACGACCAGCGAGGGGGCCACCACGCGCAGGCAGTCGGTGCCGAAGGCCACCACCTGCGGGGTGGGGTCGAAAAAGGCCACCAGGGGTTGGGCGAAGACGAAAAAGAGGGCCGCTACGACGGCCATGTAGCCAGCAGCGTAGGAGCTGACCCACCACGCGCTCCGCTCCGCTCGCCCAGGCTGGCGCGCCCCCAAATTCTGGCCCACCAGGGTGGCCGCAGCATTGCCCAGGCCGAAATCCGGGATGAGGGCGATCAGCAGCAGCCGGTTTGCCACCCCGTACCCGGCTGTGGCGAAGGTGCCATACAGCCCCACCAGCCCCACGATGATCAGCCGGGAGGAGGAGCGGAGGGTCATCTGCACTGTGCTGGGCAGTGCAATACGGATGATGCGGCCCATCAGGGGAAAGTCCGGCCGCAGGTTGCGCGGGTTGATGCTGATCCGGGCCCGTCCCCGGAAAAGGATCACCGCCTGTAGAGCCAGCCCCGCCCCCAGGCCCAGGATAAAGGCCCAGGCGGAGCCAGCGATCCCCAGCGGCGGCAGCGGCCCCATCCCGAAGATCAGCACCGGCTCCAGCACCACCGTGACCGCCGTGACCAGGAACAGCACCGCCATCGCCAGCCGGGCCTCCCCCGCGCCGCGCAGCATGGCGTTGATAGCCATAACCAGGATCAAAGTGAACAGTCCGCTGAAGGTGGCGCGGAGGTAGGAGAGCCCCAAAGGCAGCACCTCGGCGTCCGCTCCCAGAAGCACCAACAGGGGGCGGGCTACCAGCAATCCCAGGCCGCCCAGCAGGAGCGACACGATCAGGCTAAGCAGGATGGTCTGCCAAAGCGCGTGCTCCGCCGCCTCCCGATCCTGCGCCCCGATCCGGCGGGCCACCACCGCCATCCCGCCGATGCCCAGCCCGTTGGCCAGGCTGTTGATCACCCAGCGGATGGTGACGCTGATAGTCACCGCCGCCAGCGCCGCCGACCCCAGGCGGCCAACCCAGTAGGTATCCAGCACAAAAGCTACGTTGGCAATGCCTGTCTCCAGGATCATCGGAATAGCCAGGTGCCAGATGTTCCGATGCAGACTGCCGCTGGTCAGGTTCCGGTCCATCGTCATCGCCTCAGCCGCGGCATTGCCAGTGCCGAGGGCGCCAGCGATAACCCCCCAAGAGCGGTGCACTTGAGCTCGCGCGGCAACATCTGGCCTACAGCATACACGGCGTCGATGGTCTCGTCCAGCGGGATGGGGTTGACGTACCCCCCCAGGATGAGATCTGCGCAGACAAGCGCCCCGGTTGCCGCCGCTGCGTTGCGCGTGTGGCAGGGGATCTCGACGATGCCCTGCACCGGGTCACAAATGGAGCCCATCGCGTTTTGAAGGGCTATGGCTGCCGCGTCGGCGGCCTGACGCGCGCTGCCGCCTGCCACCTCCACCACGGCCGCCGCGGCCATCGCCCCCGAGGTCCCGACCTCCACCTGGCAGCCCGCCACCTCGGCCGCAAACGTGGCCCGCCTGGCCACCACCAACCCCACCGCCGAGGCCGCCAGCAAGGCCAGAGCCGTCTGCTCTGAGCTCAAACCTTTCTCTTCGGCCAGGGTCACCACCACGCCAGGGATCACCCCCGCCGCGCCCCCCGTCGGCGCGGCGCATACCACCCCCAGACTGCCGCTGACGTGCATCACGGCCATCGCCCGCGCCGCGGCGCGAGTGTGGAGCCCCCCTATCGCCACCCGCCCCTCCGCTTCAGCCTGATAGATCTGACCAGCGCTCGGCCTGAGCAACTGCATCGACGGCAGGGTCTCTTCCAGCCCGCGATGCACCGCCGCCCGCATCACCTCGAAGCGAACGACCGTCTCGGCCAGGATATCGCCTGCCGGGAGCCCCAGAAGCGCCGACTCGTAGGCCAGCGCCATCCGTCCCAGCGAACAACCGCGCTCCTCCGCCAGGGCGATCATTTCGGCGGCGCTGGAAAAAAGCGGCTCGCCGCGCTGGACAAAGAACACCGGAGGCGCTATCCAGAGACTATGGACGCCTGGCAGGGCTTCCACCTGAGCCCTGGTGTCGGTGTCCAGCGGGGACGACCGCCGCGCGTGCAGCAACACCTGGTCGCCACGCGCCTGGCGCGCCAGTGGCCCCTGCGTCTGTCCGTCCCGCCTCAAAAGCTGGCGTACAACTGGCTCGACGCTCCTCTCCAGGGCCACCAGCACTTCGTGGGCGTCGCCGGTCAATCGCACCGGCCACTCCCCGAGCCGCGTGAAGACTACTGCTCCACCACCGATAGACTGGGCCACGGCGCGTAACTGTCGCCCGCGCCGGGAGGTCATCCGCAGCTCGACCGTGTTGGGATGAGCGGCGTCCGGCAACCGCTCCACGGCGAACGTGATCTGGAGCCCCTGGGCGGCGGCCAGCTCGAGCGCCTGGGGCAGCCGCTCGTCGGTGATGGACCAGCCCATCACCCCGGCGGCGAAGCCGATATCGCTGCCCTGCTGGCGATAAACCTCGGCAAACGAGCCGTCCGGGTCGAAGGCGAACCTCACAGACGCGGGCGTGTCGCCCAGCAGGGCGCGGGCCAGCGTTCCAATGTAAAACGGCCCGGCGGTGTGCGAGCTGGACGACCCACGCATCACCGGGCCGAGCACGTCGTTAAAAATGCTGATAGGTTTCATGTCACTATATCCTCGCAGTATTCGGTCAGCCAATTTCAGGCGGTTCAATATCCGGCCTGCAAATCGACCCTGTTCGGCATCGCCTCCCCCCTGGCCGCCGCATTGAGCAGCGCCGCCAGGTGCATCATACGCTGTCTGTCCGTTTCGTCGGGAGACCCAGCCCGATGCGGACTCATCACTACGTTGTCCAATTCGTGAAAGGGATGGGCCGAGGGCGGGGTGTGGGGGCGGGCGGCTTCGTCGGCGGGGTAGTTGTACCACACGTCCAATCCGGCGGCGTACACCTTTCCCTGGCGCAGGGCGTGGTACAGCGCAGCTTCGTCAACGATGGGGCCGCGTCCCACGTTGACCAGCACTGCGCCAGGAGGCAGCAGGGCCAACTCGTCTTGGCCGATGAGCGCGGTCGTTTCGGGGGTATGGGGCAGACAGATGATGAGCACGTCGGCCCCAGGCAGCAGGCGGTGTAACGCCTCAGGGGGATGGATTTCGTCAGCGGGATCGAGCGGGGGCGCGGCCACGCGGCGCCGGGTGGCCATCACCTTCATCCCCAATCCCCGGCACAGGCGGGCCACCCTTTGGCCGATAGCGCCGTAGCCTAAAATCAGGGCGGTTTTGCCTTCCAGTATGACAGCCGGGTTGGGCTGGTAGCGTGGGGTCCAATCGTGTGTCCGAAACGTCCGATCTATGGGGACGATGAATTTAGCCGCAGCCAGCATCAGGGCAACGGTCATCTCGGCGACGAGGACGGCGTTATAATGCAGGTTGTGGACGGCGATGTGCGGAAAACCGAGCATCAGTTCGCGCGTCTCCTCAGGCAGGCCAGCCCAGGGGACGATGAGGGCGCGCAGGTTGGGGCTGGCGGTGAGATGCTCGGGCTGGGGGTGGCCGGCGACCAGGAGGTGATAGTCAGCGGGCGAGGGCAGGTCGGGGCCGAGGGTCAGGTGAATGTCCGGGTGCAGGTTAGCCCGCAGACAGGCCAGGGGCGCGGGGTCAAGGGGGCGCAGAAAGTGAACGGACAGTCTCATAATCAAGAATACCTTGTATACTATAGTCGCAGCGGCGCGACTGGTAGCATACGATCCTCCCTTCGTAAAATATAATCGTCGCCCTTATTGCGATGAAGACGGACGAGGGCCGCATGGTCGATAGTGGAGTCGTTGGCGAACGCAGCCTATATAATACACTATCTGGCGAAAAAGGCAAATGAGGGCCTGGAAAACGATAGGACCATTATCCTATTGATTTTTCAGCGCCGCTCTGCTATACTAAAAATACAGAGATTTTCGGCGGAATTTCTCTGAAGTTAACCCTCAGGCGGCAGCCGGGGGTTTTTTCTTTTACACGTAACTTTATCTACAACGACCTCAGAAGGACGTGGAGCGGGCCGTGCCCCTTGAGCAAGACCAGGGGGCAGAGACAAAGTCCGGTTTGACCTCAAGCTGTTTCTGTAGTAAAATGGGGATGTATGGCTAAGGCCATACGTTTCAAACCAGGGAGCATAGGAGTGTGACAAGCCTATGCCTTATTTTATCATGAAGTACTATGAGGAGAGGGCAGACAACCCGGCATGGCTAAAAAGAAGAAAAAAGAAAAAATCCTGACCAAGAAACAAATCGCTCGTGGTAGAAAGGTGCAACAGCAGCAACGCCTGATCTTTGCGGGCCTGGGCGTGGTGGCGGTCCTGGTGGTGGGCATCCTGGCTTTCGGCCTATACTCTGAGTTGGTGCTCGAACCGGCCTCGCCCATAGCCCAGGTCAACGGCACCCCGATCCGAACCGACGAATATCAGAAACGCGTCCGTTACCGTCGCTTCATGCTCTATTCTGACCTGGAAGAGGTCAGAAACGCGATGGCCCAGTTTGACTCCGAGGATGAGAGCATGCAGGTAGTGCTCGACTACTACCAACAGAACATCCAGCAAATCGAATCGAGGTTATCAACGGTGGGGCTGGACATGCTGGATGAGATGATCGACGGCGAACTGGTTCGGCAGGAGGCCGTCAGCAGGGGGCTGGCCGTCACCTCCGAGGAAATTGAAAAAAGCACCCTGGAACAATTTGGCTATCTCCCTGACCGGCCCACTCCCACCCCAACGCCGATCACGGCCACAGTGCCCATCACCGCCACCCCTACGCCTACTCCCTCTCCTACCCCATCCAGGGAGCAGGCTCAAAAGAGTTATCAGGATTACCTGGCCGTCTTGCAGAGGGTGGCCGATTTCACGGACGAAGACTATAAAAAGCTGATCGCAGCCAATCTTTTTTACAAAAAGCTGCAACAACTCCTGGCCGACGAGGTGCCCACCACCGCCGAACAGGTGCACGCCTACCATATCCTGGTGGAAACCGAGGAAGAGGCCCTGGACGTTATGAAAAGATTGGAAGAGGGGGAGGATTTCGCCGGACTGGCCGAAGAGGCGTCCATAGATCCGGGTACAAAAGATAAAGGCGGCGACCTGGGTTGGTTCCCCCGTGGGGTAATGGTCGGACCTTTCGAAGAGGCGGCCTTCGCTCTTCAGGCGGGAGCAATAGTGACTGCGCCGGTACAAACACAGTTTGGCTATCACATCATCAAGGTCGAGGGACACGAGCAGGACCGCGAGTTGGAACCAAGCGCCCTGGCTATGCGTAGAAATAGCGCCCTGAGCGATTGGCTGGAAGAGGAGCGGCAAACAGCCGCCATCGAGATGTTCTGGAGGCCGGATAAAGTGCCACGCGATGAGATGGCCGCCGGAACTGCGCGCTGAGGACCTGAGAATCATGCAGGGTTATGTAGGATCAGATTGCCCTCTGACCGATAGGAAATGCTGGCTGCCGGCTGCCTCCTGACCGGGGTTGGGAATGAGTTGGCTTTTTTCACTGCTCGCATCGTGCTGACGAGAGTGGAGATGGATGACGACAGTTCACGAACTGATTGCGATCGATAAATTGAGTACTCAGCCATTGGCCGTGCGCCGGGTGACTTCGCATGGCGGCCAGGAGGTGACAGCCGAGGTGGTGCTGGAAGAGCCGCTGGCCCTGGAAATCAACGGTCGAGAAACGGCCATCCTGATGCGCCTGCCAGGCCAGGAAAAGGAACTGGCGGTCGGTTTTTGCCTGAGCGAAGGCTTGATCTCCGACTTCCAGG
The DNA here is from genome assembly GCA_964646625.1 of uncultured Anaerolineales bacterium. GTDB lineage: Bacteria > Chloroflexota > Anaerolineae > CAZYHC01 > CAZYHC01 > DAOULT01. The sequence continues at coordinate 57,875 of CAZYHC010000004.1, forward strand.
CTATCCATCTGATTCATCATTGTGGCCAGGGAGGGCCTGAGCCCCTGGCCCTGGGAGGAGAAGGGGACCGGCGAGAGCCTTTATCTGCGCGCAACAGGGTGCAAATCCGGGCCGAGCCCACGGCGGTGCAGCACAATGGAGGTTTGAGCAAGGTCCGGCTTATCCGCTCCGGTTGTGGGGCGGTGGACCTGGCCGAGATCAAAGATGAACTCCCCACCATAAGCAGCGAGCTTACCGTGAAGGCCGAGGTGTTGTTAAAACTCAACGCTCTTATGCGTCAACAGCAGGCCACCTACCGGCTCTCCGGGGGGGTCCACGCCGTGGCTCTTTTCGAAACGGATGGCCGTCTGGTGACTCTACAGGAAGACATTGGCCGCCATAACGCGGTGGACAAGGCGCTGGGTTATTGTCTGCTCCGCGACATCCCCCTGGGCGATAAGGTGCTGTTGAGCACCGGTCGGGCCAGCTACGAGCTGGTCAGCAAAACGGCCCGGCTGGGAGTGCCGATAGTGGCTTCCGTCTCAGCCGCCACTTCCCTGGCCGTGCAACTGGCTCGGGAGTCTCGCTGCACGCTAATCGGCTATCTGCGGGGCAGGAGAATGAACGTTTACACCCATCCCTGGCGCATTATCGGGAGCGAAAAGACGTGACCCAGGCCCCGGCAGGGATGAGCGATACCTGATTGACCTGTGTCTGCGCTTCGGCTGCATAGGCAAGACCATAGAATCGGCTAAATCGCTTTTTCACGAAACAATTGACAAAACAATTGACGAAGGAGGTTGATCATGCCTGGAGAACCAGCAGGTTTCTTAACACGTTTGGTGGCCTACATCATCGATGGCATCATCGTAGGGATCATTGTAGGCATTTTCGGCGGCATCGCTATGGCCCTCGATCCCGAACAGGGGGGAGTCTATATCATCCTCTATGTGATCGGGGTGATTATTGGTCTCCTATACTACGCTATCCTGTGGAGCTCGTCGGGTCAGAGCCTGGGCAAGAGGGTGGTCGGCGTCAAGGTGGTCACTAACGATGGTACGCCCCCGGGCTTCTTCCGGGCGCTGTTAAGGGTTCTCATCGGCTACCCGATCAGCGGCATCATCATCTACCTGGGGTTCCTGTGGATCATCTGGGACGCCAACAAGCAGGGGTGGCACGATAAGATTTTCGGCACCTATGTGATCAAGGCCTAAAGGCCCCGACACGAGCAAGTTGCCAATGTCCATGACAGCCGAAGCGCATCAATAAGAGCGGGTGGTATCTGCCACCCGCTCTTTCTTAACACGTAGAGCAGGGGGAAAAGGAGGTCACTTTGGAGAAAAAAACGCAACTGAAAGCGGGGGCTTTTATTCTGATCGTTCTCCTCCTGGTTGGGCCGGCCCTGACCTTCGCCCAGGAAGGAGGCCGGGTGGTGGCGGTCAAAATAGGGGTCCGCACCAGAGAAGAGCGTACCGCCCTGGTCGATCTGGGGCTGGCTATCGAAGAGGTGTATGACGATTACGTGGTCAGTTTCGTGACCCAGACCCAACTGGAGGACCTGCGCCGCCAGGGTTACGGTCTGGAGATCATGGCCTATGCCCTGGATTTCCCCGTCCAGGACGCCGCTTACCACAACTACGAAGAAGTGGTGAGCGAATTGAATAGCATAGCCAGCACCCACAACAGCATCGCCCAGATGCTCAACATCGGCCAGAGCGTGGAGGGCCGCCACATCTACGCCCTCAAGGTGAGCGACCACGTGACCAGCGATGAAGACGAACCGGAGGTGCTTTACGTCTCCCTGCATCACGCCAGGGAACACCTCTCCACGGAGATGGGTTTGTATCTGGCGCACTACTTCACCGACAACTACGGCTCGCTGGGCAGCCCCACCAACCTGGTCAACGAACGAGAGCTCTGGATCATCCCCATGCTTAACCCTGACGGTTCGGAATACGACGTGTCCGGCGACTACTACCACTGGTGGCGTAAGAACCGCCGTCTTATCTCCTTGAACGTCTACGGCGTGGACCTGAACCGCAATTACCACTATCGTTGGGGGCAAAGCGGTTCCAGCGGCGATCCCTCCTACGAGACCTACCGGGGGCCATCGCCCTTCTCCGAGCCGGAAACCCAGGCCGTGCGCGACTTTATAAACGCCCACCCTGACCTGCGCACCCTGCTCACTTTTCACACTTATGGGGAGTTGATCCTTTATCCCTACGGCTACACCTACGAGGATGTGCCCCCCGACATGAGCCAGAACGATCACGACGTTTTTGTGGCTATGGCCCAGGCGATGGCCGCCACCAACGGTTACACCCCCCAGCAGACCAGCGACCTGTATCTTGTGTCCGGCGAGATGACCGATTGGGCCTACGGCCAGCGTGGCATCTTTGGCTTCACCTTCGAGATGTATCCCAGTGGGTCGGGGGCCTGGTGGTCGCCTTTCTACCCTCCCGCTGAGATCATCCCCGCCCAGACGGCCCGCAACCGGGAAGCCTGCGAATACCTGGCCGCCATGGCTGACAACCCGTACAAGCTCGTCGGGCAGGGCGGGGACGCCATTCGGCCTACAGTCGCCATCTCCCACCCCACCCCTGACCTGGTGCTTGACGGCCAGGTGGAGGTCCTGGCCCACGCCCAGGACGACGTGGGAGTCACCCTGGTGGCCTTCACTGTCGATGGGCAGCCCCTCGGCCTGGACGCCACCGCTCCCTACACCGCCACCTGGGACGCCGGAGCTGCTTTGACCGGCTGTCACACCCTGGAGGTGGAAGCCTACGATAGAGGCCATAATGTAGGCCGCACCTCCAGGGCCGTTGGCGCTCACGAGCCTTGTGGCAGTATAATATACCTGCCGCAGGTGTTCAGGGAGTAGAAGGTGAAAGTGCTCTGGATCAAACAACCATACCTGGAGCAGATCCTGGCCGGGGATAAGCGCATCGAGGTGCGCGTGGGCTATAAGAATATCCGGCGTTTGCAGGGAGGCGACCAGCTCAAGCTCAACGATCAGCACCTCGTGACCATTCGACGCATTGGCCGTTATTCCTCCTTTGAGGAGCTTCTGGCCCACGAGGATCCGGCCCGCATCGCGCCCGAACTGTCGCCGGCCGAACTGCTGCACGCTCTGCGCCAAATCTATCCCCCAGAGAAAGAGGCGCTGGGCGTGATCGCCCTGGAAATCGCCTTTAGCGAACCGCTCTGATCGCTGTAAGCGTAAGTATTGGCCATTAATAAGAGGATTTTTACCCCGTGAATTCTATGTTCTCTATGGCTAAGCCTTTCTGGCTACTAAATCCACTAAATCTTTGCACGATGCTCAATTTGTGGTATAATCTGATCGATAGTAGAATTTATCTCCAGGTTAGAAGGCTCGAAAGATGAATGCAGAGATCGTCACCACCGGCACCGAGCTCCTGCTCGGCGAGCTGGTCGATACTAATGCGGCCTACATCGCCCGTCGTTTGCGCGTCATCGGCCTCGATCTGTTCTATAAAACGACGGTGGGCGACAACGAGGAGCGTATGGCTATGGTGCTGGATCAAGCCCTGGATCGCTCGGAGGTCATCATCACCACCGGAGGGCTGGGGCCTACGGTTGACGACGTAGCCCGTGAGGCGGTGGCGCGCGCTACCGGCCGACGACTGGTGACTGATGAGCAGCTTCTGGCTCAGATCGAAGCCCGCTTTCGACGCCTGGGCAGACCCATGACCGAGAACAACCGGCGTCAGGCCCGCATCCCCGAAGGGGCCATCCCCGTGGAGAACCCGGTGGGCACTGCTCCGGCCTTTATCGTCGAAGACCCACGGGGGATAATCATCAGTCTGCCCGGCGTGCCTGGCGAGATGAAATACCTTATGGAAAACAGCGTTATCCCCTTTCTGCGGGAGCGTCTGGGGCTCAGGCACGTCATCAAGAGCAAAACGCTTAAAACTTGCGGCATCGGCGAGAGCAGCATCGATGACAAGATCGCCGATCTGATGCAAGGCTCTAACCCTACGGTGGGGCTTTCCGCCCATCCGGGCCAGACAGACGTGCGCATCACGGCCAAGGCAGAGAGCGAAGAGGAAGCCGACCGCCTCATCGCCCAGGTGGAGGCCGAAATCCGAGAACGGCTGGGGTCGGCCATCTACGGAGTGGGCCGTGAGCGCCTGGAGGAGGTCGTCGTCGCCCTGCTGCGTCGGCGAGGATTGACTATCGCCCTGCTGGAAACCAACACCTGGGGGCTCATCGCCCGACGGCTGGCCGCCGTAGAGGGCGGGCGGGAGGTCTTGCGGGGTGCTTTGGTGGGGGGACAGCGCCCACAAGCCATCCCCCACGATGATACCCCCCCCTACGAAGAGGCGCCCAACCTGGAGCAATCCCTGACCGCCAGGCTGGCTGTACCGGCAGAGACCGTGGCCCGCTATGGGGCCATCAGCCCGGAGGCAGCCACCGCGGCAGCTGTCGGCGTTCGTGTCGTCTACGGCGCCGATCTCGGTCTGGCCGTTCTGGGTAGCAGTGCCCTCGATCAGGATTTTTTCTCTGGAGCAGTAGGTAATACTCACCTGGCTCTGGCCCAATCCGCCGACACCATCCAGCAAAACCTCCGCTTCGGAGGACATAGCGACCTGGTTCAGGCCTGGGTCTCTAACATGGCCCTGGATATCGTGCGTCGCCATCTGCTGGAGTGATGGGCCGCACAAAGGCTGAAAATGTGATTGGGGAGGACGGGCATGGAGCAGATGCACATTCTGCGCGAGGCGGAAATCTTTTACGGATTAAGCCAGGGACAATTGGAGCGTATCGCGGCTATCTGTGAGGAGAGAACTTACCAGCTCGGCACTTTCATCTTTCACGAAAACACCGCCAGCGATGAGGTGTATATCATTGCCGAGGGGCAAGTCGAAATCCAGGTCGATCCCCAGATGTTAGGTATCGAGGTCAAGAAGGGACCGGGCCCCAGTACTATCGCTACTTTACAACGAGGCCAGGTTTTCGGCGAGGTAGCCTTGGTGGATCAGGGGTTGCGTTCGGCCTCGGCCAAATGTGCTTCCAGATACGCCAAGCTGCTGGCCCTCAAGCGAGAGAACATCATCAAACTCTGCGAAGAAGATTACCACCTGGGCTACCTGGTGATGCGCAACGTGGCTGCCGATCTGGCCTTCAAAATTCGCAGCACCGATCTGATGGTCCGCGAGCAACTTTTGTGGCGACCTGGGCCCCAGGGGAATGTTTAGCCAAGAGAGGATACCCTGTCCCAATGCTCCTTCCCTTAATCGCCGTCAGCCTTGATGGCCCGCAGCACCCTTTCCGGCGTGGCCGGAAGCTGGTTCACCCAGGCCCCGGTGGCATCGTGGATGGCGTTCAAGACGGCGGGCGCGGTAGGCAGAGTGGGCGTTTCGCCCAGCCCCGTAGCCCCGAAAGGGCCCGTCGGGTCTGGCACCTCGACGTTGATGCACACCAGTTCTTCGGGCATGTCGATCACCGTAGGGGTGTAGTACTGGCTAAACTTGCGGCTCTTGATTTGACCCTCTACCTGAATAAACTCCTCCATTAAGGCATACCCCAGTCCCATCTGGATGCCGCCCGCCACCTGGCCAAAGACCATGGCCGGATTGATGACCTTGCCCAAGTCTGTGGCGGCGTACATTTTCAGCACTTTGACCACTCCTGTCTCAAGATCGACCTCTACTTCGGCGATCTGGGTGCCATAGCTGTAGCTGATGTGTGGCTCGCAGGTGCCTGTTTCCGGATCGAAGGGGGTGGTAGCCCGTCCTTCGCGGCCACGATACAGATATTCGGCCTCGACGTGTGTTTCTCCGCTCTCGGTCCGCAGGGCGGCCTCCCATTTCTCTTTAGCCAATTGGGCGGCCCGCATCACGGCGTTGCCGGACATATAGACGTGGCGCGAGGCGGAACTGCTGCCCGCATCCGGCACCTCCGCCGTGTCCACGTGGGCCAGCCGCACCCGCCTGAGGTCGATGCCCAGCGTCTCGGCCGCGATCTGGGCCAGGGCGGTGAGCACTCCTTGCCCCACCTCCGAGGCCCCGATCTTGACCAGAGCGCGGGCGACCTGGCCGGACTGGTCCAGAGTCAGCTCCACGATGGCTTTGGATTTATCGTCGAAACCCAGGCTATAACCCACGTTCTTGTAAGCGCAGGCCACCCCGATGCCCCGCCGTTTGTAAGGGGCAGAGGGAGAGCCCGGCTGCGGTTTGATCCAGCGCCCATCTTCCTCCCGCCAGCCGGCGGCTTTGGCCGCTTCTATAAGGGTTTGCTTGATGCCCACCCCGTGGCTCATCACGTTGCCCGTGACGGCCACCGACCCCTCTTCCACCAGGTTCTTGAGCCGTAGCTCCACCGGGTCCATGCCCAGGGCCTCAGCCAGTTTGTCCATCTGAAGCTCATACCCTACCGGCGGCTGGGTGGCTCCAAAACCGCGCATAGCCATGGTGAGGATGTTGTTGGTGTGGACCGTGTAGGCATCTATCCTGGCGTGAGGAACGACGTAGGGGCCGGCGGCAAAAGTGGTGGCGTTCGCCAGCACCGGAATACTGGTCGAAGTGTAGGCCCCGGCGTCGCTGATGACCTCGATCTCTACAGCCGTCAGTTTGCCGTCTTTGGTGGCTCCGGTCTTGTATTTCATGAAGAAGGGATGGCGTTTGCCGTGCCCGCGGATCGATTCCTCCCGGCTATAGACCAGCTTGACCGGGCGACGGGTGTGGCAGGCTCCCAGGGCCACCAAAATCTGGAGGGAGATGTCTTCCCGCCCGCCAAAGGCCCCGCCGATGGCAGGGACGATCTCGTGTACCTGGTCTTCCGGCAAATTCAGGGCGTGGGCGATCTGGTGGATATCGTCGTGCGCCCACTGGGCGGCCACAATGATCGTTACCCGCCCCTGCTCGTCGATGTAGCCCAGCCCGGCCTCCGGCTGCATGAAAGCGTGTTCCACGCGCGGGGTGTAATAGCTCCCTTCCACGATAACGTCGGAAGCCGCAAAGCCCCGCTCCACGTCCCCCTTGCGGACCTTGAAGTGCTGGAGAACGTTGGTGCCCTTCTCCTCGTGGACCAGGGGTGAGCCTGGTTGCATCGCTTCCCTGGCATCGGCGACTACGGGCAAAGGCTCGTACTCGACGGTCACCAATTCCCGCGCCGCTTCGGCCTCTCGCTCGCTCTCGGCGATGACCAGGGCCACCGGATCGCCCACTGAGCGCACCTTGCCCTCGGCCAACACCGGCTGGTCTTTGACGTTGATCCCGAACTCGTTGACGGGCACGTCCTGGTGGGTGAGGACGGCCACCACCCCCGGCTGAGACTCCGCCGCGCTGGTGTCGATCTTCACGATCCTGGCGTGGGGGTGGGCGCTCCATACCACTTTGGCGTATAACATGTCCTCCATGTAGAAATCCTGGGGATATTTCCGCCCGCCAGTCACTTTGGTGCGCACGTCCAGGCGGGTCACGCTTCTGCCGATCACGGATTCTTTCATGTCTGGCTCCCTTTTAGCTTTTCAGCGGCCAGCTCTATGGCTTCCACGATCTGGTAATAGCCCGTGCACCGGCACAGATTGCCGGAGATGGCTTCTTTGATCTCCTCACGGCTGGGGTTAGGGTTTTCGTCCAGCAGGGCTTTGGCCGCCATCAGCATCCCTGGCGTGCAGTAGCCGCATTGGGCAGCAGCCTTTTCGATGAAAGCCTGCTGCAAGGGGTGAAACTGGCGGTTTACCTTCAGGCTCTCCACCGTCTCCACCCGACGGCCCTGGGCTTTCATGGCCGGGTAGAGGCAGGAATCGACGGCCTGGCCCTCGACGATGACCGTACAGGCGCCACACTCCCCCTCCCCGCAACTGATCTTGGTGCCGATGAGCCCCAGCCGGTCGCGCAGCACCCAGGCCAGTAACTCGTCGGCCTCGATCTCCACCGAAACGTCCTGGCCGTTAAGATTCATGGTCAAAGTTGGCATGTATTCCTCCCATTGCGTGCGATGGTGCGCTCGAAGGTGCACGGCACTATGAAAAGAAAGTGCCGCGCACCATCACCTGGGCCAGGCACCTATTCCCTGATCGCCTGACTTAATGCTCTGCGGACCAGCACCCCTACCATCTCGGCGCGGTACTCCGCCGATCCCCTGAGCAGGCTGTCACGGGGGTGGGCTGCTTCAACGGCCAGGGCCGCCGCCTGTTTGAAACGTGCCTCGTCCGCTGGCTGGCCTTTCAAGGCCGCTTCGGCCTCCTCTGCCCGGAAAGGGGTGGGGGCTACAGGCCCAACAGCCAGGCGGGCCTCCTGGCAAATACCCTCCTGCACGGCCACCACCGCCGCCACGACCAGCATGGGCAACACCACCGCCTGCCGCCTGGTCAGGCGTTGGAACCCCCAACCCTGTCCCTCGTTCAAGGGGCGAAAACGCAGGGCAGTGACCATCTGGGCGCAAGGATCCACGCAGGATTGGCCCACGTCCTCGTAGAGATCGGCGATGGGCAGCCAGCACCGGAAACCAGGACTTGTTACCTGGGCCTCGGCGTCCAGGGCGAAGAGGGCCACCGCCGCGTCCGCGGCAGGCAGGGCGTTGACCACGTTGCCCACCACCGTACCCACGTTGCGAATCTGAGGCGAGCCCACCACAGCGCAGGCCGCCGCCAAAACCCCGGCCCGTTCCCGGATAAGGGGCGAAGCCGCCGCCTGAGCGTGGGTGACGGTCGCTCCCAGGACGATGTAATCGTCTTCCAGGGCGATGGTGTTCAGGTCCGGGATACGGGTGATGTCTACTACGGCATCGGCCTGGCAGGTGCCGTCCTGGGTTTGGATGACCAGGTCGGTGCCCCCGGCGATGATACGCGCCTGGCCCTGGAAGCCGCATAATATTTCCAGGGCTTCCTCAACCGAATTGGGGATGAAATAGTCTTTCCATAACACAGGTACACGTCTCCTTCTGCTGATCATTTTCTCACCGCAGGGCACGCGGAGTTCGCTGAGACTTCAACAGCGAACGTTCGCTGTTCTCGGCGCTCTCAGCGGCCTCAGCGGTGCAAACTGGAAGACCACCTACCGCTTACCGCTGCTTCCAGGCATTGTTCCAGGGGGCCAAAGTGCACTTTGGCCCCACAATGTCCAGGGCCGTAGAATGCGGCCTTGGCCGAATTGGTGGCTACGTGGTGCACGCCCAGCATCTCAATGGGGGCCACCACCAGGCAGGTATCGGCCACCACCTGGCCGCCCGCCCTCTCGATGGTTTCCAGCCAGCCTTTTTGGCGGGCTATTTCCTTGATCTCACGAGCAGTCGTGACCCACAGCCTGGTCTTAACTCGCCTGCCTTTGAGCCAGGTGGCTATGGCTTCGATCTCTTCCAGAGAGGCGTGGGGACAGCCGATGCTGACCAGATCGAGATCGTCGTCGATGGGAGCGTTCAGGGCGGCGTAAGCCTCGTCCAGGCTGTCGAAAGTGAGGGTCTGCGCTTCGGGAGCGACGACGTGGCCCCTGCGCGCCTCCGGGGTCAGGCCCTCGACGTGGTAGAGAGCAACTGCCCCGCTGGCGGCCATCGCCGCCCCCAACGCCTTGAGAGGGATCAGGGATTTGGGGCCTGGGAGTGGGCCCTTTCCCAATCCCCAATCCCCGCTCCCTAATCCCCACTCTCCATTCCCCATTCCCCTGAAATATGGAACGCCATCCCTGACCGCCCTGCCCACCAGATACCCCAGCGCCCCATAATCTGCCTCCGATCTCAGCGGGCATCGAACCTCGACGACGTGACTGGCCTTACGATTGGCGTCCAGGTGCAGGCCGTATCTGGCCGTGCGCCCCACGACAGCCGCCGCCAGGGCGCCGGGGCCGCCCTGGCGGTTGGTGCGCGCCCCCAGAATGGAATTGGCGAAGCTCACCGCCGACGACTCGCTCCAGGCCAGGTGTTGACCGAACCGGGGCACGTTGCTCACCAGGTACGGCGTACACGAGCAGCCAGGAGCGATGCCCATCGCTTGAAATGCGTCGATAACTGCCATCTGGCGGCGGGCAAACTCCTCCGGGAAACCCAGCGCCCGCCAGTCGGTCAGGTCCATGCCGGCCGGGTTAAGGGTGGTCGGCACCCGCACCCGCGCCCCCTGGCCCGCCCACTCTCGCAGGAACTCCAGCCCGGCCTCTCCCAGATTCTTGAAACTGACGCCCGCCACCTGCACGCTCTGCACGGGCACCAGGTCCTCTGCCCCGTATATCTGGCCCAGGGCCACCACGATTTCCATCGCCTTTTGCACGCCTGGCCCCTGCTGGCCGGCCAGCATGGCCCGTTCTTCGGCGGTGAGTCGCAACTTTTACCTCCGAATGGAACTTGACAAAAAACACCCGTTGTGGTATAATCGCTTTAGAACATTAGTTCTAATAACCAAAGGAGGTGAACCCGATGAGCACGAGCGAAAAGAAAGACCTGGTGACCTACTGCGGCCTCTATTGTGGCGCCTGCGACGTCTACAAGGGCAGTTTCAAACAGGCGGCAAATTCCCTGCAAAGTCTGCTCGACGCCTACGGCGTGGCCCAATGGGCTCCCGAAGCGGCCCAGTTTGTTCCGGCCCTGAAAGGCTATACCGAGTTCGAGGGCGTTCTGGGCTGGCTGGCGGCCTTTGACTGCCAGGGTTGCCTGGCGGGTGGCGGCCCCCCTCAGTGCGAGATCCGCATCTGCGCCAGGGAGCGAAACCTGGCGGGCTGTTGGGAGTGCGCCGACCTGCCCTGTGAGAAGCGCCAGTGGATAGACGCTGAGCCCGGCAAGGTTGACGAGCCTAGCAAGGCTCTGGATAACTGCCGTCGTATCCAGGAAGTCGGCCTGGAAGCCTGGCTGGCCGCGCAACCAGCCTGAGCCTTCACCGAGACCCGCTGGCACAAGGCCAGCGGCAATCATGATAGGTGGACGCCGGCCTGCACAGGCCGGTGTTTCTTTTCTTCGTCCGGGCCAGCGGGTCTCACCCGATTCTCACCCCAGCACCACGTCGAAGATCAGGTAGATGACCACCGCCAGTCCCAGAAAGAAGATAATCAATCCCCACAGAGAGACGTTGACGAAGATCACGATGCGCAGTTTGTGCCAGATGATGAGAAAAGCCAGGATAAAAGCCAAAGCCCACATGAGCCCTCTGGTGAGGGGACGTGGTTTTCGTAGCCTCATGTCTTTACATCTCCACAGGTTCGCTAAAAAGTGCGATCATCGAGCAATCACCACGCCTATTTTAGCACAGCCGGGGATTTCTGTAAAGATCGAACTTCAAACTTCTGGCAAGGTCCTGTCAAAGTCGGACCGGGGTCAACTGTTCCAACCCTCGTCCCCGAGACGGGGACTGGGAGCGGGCGAAAAGAGACTCGCCTGAAATCCTGGACAGACCCCCCTTCTGGTCAGAAATCTTGAAAAAGCGCCGAAGATGTGATATAATGGTGGTAGCCCTGGAATGAGCCGAGGGCCTCGCAAACTCAATGGTGGGAGGTGAGAGTATGATCTAAACCGGTGGGCTTATTTTTCTATTGAAAAGACGGCACATAATAAAAGAAGGAGGATGATGATAATGAGAAAGATTAACCGTCGAGATTTTCTGAAGGTGTTGGGCGCCGGTACGGCTGCCGCGGCGCTGAGCCACCACGGGCTGCCCCTGAGAATAGCCAGGGCTGCTGAGCCCATTCACCTCGACTTCGTGGTCTGGAGCTACAGCGTGGAGACCATCCTGGAGAACATCGAGAAGGTTCAGGAAGTGTACGAAGGGGCCTTTGAGGTGACCCTGACCGACTTCTCGTGGACGGCCTACCACGAGACGATGGTCAACCGCTTCAGCTCCAAGACCCCCACCGACGTGTGCTACAACGGTGGAGACTGGCTGCCCGAATTTGCCAAGGCCGGCTGGGTGGTGCCCATAGAGGATTACTTCCCAGAAGAGGCCGAGTACTACAAGGAAAATACCGTGAGCTATGCCATCAAGGACATGACTTACGATGGCAAACTGTACGGTCTATCCTACTACGCCGATATCACCACTTTCCAGTACAACGAGAAAATCCTGGCAGATAACGGGATCGACGCTCCGCCAGCAACCTGGGACGAACTGTTGGAGCAGTGCCAGACCTTGCGTGAGGCCGGTATAGAGGTGCCCATCGCCCTGGAGTTCGCCCAGGAGATGCCTACCACCCTGGAGAACTTCACGGCCATGACCTTCGGTCGGGGCGGCGAGTTGTTTGACGAGGAGTTCAACGTCATGTTCGCCGAGGAGGGCAGCCCGGCCTGGCAACAACTGCAATGGCTGGCCGACGTCAAGGCCGCGGGGCTGGTTGCCCTGCTGCCCCACGAAACCGACGTGGTCAAGGCCCTGAACACCGGCCAACACGCCTTCACCGTGCTCTACAACTATAACCTGGCTGAGTTGAACAACGCGGCCTCTTCGCCGCTGGCCGGTCAGTTCAAGATCGCTCTCATGCCTGGCGACACCCACGAGACCTATGGCTTCTGCAAGTTCTACAACATGACCCAGATGGCCGTCGAGCGCGGCGAAGAGGTCATAGACGCCTGCTGGAAGTTCATGAAATACTTCGGCGGAGAGTACGAAGGCGAGTATCCGGTGGCCAAGCGTTGGGCCGTAGAGAAAGGGCTGGGCTTCGGCCAGTTGCCGCTCTACGATGACCCCGACGTGCAGGCATCCTTCGCCCAGTGGATCGACCCTGAGATGCTGAAGGAGCAGGCTAAACTGGCCCGCGCCCGCAACCAGACGGTCTGGTACGGCATCTGGGGTGAGTTCATGCGCATCCAGTTGGTGCGAGCGGTGGCTGGCGAAGTGTCGGTCGGGGAAGCGTTGACCGCCGCTGCCGCCAAGGCCGAGGAGCTAAAGGAAGAGTTCGCTGAATAAAGCAGTTGGCAACCTCAGGTGCCTGGCACTTCAACAGCGAACGTTCGTTGTGCCAGGCACCTGTTTGGAGAGTGGTAAGCAATGGCATTCAAGCGACAAAACGAGGCGACTGTGGGACGGGCGATGGAACCGCGCCGCCTGGGCCGCGGAGATGAACCGCTCCAAGCCTATTTGATGGTTGCTCCTCTGTTGCTGGTCATGGCCGTTTTCACGCTCTACCCCTACGGCTACGCCCTGTGGATCAGCCTTCAAAAGATGTCGCCTATCCTGCCGCCCGCCTTCGTCGGTCTCAAAAACTACGAGAAAGTTATCACCAGCACCTATTTCTTTGATTCAATCAGAAACACGTTGGTCTTCACGGGCCTCTCGGTCCCGATCATCGTGTTGCTGGGAGTGCTATCCTCTTCTCTGCTCAACCAGCGCTTCTTCGGCGATTTCGTTCTGAAAGCGGCCATTCTTTTGCCCTGGACAATCCCGGCGGCCATCAGCGGCGTGATCTGGAAAGGGGTTTTCAGCGACAGTTGGGGGGCGCTTAACGGCGTCCTTTACTCGTTGGGGGTCATCTCCCGTTACATCCAGTGGCTCACCACCCCCCAACTGGCTACCATGGCGGTGGCGACTGCCCACATCTGGATGCAGTTCCCGATGGCTACCGTGCTGACCCTGGCCGCCATGCAGGCCATTCCCAATGAGCTTTACGAGGCGGCGGCTATCGACGGGGCCGGGGTGTTGCAACGCTTCTTCTACATCACTTTGCCCGGCGTCAAGGTCATGCTGATCATCGTCGTTTTGTACGAGTTGTTGATGGGGCTGACCACCTTCGACCTGACCTACGGTCTCACCGGCGGAGGGCCGGGCACGAGCACCATGTTCATCAGCTATTTCATCTGGTCGGAGTTCTTCAAGATGCTCAGCTACGGCAGAGGGGCAGCTTTGGCCGTCATCCTGGCCCTGGTGTCGGTGGTCATTATCCTGATCATCCTGCAACTGATCCCCCGCGACGCCTTCTTAGGAGGAAAGGAATCGTGAAACTGGGACGTATTGTCATTTACGTTGGGGCGGTGCTGCTGGCGATCTTCATCCTGGGCCCACTGGCCTGGATCGTGTTGTCCAGCATCTTGCCGGAGAATGCCATTTTATCCGTCCCGCCCACCTGGTTTAAGCACGGTTTTACCCTGGACAACTACAACTACATCTTCACCGGCCAGATTCCCAGGTCCCACGAGGTCACCGGCCAGTTGCGAACCATGATCTCGCAAGAGGTGCGCCTCGTGCCCCAAACCATAGTCAACAGTTTTATCGTGGCTTTATCCGTAATGATCATCAACTGTATTGTGGGCAGCCTGGGCGCTTTTGCCTATGCCCGCCTGTGGTTCAGGGGCCGCACCGGCACATTCTTCTTCGTCACCATGAGCCGCCTGATCCCGGCTGTAGCCCTGGCCGTGCCCTATTACACCATCGTTCAAAAGTTGGGCCTCTTGAACAAGTACGGGGCTCTCATTGCCATATACTCGGCCCTGACCCTGCCTTTCACCGTGCTCATCCTGACTCTCTATTTTCGGGGCATCCCCGAAGAGATCGAGGAGGCGGCCCAACTGGATGGCTGTGGGCCATTTCAGACCCTTTTCAGGATCACCATCCCCCTGGCGCTGCCCAGTCTGATCGGCACGGGGCTGTTCTCTTTTATGATCTCCTACAGCGAGTTCCTGTTCGCCCTGTTGATCACTACGTCCCGAGAGTCCCGCACCCTGCCCGTTATCCTGTCCTCTGTGTCCTGGAACCCGGACGTTACCTGGGGGCTGCTCAGCGCCGGGATCGCCATCGGCCTGGTGCCCACCCTGATCCTGGTGGTGCCCGTCTGGCGCTACATGGTCAAGGGGTTGGTGGCGGGCGGGATCAGGTAGCAGCGAGCAGCAGGCAGCAAGTAGCCGCCGATCCTGGTGGAAGAATTCGAGGAGGATGGAAGACGAGTGAGTATGGTATAAGAGGCATGGACGTTGCTGAAAAGCTCGACCGTATTTGCCAAGCTGCTGTAACAGGACAGGTCAAGATTTCCCTACATGCAGCCGAAGAGGAGGTGCAACGTGAACTGTCCTATTCAAGGCTGTCCTGGTGAGATGGAGGAGCGAACTATCATTCACACCTTTGTTCGCAATGGGAAGCCCATCGTTGTCGAAGACATCCCGGCCCATGTCTGTCCTATCTGTGGCTATACTGTGCTGGACCTCGCGGTGCTGGACGCGCTCTTCCAACTTGAACCGGAAACAACGCAACCGGTAAGTCTGGCCCCGGTGTTCCGATTGCCGGTAGCATGAGGCGGAGGAACGGTGGTATGTCCCCAAAAGAGGTGACAACCCCCTTCCCAGCGCGAGTTTTGAAAAAATAGCAAGCTTTAGCTTGCTTCAGCTTTTAGCCTGGGAGTTGGCTCCCAGGCAGACTAAAGGAGGTTTATCTTTCATGAACGCTAATGCTCTACAAGCCATCGCTTACTCTTTTCCCACTCCGCAGTATCCTTTTTATCACCTCAAGCT
The DNA here is from genome assembly GCA_964646625.1 of uncultured Anaerolineales bacterium. GTDB lineage: Bacteria > Chloroflexota > Anaerolineae > CAZYHC01 > CAZYHC01 > DAOULT01. The sequence goes on from CAZYHC010000004.1 coordinate 73,232, forward strand.
GGCGGTGGAGACAGCCCAGGATTGCACCGTGAAACGAGTGTTGACCAACGGCCAGCGGACGCGCGATTTCTGGGTTTACAACGACGGCCAGTTCAACCGCCACATGCAAATGCTGGCCCAGGCCCAATCGACCATCGTGGTGCGGCTGGAATGGGAGAACGGTTCGTCTAACCGGGTGGAGATCGAGGCCCAAACCGAGGGCGGCGAGCAGATTGCCCTGGCCGAGTCTTTCGCCGCCCCGTCGAGCAGCGGCTACTGGCACCCGGCCTGGCAATATTACGCCAGCGTGGTGCTGTCCGAACCTGAGGACCTGGCCCGCACCGGCGAGCCGGTACACATCACCCTGGGCCTGTACGCCGACCGGCTTACCGCCCCCGAAAAAGAGATGCGGGTGGTGGCTATCGACCCCGGCAGCGGCGTCTCCACCGAAGTGCCCTGCCAGGTTTACGCCGTCTCCACCTGGGACGGGTTCGCCGACCAGCATTGCCAGCCGACCACCACCGTCGAGTTGGCCTTCCTGGCCGACATCCCGGCCTTGTCCTCGAAGGTGTACCTGGTCTTCTACGGCAACCCCCAGGCTGAAGCGCCCGTCTACCCCTCCGATCTGGTGGTCAGCGGCGAGGGGCTGGGCCTGACCGTCGAGAACTCCTACTATCGGACGCTGCTGCACCCTCTCAGCGGAGCCATTGACGAGGTGCACCTGAAGATGGGGGTCAACGTCGTCTTTGACCACCACCTGGAAACCAACGGGGCCTTACACTGGAATCCGGGCGTTTACGCCCCGCCGCGTACCTGGATACACGCCTCCGACTGGGATCCGCCGGAAGGGTACACTTCATTTGGCGGCCCCATCTTCTTCACCACCAAGCGGTGGGGGCCTATGCCCCTGTACCCGGAGGTGCAGGTTTCCATCACCTACATCTTCTATGCCCACACTCCCTACGTAATCATGACCTCCACCATGGACGTGCTAAAGGACCTCGACGTGCAGGCTTTGCGCAACGGCGAGATAGTCCTCAATCACAACGTGGTGCGGGAATTCGCCTGGAAGAAGCCCAACGGGGAAATCGGCAGCGTGGTCATCAAGGAGCAGCCCAGGCACCCCACGCGGGGGTTGATCATCGAGGCCGACACGCCCTGGCTGGCCTTCTACAACCGCGATCTGGAATGCGCCTTCGCCGGGATCAACCTGGAGCTGGCCCACATGCGGCGACCAACGGGGCTGTCGCGGGTGGAGCAACCTTACATATACATGCACTGGGGGCCCTGGGCCTATGCCGCTCGTCCCCTGATCTACACCTTCGCCACCCCGAACCCCCAGCGGGTGATCCGGGCGCCCGGCGGCAGCACCTATTACGAAAAGATGGCTTTCCTGCCCACCCGGCTGGGGTCTACCGACCAGGACCGCTTTGACCCAATCGACAAGCGACAGCGGATGCTGTCCAACCCGCTGGACGTGTTCACCGACCTGGACATCGACGAGCGGGTGCCGGAGGAATGGGTGCCGCCTATCCTGGTGGAAGAATTTGAAGAGATGGACGACTAGCAATGACTGAACTTCTTGAGAAAGCATTTGCCGAGGTTTCTAAGCTGCCCCAGCAAGAGCAAGATGCGTTCGCCACCTGGATACTCGAAGAGCTTGCTTCCGAACGACGCTGGGAAGAAACTTTTGCCAATTCCGCTGACGCGCTTGCTCAGTTGGCCGATGAAGCGCTCGCCGAGTTTCGCGCAGGCCGAACTCAGGTGCTTGACCCGGATAAGCTATGACATCCCACACGACGGGGCGCTTTCGCAAGGCATTCAAGGCGCTTCCGAAACACATCCAGCGTCAGGCCAGAGAAGCTTACAAGCGTTTCAGGCAAGACCCGTATCACCCGATGTTGTCAGTTCCTCTTCTTCCCCCTTGTACAACGGCCACACCAGCGATGACTGTAACCATCCCCATGATCTGGGAGACGTTCAGCCTTTCGCCCAACAGGAACCAGCTTATTACGGCGGTCCCCAGCGGCGTCAGGTTGAATATCATATTTATCTCCAGCGCGGTTAGCACCTGGAGCGAATGGTAGTACAGTATATAGGCGAAGGCGGTGTTGACGATTGCCAGCCAAAGGACAATGCCCCAGCCCGCGGCGGAAAAGTCAGGCATTCCCTCCAGGGGGAGAGCCAAAAGAAGGAGAAGCCCACCCCCAAAGCCCAAAGGCAAAGCGCTCAAAACGGGGATGTCTATCTGCCGCTCTCGGGCTACTTCTCGCCCCAGGACGGTGAATAAGGCAAAACCCAGTAACCCCACGGTGAGGACACCTATCCCCAGAGGTTCTCCTGCCCTTAAACCGGGGGAGAAAAAGAGCCAGCTACCCCCCAGGCTGATCAAAACCCCCGCTATCTGCCAGAGGGTGGGCACTTCCCGCAGCCATATAATGCCCAGAGAGAGAACCACCAACGGCATAAAGCTCCACAGGAAGGAACTTGTTGTCGCTGGGACGTATTGCAGGCCCCAGAAAAGGGCGCCATTTCCAATGGTATAGGCGTTGAAGCCCATAAGGAACAGACGCACCCAGGAGCGAAGTGGGAGGGAACCGCTTGCCTTTCTTCCACGATGGGCCACCAGGGGGAGGAGCAACAGGAAAGCCAGGAAGTAACGCGCTCCGGCCATCGTCAATGGCTTGATGTGAGCCACTCCCATCTTAATGAAAACGAACGACGAAGACCAGATGGCGGCCACCAAAAAAGCCTCGAAAATAGCCAGCCAACGGCCAGGTTTCTCAGTCGTCAGCAAACGGTTCATGGGGTTAAGTACGCTCCTTGAGCGGTGCAGGGGCCGCCGTCGGCAGGTTATACAACACCGGGCCATCCCTCTCCTTGCATTTCGGTCAATAACTTTGCTCCCAGCACTTACAGGAAATAAGGAATCCGTGATGGTGGCTTAATAACGCTGCCCCATTCTGACCGTAGCTTTCTCTTCTTGTCTGCAAGAGTGTCTGCATAGGCCGTAGTCGCGGGTAGGCTTGCACTACGATGAAATGAACCTATGTGCAAACGACTGAGCCAGAAAACTTGTGCCGCAAGAGTCTTCAACGAAGTAGGCCCTTCAACCTTTCGCACACACAGAGCTTTGGGCGCTGGTAAGATACCTCTTTCTCGCACGGAATGCACGTTTACGAGATACGCTATGCCAACCTCCTCTCGCCCTACAGCAATCCCTGCTGAGGGCGTCGCCTCCTTGTTCCTTGCTTGGTAGAAACGCGGCGCTCCGCTCTTGGGAACTTCTACCAGGTCAAAAGAGAAACCATGTTTCTTTGCCAATGCTTTGAAGCCCGTCAACTCGTCCTTAAGCAGACCGTCGCGATGAACGATGAGGTGATGTGGCGTGTGGTCCATTATTTGCTCATAGTATTCCAACAACCGTTTGACCACTTGCTGCAACTCACTTGAGGAAGCAACCTCTCCGCCGCCTTTGCAAGGCACGATGTGATAACCCAACCACACACCTTGACCATCGAAGATTGTGCCCGCGAGCCTTGGAGGGCCCTGGCCTGCATCCAAACCGACGAAAGCAACCTCATCAGGATTACGTCCATCCAGTGGCATACGTGCTACTGTCCAATGCTGACACCCTAACACGAACAAGCCTTTAAGCATCGCAGATGTGAATGATGACTCTAATCCTTTAGTATGATGTGCAAGAGTCCAGTCAAGTGGACTAATATAGTAGCATTGTGACATCCCATTACGTGACACTTCATGTAATCTGTCACTCAAGGAATGCGTCTGAACATCTGCGTCTCGCCAAAGAGGATCATCACTGTCACGTGCCCATTCTGGGGGAATAAAGAACAAAACCAAGACACGGCGATCATTGCTAAGAATCTCACGATAGTCCTTGATAGCTTTTTCAATAGCATCAAGCCGGTAAGGTATCCTAGTCACTGGCACTTCATAATCTGGTACAAAGGTCTTTAGAATGTTCAACGGTCTGCCAATCACACTGCTCCAATTGCTAACACGACAAAGACGCCGGTCAGTTAGATCTGACGGATATAGTAACACCACCTGGAGATTCGTAGGAAACGACTGCAACCCAACCGGGCAAGTATTTTGCTCTAGCAGCTCTTTAGCTAGGATACCCTCGAACCCTTTGCCCAATTTCAAAGCTGTATTGGTATCGTGAAACCAATACCAAGTCTGGAATCCGGCCTGTGATGCAGAAGTTGGCTCCGAAGAAAAAGACAAGGACAATCCGCTGGCAATCTTAAGTTCGCCGACCTGCTTAACAAACTCACGCATTCGGTCAAATAGCTCTTCGGTGGTGCGAGTTGTGAATTCCTTGATGGCGCGTCTAACTTCGGCGTTCTCTGGATAGCGTAGTGCGATCTGCTCAAGCGAAACAGATCGCCCGTCGAGAAATAGAGGGCAGTCAAAATCGGTCAACAGCCAGGGACGCCAATTGGGATCGATCCAGATGCGATATTCAACGGCTTGGTTCGCTTCTACTTCCTCAAAGTGTTGTGGTTCACCTAGTATCACCCGTATGCCGCATACACGTGCCCCTGTTTCCTTGAACTGATTTCGAATGGTCGCGCTTATAGTTTGTTTCCAATCTCTCTTTGGACGATCAGCCGGTAATGACTTGCTGCCTGGGAATAACGACAAGCGTATTTCAGTAGGCTGATAGTTCCGACGCAGATATTCTTCAAGCCGTTTGAGCAGCTCTTTACGTTTTTGATCTCTTGCCCATGTGTAGTAGTTTACGTCATATCCTTTTTGGGCTGGCCTAGACTGAAACTCTAAATTGCTAATCGCGTCTACATCCGATTTGTCACCCTGATACTCGATCAGGTCATGGTCGGCCCGGTTGGTAATCCGGTAAATGTTAATCATCGTTTCCTCCTATTGATGTGTTCTTCTCCGTGTCGTAAGATACGACCCGCTCGGACAAAGTGATCTGGTTACATTATAGCATTAAAGTAAAAGATGTGTCAAACAATCACAGAAAAAGGTGTATTAATCAAGGCCAAGCATAACCGTCCCCAGATCCTCAAAAGAGCCGTCCAGGGGACGATAGACGACGACCGTCACTCCGTCGTAGGGCTGGCCGGGGGGCAGGAGGACGAGGTAATCATCACGCACCACTTCGCCCGCCGCCCAACGCGAGGTGGGGTAGTGCCCCCACACCGGATGGGGGTTATCCGCCTGGAGAAGCGCCCCCTCCACAAAGATGAATTGCCCCTCTAAAGTAGGACGCACCGAGATAGCGTAGTCATGATCCATTTCGACCAAAGCCTGCCAGTAGAAAGTCAGGTGCAGTTTTGTGGCGTTTGTGGCGTGGAGAGAGTCCGCGCTTTTTGTTTCCCACTCGTATCCCAGAAGGCGCAGCCGGCCCCCCAACTCCTGGTCCACGGGACGCATATCGGTGGGCGAAGGGGCGGCCATCTGAGGCTCGGAACTTACGGCGATCAGGTTAAGCCCCTGGCCCGAAAGATGAACGTCCGAAAGCCACCGCTCCAGAACCAAAGGGGCCGCCTGCCGGGTGACGTACAGGGGACGCTCCCCGCGCTCCAGCACGGCGGGCGCATCTTCGGGGTAGATGGCCTGTACGTCGGAGCGGGCGCCCCATATCTGGGTCAGGTAACCGAGGGACAGGTACTCGTCGTGGTCGCCCACGATGGCCGCCTGGGGGGTCGGCTCGTCCTCCAGGATGGCCCGGCCGGGAAGCAGGGCGTCGTCCTCGGGCCGGTTGTGCTGGAGAATGCGGGAGTCCTGGGTAGCCAGGCGGCCCACGATCAGGGTCACCAGGCCCAGCACCACCGCCCCCCGTGACCAGGAATTGGCCCCCTCCCGGCCGGCGCGCCACAGCCTGTCAGCCAGCACGGCGAGGCCCAACACCAGCAGAGGATAGACAGGCATGATGACCTGATACCAGTTGCCGTGACGGTCGATGTAGCTGAAGAGGAAGTACAGAGCGAAAGTGCCGTACAGGAATAGGGCCCGCCGTTTGCCCAGCAGCCAGACGCCTACAAAAGCGATGATCAGACCCACGGGGGTCATCTCCCAGAAGATGCGCCAGGGAAACTCGGCGGTAAAAGGCCCCACACTCCAGGTCAGTTCGTCCCATCCCTGGCGGGTGCCGATGAAGGACAGGAACCAGGCCCAGGCAGTCGGCCACTGACCGGCCCCGCGCCATTCAGGGTGCTGCGCCCCACGCACGTAAACGTAAATGTAGCTCAGGAGAGGCAGGAGAGTGAGCAGCAGGCTTTGGGCCATCACTTTGGGGCGACCCAGGAGACGAGGCTGCCTGCTCAGGATGAAAATGACCAGCGGGGGCAGGATCAGCAACACGGTGATGAGATTAGCCAGCACCAGGCCCACCATCAGGGCCAGAAGGAGGAGGTATTTATCCTGGCCGCTCCGCTCCCAGCGGAAAGCAAAAAGGACGATGAGCAGGGTCTGGAAGACAGCCGAGGTATACTGTTCGGTGCTGATGCTGTAGTACCAGAAAAAATAGGTCACGCTGAAGAACAGGGTACATAGAGCCGCCACCGGCCAATTGCCCTCGGTGGTCTCCAGGATGAGGACATAGAGGGTAGCCAGGGCCGCCAAAGCCCAGAGCGTGGAGTAAAGAGACAAAATCTCTATGGGGTTGAAGCAGGGGCGCAACAGGACCTTTCCCAGGTGAAACCAGAGCCAGCCCAGCATGGTATAGAGCGGATAGCCGGGGGCATTGCTGGGCCGGGCCTGCACCTGGGCGTACTGGTGGGTGATCAAATCGCCGCCCTTGAGTTCCTCCAGACGCAGACCGTTATCCAGGGTGGCTACGTAAAAAACCAGCGCCATAATTATGACCATTATTCCGGCCATGAAAGCCGAATGGGTCTTCAGCTTTAAGAGCTTCATATCCTTGAATATAGCAAAGGCCGTTGTCTTTGTCAAATTACACTTTCCATCCGTGTTTTTACCGTTGACGGTTTCATCTTACGGGTTCATCGCCGAGTCGAGAGGCGGGGGACAAAATTCAAACCAAAATGCTACCCCACCTCTCAGTCTGTGTTATTGCAGAAAGGAGGCCATTGCAGTATAATATAGTTCCGAACGCTCTATCACGGCCTCAAACAAATAAAACCCTGGCTGGTTCGCTCCAGCGGCAAGGTGATGAGTGCGCATTTTGGTTGGCCTGATTTGGGAGGTTGAAGATGCAGGACGAAGATAAAACAAAAGGGCAACTCATGAACGAATTGGGAGACCTGCGCCAACGGGTTGCGGAACTGGAAGCGTTGGAAACCGAGCACAAGCGGGCTGCGGAGGAACTGCGAGAGCGCAACCGTGATCTGGCTCTGCTCAACCACGCCAGCCAGGTGTTCAACTCCACCCTGGACCTGGATCAGGTGCTTGCCACTGTCCTGGGAGCAGTGAGCCATCTGCTGGGTGTGTTCGGGGCTTCGGTCTGGTTGATCGAGCCCGAGACGGGCGAACTGGTCTGCCGACAGGCTTCTGGCCCTCGCGGTAAGATCATGCGCGGCTGGCACCTGCCGCCGGGAGAAGGAATTACCGGCTGGGTGGCTGGCCACGGCGAGAGCCTGATCGTGTCGGACGCGCGGGCCGACGAGCGCTACTACAAGGACATAGATCAGCAAGCCGGAGTGGAGCTTCGCTCCATACTCAGCGTCCCTCTGAGGGTCAAGGGATATGTGAGCGGCGTGCTCGAGGTGCTGGACATAGAGGCCGACCGCTTCGACGCCGCAGATCTGAGGCTGGTGGAGTCGCTGGCCGCCACGGCAGCCATCGCTATCGAGAATGCTCAGTGGTACGAACGGGCCCGCCAGGACGCCGAAACCAAAGCCACCCTGCTGCGCGAGGTCAATCACCGCGTCAAGAACAACCTGTCCGCCATCATCGGCCTGCTCTACACCGAACAACGCCACGCCAGGAAGGGAGGGCCACATGATTGCCAGACCATTCTGAAAAATCTGGCTAACCGGATACGAGGACTGGCTACAGTGCATAACATGCTCTCCGACGCCGAGTGGAAGCCGTTACCATTGAGCAAACTGGTCAGGCGGATCATCCACTCGGCCTTGCAAACGCTCCCCCACGATGAACGCCTGTCCGTAAACGTGTCCCCGTCGTCGGTCCAGGTGACGCCCAAACAGGCGAATAGTCTGGCGCTGGTGATTAACGAACTGGTGACCAACGCCGCTAAACATGCCTTGCCGGAGCGCCACACGACGTACATCAGCGTTCGCATCGTCCCCGAAGGTGACACCGTGCTATTCGAGTTTCGGGACGATGGGCCGGGTTATCCGGAAGAGGTATTGCAGTTGGAGACCCGCAATGTAGGGTTATACCTGATGCAAACCCTGGTCCACCACGACCTGGACGGAGAGTTGGCCCTTCACAACGACCACGGCGCAGTAACCACCATTCGATTCAAAAATCAAATGTTGGACGCTACCAACGACGCCGAATGAGACAGAGTCATGGGCCGGAGAGGTGTCAAAGATGAATATGCAAAAAGATACCAGAGTATTGATCGTCGAAGACGAATCCCTGGTCAGCGAAATGGTCCAGGGGTTATTGGAAGAGATGGGGTATATCGTTGCCGGTAAAGCAGCCGATGGCCCGCAAGCCATCGAGATGACCCGGTCCTTGCGGCCTGACGTCGTCCTGATGGACATTGTAATGCCCAACATGGACGGCATCGAGGCCACCCAACGCATCCACGAGTCCCATCCCACGCCGGTGGTGATCTTGACGGCCCATGAAACTCCGCAATTGGTCGAACGGGCCAGTGCGGTCGGCGTGGGAGCGTACCTGATCAAACCTCCCAACAGGCGCGAGATGGAACGAGCTATCACCATCGCTATAGCCCGTTTTGGCGATATGATGGAACTACGCCGTCTGAACGCCGAGCTACAGGCGCGTTACCAGGAGCGAGAGAAACTTGTGCTCGAACTGCTAGAGGCCATTGGCAAGGCCCAAACATTGAGCTGCCTGCTCCCTATTTGCGCTTCTTGCAAAAAGGTACGCGATGACGAAGGCTATTGGCATCAAGTGGAAGTTTATTTTCGTGACCACTCTGAAGCGAAATTCACTCATGGTCTTTGTCCAGATTGTACCAGGAAGCTTTACCCAGAGCTTTTTGGGGATGATGAATAGACGGCCGCAACTTCACCTGGCCCCTCTCACCGCCAGAACAACCTACCTGGGGGGCAAACTATCTCAGGTGCCTGTGGAATCAAGTTGCGATGTGGCGCAATCGATGATATAATATAAAAGTAAACTGATTCTTTTCGGCAAAACATTGCCCTCGCGCGGTGGGAAATAGCCGGCTGATAAGGTGCTCCCCCACTTCCCTACTCACCGCGCCTGGACGCTTTAGTCCCTGAAACGGTGAATCCAGACAGTGGATTCGCTGTGGAGGACGGCGATGCAATTCCGTCTGTTAGGTCAATGGAGTGACCCATATCTGGCTCTACCCGTCCGCCCGGTCGGTTATCTCTTTTCAGCCCTGTACTTGCTGGTTTTCATTTTAACCCTCTACTGGCGGCGGAGCGATTTTCGTCGATTGTGGGGTCAAAGACTTCTTTTCCTGACCAGTCTGCTTTTGAGCGCCGCGTTCTTGAACAACGCCTTGATATTATCCCTGCCAGGCTCCGAGTCGTCGGCAAGTTTTGGGGTCGGTTTCACCGGGGGTAAGTTATTTCTGCTGGCGGCTGTGCCCGTTCTGCTGGCTGCTCCATTGGGGGTAATACCGGCTGGCGTAGTGGCCCTGGTCGGCGCTCTGGTACGAGGCGCCTTCGTCAGTCATCGTCTTTCTCACAGTTTCGAGCTCGCTCTTTTTGGTCTGGTGGTCGGCTACCTGGTTCAACAGGATTACCGGGGACGGCTGCCGGCCATTCTGCGGCAACCGCTGGTGGCCAGCCCTTTGGCTGGTTGTCTGTTGTGGCCCGTCCTGCTCCTTTCCCTTTACGTCTACACTACCGGGCCGAGTCTTCTCGCTTTCGTCCGTTATGGCTCGCTCATGACCGTCGAAGCCCTTGCTTCTCTGGGCGAGAGTTTCATCGCCGGGGCTGTCCTACAGGCTTTGTTGATAATCCGACCCAGATTTAAACCGGCTCCCAGACACGAGCGGCGTGCTCCGCCTTATAGCCGGAGCCTCAACCGTCGTCTCCTGATCTTTTTCGTGCCCATGCTCCTGACCATCATTGTAGCTCTGTTCTACGCCGTCAACGTGACCGCCATTTTCGTAGCCCTCAAGCAAACCGTGATTCAAACCGCACGCGATGCCAGCAACGCTTCCGGGCGTATTCCCTTCTTCTTTCAGACCGGCCAGGGGCTTATCACCGAATTCGCCAGAGACGAGATTTTGCAAAGCGAGGAAACGACCGTCCGTCAGGCCCGCTTAAACCATGACATGCGCACCTACGCCTTCTTCAACCAACTGGCCCTTTGGGATGCCGAACCAGGCCTTCTCAACGTCTATCCCCAGCCTCCTGTGGGCGACACGACCATTGCGGACCAGGAACGCGCCCTGATGTCCCGTGCCCTGGAGACCCAGGCCGTCCAGGTTAGCCCCGTCCATCGTACACGCGAAGGAGAGTTTATCGTTTCCTTCATCACTCCCGTTTACCACAGCCCGGCCGATGAAGGGGCGGTGAGGGAGCTTTATGGCTTTCTGATAGGCCGCGCCGATCTGGCAAACAACCCTATGATGCAAGGTATCCTGTCCGATCTGCAATGGACGATGGGGGCCGGGGTGGGGTTCATCGTCGATGACCGGGGGCGAATTGTGGCCCATCGCGACCCCGACCGTCTTCTTGAGACCTGGCACCCGAACGACCAGCCACGGCGTAGCTTTAAGGCCCCGCGGGGACGGGCCTACGAGGAGGTGGGGGCCGGGGGCATAAGACAGTTGGTTTATTATCTGCCCGTCGAGGGCCACCCCTGGGTGGTGGTCATCGTCGTCCCGTATGAGGTCATCCTTTCCCTGGCCGCTCAGATATCCACCCCTCTGTTGATCATTCTCTCTCTGATCGGTTTAGCCGCTTCTGCGCTCATTCCTCTGGTCACCGCTCGTCTGACCAGGCCCATCCAGGCCCTGGCCCTGGCCGCCACCCAGATCAGCCGCGGCCAATTAGAGGTCAAAGTAGAAGTGGAAGGCGAGGACGAGGTGGGAAAACTGGGCGTAGCCTTCGAGAGTATGCGCCTGGGGTTGAAGAAGCGTCTGGAAGAGCTTTCCCTGCTGCTGGAGATCGGCCAGGCGGTGTCTGCCAGCCTGGAACTGGAGCGGGGGTTAAGCCCCATCCTCCAGGGGGCCATGCAGACCACGGCGGCCATCTCGGTGCGCCTGATCCTGCTGGACGAAGCAGGTACGAGGGCAGAGCGGGCCTTCGTCAAGAGACAACTGACGGCCACTAGGTGGGAGATCGCCCCCCACCTGGACGAAGCCTCCTGGCGAGTAATTAAAACCAGGAGACCCTTGATCATCACTAACGCTCCCAGAGCGGTGAGCACGGTTGGCCCGGCGCTGATCGAGGCGGGAGTAGGGGCGATGGTCGGGGTGCCTCTGTTGGTTCAGGACCGCATCGTGGGTTTGATCTGGATCGATTACCCGCTCCCCCGGATGTTCAGCGATTCGGAGATCAGTTTTCTCTCCACCCTGGCCAGCCAGGCGGCGGTGGTCATCGAGAACGCCCGCCTGTTTGAGGTGGTGGAGAGCGAACGAGGGCGGCTGGCCACCATCCTGTCCAGCACTTCTGACGCCATTCTGGTCACCGATCAGGCTAACAGGGTGCTGCTGGTTAACCCCGCCGCCGAGCAGAGCTTTGGCCTGGATGCCCACGAAGTGGTTAACCGCTCTTTACCTCAGGTGGTGGCCGACGGACAATTGGGTACATTGTTGACTCAGCCCATAGACGGCCAGAGTAAAGAAACCCTGACCAGGGAGATTGCCCTGCCCGATGGCCGCATCCTGTACGCCAGCGCCTCGCCGATCATCGATGGGGATGGTCAGATCACCGGCCGGGTGGCAGTCATGCGTGATATCACCCACCTCAAACAGTTGGACGACATGAAATCCGAATTTGTGAACACCGTTTCTCACGATCTGCGTTCGCCGCTGACCTTCATGCGGGGCTACACTACCATGATCCCTATGGTCGGCGAGGTCAATCCCAAACAACAAGAGTTTATTGAGAACATCGTCAAAGGCATCGAGCAGATGACGGAACTGATCGACGATTTGCTGGATATCGGCAAGATCGAGGCCGGAGTGGGGATCACTATGGCGCCCTGTCAGGTACAGGAGATTATCCAAGCGGTGATAGACGCGCTGCGCGGCCAGGCCGATATCAAGCGGTTGAAACTGGAAATCAGGATCCCCGACCATCTGCCCGCCGTTATCGGGGACCAGACTTTGCTGCGCCAGGCCATTACCAACCTGCTGGATAATGCTATCAAGTACACCCCGGCCGGTTCGGTGACGGTGGGGGTGGAGGAGAGGGATAGCCAGATTGTGATCAGCGTCCAGGATACGGGCCTGGGCATTGCGCCGGCCGATCAGATGCGTCTTTTCGAAAAATTTTACCGCCTGAAACGGCGCGAGACGGTCAAGATCAGAGGCACGGGCCTGGGGCTGGCTATCGTCAAGTCCATCGCCGAACGTCACAACGGCCGGGTCTGGGTGGAGAGCAAGCTGGGAGTGGGCAGCACTTTTTACCTGGCTCTGCCCAAAGTCGGGGCCTAGCGGCTTGGGGGCCAGACATCTGCTACAGGGAGATCGACCAGGATGAGCTTGCAAATTGGCATCGTGGGGCTACCTAACGTGGGCAAATCGACCCTCTTCAACGCTCTGACCCAGGCCGGAGCAGCGGTAGCCAGCTACCCTTTCACCACTATCGAGCCCAACGTGGGCGTGGCCACGGTCCAGGACCAACGCCTGGAGGATATCGCCGCCCTGGTGAAGCCGGAACGGGCGGTGCCCGCCACGGTGGAATTTTTGGACATCGCCGGGCTGGTGCGGGGGGCGCATAAAGGCGAAGGGCTGGGCAACCAATTCCTGGGCCACATCCGCACCGTGGACGCCATCGCCCTGGTGGGGCGTTGTTTCCGCGACCCGGACGTACCCCACGTTACCGCCGAGCTGAACCCCATCGAAGACCTCGAAACCATCGACCTGGAACTCATCCTGGCTGACCTGGCCACCGTGGAGCGCCGCCTGGAGAAGGTGGGCAAAATGGCTAAAGGGCGGTCCACCCAATATGAGTTGGAGCTTACGGTCCTGACCCGCCTGCGAGACTGCCTGGACAGGGGGCAGAAAGCGCAGGGGTTAGCCATGACCACCAAAGAAGCAAAGATAGCCGCCTCTCTCAACCTGTTAACGGCCAAACCACGTCTCTATGTAGCCAACGTGGGCGAGGAGGATCTGCCTCACGGGGGCAAGCTGGCGGCCCAGGTGCGTAAGGTGACCAGGAGTGAGGAAACGTCTATGGTTGTTATCTGCGCCCAGGTGGAGGCCGATCTGAACGAATGGCCCCCCGACGAGGCCACCGAATACCGCCGCACGTTGGGCCTGAATAAGTCGGGACTGGAGACCGTGATCCAGGCCGGTTACGAGTTGTTGGAGCTGATCACCTTCTTCACGGCCACCGGCAAACGCGAGGTGCGGGCCTGGCCTATCCCCAAAGGGACACGCGCCCTCCAGGCGGCCGGTAAGGTGCACACCGACATGGAACGTGGCTTTATCCGGGCCGAGGTAGTACCCTACGCCGACCTGGTAACGGCCGGCTCCCTCGTGGTGGCCAGAGAAAAAGGCTTGATGCGCCTGGAAGGCAAAGATTATACCGTCCAGGATGGGGACGTGATCCATTTTCGTTTCAACGTATAATGTAGCACAAACCTGGAACCTTCTGGCCGCTTGTGCGTATACGTATGTGGAGGAGGAGCAACCAGCTCCAGAAATTTGTGATTTGTGAAAGGAACTGAGCGATGTCTAGACCACCTTCTAACCAGAGCGACATCCTGTCCGAACTGATCAGGAACGCTCAACTGACCTGGCGTCTATTGACAGACAAGCGTGTCCCGCCCGTGCTGAAGGCCATACCTGTGGCCGCTTTAATCTACATTCTCTCTCCTATTGACCTGATTCCCGATGTGGTCCTGGGCCTGGGCCAGTTGGATGATATCGGGGCCATTCTGTTGAGCCTCATGCTCTTCATCAAGATGTGTCCTCCTGAAGTGGTAAAGCACCACCTGCAAGATATGGTCTCCAGCCCAGGAGCGGGCCAGGTACAGAGCGGCACGGCGGGAGACGAAAAAGGATACGTCATAGAGGTCCCTTATCACATCCTCGACGATGACCAGGAGAGTTGACATCCCCGGCTTAACAGGCTATAATTGAGGACGAACTCAGAGGGAGGGTCTGCCGCCTGACGCAGCCCGCCCGCGTTTACGAAAGGTGGTCCTTAATCCCTATGCCTGAAACCAGGTATTGGCCGGCCAACCAGGTAGCGGCGCAACTGGAAGTATCGTCCTCTACCCTGAATCGGTGGACCAAAGAATTTGCCTCTTTTTTATCCGAGATGGTCGCCAGCCCGGCCGCCGAATCGGCAGACGTTCGTTATACTGATGAAGATATGAACATGCTCACCACCATCAAAGATTTGCTGGCCGAGGGTTTTACTTATCAACAGGTAGCCAGCTATCTGGAACAGGAACGACAGGGCGGGGCTGAAGAAGCGGTTAAAGAAGAAGAGGGCGGCGACATGTACGCCCTGCTGGCCCGCGACGCTTCGACTATAGCCCCGGCCATGGCTGTTCTGCGAGATGCTCTCCACACCATGATGAATGACCATAAGGAAGTTATCTTGAGCAGTCAACAGGCTAATCGCGACCTCATGGGAGTGGTCATTCAGGATAATTTCAATTTGAAAGAGGAGAACGCCAAACTTCGGGATCGGATGCTGAGGCTGGAACAGGAACTGGCCGAGCTAAGACGTGGAGAAGAGGGCCACTATCAGGTTATAGCAGCGCGCCTGGGGCAGTTGGAAAAGCAGCTTGAAACCAGAGAAGAAACGAGACAAGCTGCTTCCCCGGAAGAGCTGGAAGAGCTGGAAAATCGTAGAGGTTGTCTGGCCGGCTTATTGGGTATCTTCTAAGAAGCTAAAAAGGATTACAGGGCTGCTGTCTCAGGGCTCAGGGTAGCTCGAAGGTCTCGCTCAGCACACTGACCGCATCAGCCAGCCGGTGGGCCTCGATGACGCAGGACACGGTGGAGATAGAGGTGCTGATGGCCAGAATGTTGATGCCAACCGAGGCCAGGGCCAGGAACATCGTGCCCGCGATAGCTGGTCGGTGGCGAAAATCGGGACCAAAAATGGACACTATTCCCACGTTGGGGGTGTGAACCACCCCTTCAGCCTTAATCTCTTCTTTCACCCCTTCGAGGAGCGTCAGGGCCTCGTCCAGATCATCTTCGCTAACGCATAGCACCACGTCGTCACGTTTGTTCAGATCGATGCATTGCACGATGAACTGGACGTTGATGTTGTTGCGCCCCAGACAATCGAGCAGCGCCCCGGCCACCCCAGGTCGGTCTGGGGCGGACATCACCCCAATCATAGCCAGGTTGGTGCTACGCATAATACCGCCGATCTTTATCTTTTTCTGCTGATCCATTTTTCCCTCTTGTTTTAGTTGTTCAAAGCGGTATGTCTATCTTGCTCGAGAACCACAACGGTACACGTTTGTTAGGGGAGAATCGCCCTCTGGACACACACGATAGGCCCTGTCTCCCGATCATGACCGTGACAAGTTTACGTCCTGCCGTAAGCTAACGCTGCATCTATATCCTCCGGGGTCAGCTCCGGGTAAGCGGCAACGATTTCGTCATGGGACAGCCCGGCCTCTACCAGATCGATGACCATGTTAACGGGCCTCTCCGTTCCCTTTACGTGAGGTGCACCAGCCAGCTTGTTGGGGTCAACGACAATTCTATCGTTAGACATCTTCACCGTCTCCTTAGATGCAGTTTCTTACGCGAGTGGCAATATCTCAGGTATGTGCGACCATGGGCCCGGAACATCGTTTGGTTTTTATTATACCTCATTTGTGGACATTTTGGCAAGGCTCGTAGGCGCGGGGTGCGTCCAAAATTTTGGCGACTGCTCATAGCCCTCGTCCCCGAGGGCGGTCCAAACAAGCTGTTTCGCCCCTGAGTCGCCCCCGAGACGGGGGCCTGGAGCTTTTCTGAAGAAACTCACTACCTTTCGAAAATCTTCACCCCATCCTGATCGTAGACCAGCTTCAAAATAGAGCCAAATCTGGCGATCTGAGAGTCGTCGAGCTGGTAGGCTTCCCGCTCCAACTGACCGACATAAACGTATTGGACGTTATATTGCTCCAAAAGGCTCTCCACCTGATTCAGGTTCGGGCTCTGATAAATGGTGGCCACATCGGGTTCACGGCGACCGGCTTCAACGTTATCGCCTCGCCACTGTCGCTCGTGGCCGGGCCAGCCCAGCACGGTCGGCACTCCGGTCCAGGCCGAAACACGGCTCCGCTCGCAGTACACGCAACCGGTGGATTCCACGATGATAGTGTCGTGGTCGGCGTGTTCGGCCAGCCAATGAATGGCCTTATATTCGGCCGGACGGTAGGTTTTAAGATAGGCTGTGCCGTCCAGGGCAGGTTTATCGGCAAAGCCGTGGGCTTTGGTATAGAAAGCGGCCACAGGATAGTACAGGCAGGCGAGCAGCAACACCCCGAAGCTCCCCAACCAGATGTAGCGTCCCAGGCCCTTCCGCCTGGCAATCCAGTAGACGCCAAAAGCAGAGGCCACGGCCAGAAAAACCCAGCTCTGATAATAGAGCTTAAAAATAGTGTTCATCCTGGAATCGAAAACATCCCGTACATAAACGAACTCGGTGCCGTAGGTCAGCAGCAGGGCGATGAAGATCAGGAGCAGGCTGAACACCACGGCACGATTATGCGCTTTGGCGAGGGGAAAGCGCAGGTTAAGCCACAGAACAGCCCCGGCCAGGGCAAGCAGGCCGGCCAGGAAAAGAGGGACCAGCGGCCTGCTCACCATGACGGGTAAAGCCATGATCAGCACCCCTCTCATGAGGCCCAGAACGAAGGTCACCTGCACTGCTCCACCCAGAGCCAGAGCGAATATAGCCAGAAACCTTGAGAGGAAAGCCCCGCCCTTTACCTTTTCGGCCTGTTCGTGGTCTTGTTCCCTGGAAAGCCGCTCAAACATCTGGGCTATCAGAAAACTGACGACAACGAAAAGGAAAAGGCCAAATATGATGAGATAATGATGCAGCCTGGTCTTGGTGTAGAAAACGGCCTGAAAGCCGCCGACCTGAGAGCGGAAGCCGATATAGAAAGGCAAATAAAAACCAACCCCAAGAACACCCACCCACAAGGCGAAAGTCACCGCCTCTTCAACAAGGGAGAAAAGGAACAGAGCCAGCCTTTTTTGCCGCCGATAAAACCTCACCACGTAGGCCAGAATAGCCACCAGCGAATAGGCAGGGAAGTCCCAACTGTTCAGAAAGCCCAGCGCGCCCAGACAGAAAGGGACAAGGAAGAGGGAGAGAATATTTCCGCCGAAGCCGCGCCTCAGACGTTCCCAGATGTCGGACGCCAGACCTTGAATATCGGATACCGACTGTTTTCCATCTCCTTCCTGTCCCTCTATCTCCTGGTTCAGTATGTTTAAGGCCAAAGCCAGAGCCAACAGGCCGAAGGGCAAAGCCATAACGTGCGGATGCATGTCGCCTAGCATGAAGCTGAAGGCCGGAAACTCGCTGATGACCTCCGGCAATTTGCCCACCACATTTTGGTCCCAGATAACCCTGGTGGCCCGCCACCACCACCAGTAATGGCCCGGATACCACGTTTCGCTGAGCGCCGCTTCGGCCAGGTCCTGAATCCCGATCCAGCGCCAGAAAGCCTCTGACCCGAAACCTCTGGCATGAAGGAACTCCAGGACTCCCTCCAGATTGCCGACTACGGCCACCAATACCCCGCCCAACATTCCATATCTGATCTTTTGAGTCAGATCGTAGGCCAGGCCAAAGGCGCCCCGCACCGTCCAGGCAAAGGTCAGGCTCAAGGCCAGGTTATAGGTCACGCCCGAAGGAAGCGCAGACAGCCTGGTGAGAACGGCCATCATCAGGTAGCCGAAATAATAGTAGCTGATGGCAAAGCCTGAGAGCCAGGCATCGCGGGGAGGAAAACGGCCACTGCGCAGAATGGCGTTCATAAAACCGAAGTCCATGGGCTGCTCGGTGTGGTTGATGGCCGGATCGTGCGCCCGGAAAAAGGCGTAGGCCACAAATGCTACCGTGAAAATAAGCTCTGTGCTCAGGAGCAGGGCACGCTTGTTTCGCCAGAAGTCGGTCAAAGCCGCCCGCTCCCGCCGGGCGATAAAGGCCGAGACTAAAGCCAACAGGATGAAGAGCAAAAAAATGGCTGCCCGGCTGTTCTGTAAAAAGCCCAGGCTGGCGGCCAGCCATAAAGTATAACTCACCAGCAACAGACCCAGGGGTGGGGCAAACGCGTAACCGCGCCCCGGCAGCTTCCTGAACACCACAAAGGCCAGGGGAAAGGTGATAAGGCCCAATATCTCAACTATCAACCACCAGATAAAGACAGACAGCATCTATATCATCTATTCTGAAATCTCAGGGTTGGGCGATGAGCCTGATGTCGCTGAGTTGACTGGCAAAGTCCCAGCCAAAACCGTAAATACGCAACTCCTTAAGGGTCACCAGATCGGGTATTTCCGTCACAAGATTAGACGACGTATACGAAAACCACTTTTCGTGGGGGACCAGCGTAAAACGTTGGGCGTCGGCCTCCTTCACCTCTCCGCTGTAGAACCCATGATACCACTCCCCGATCTTACCAGTGGAATCCTGATACTGGAGGCGGATCATAAGCGCTCCTTCTGGCTGGCGGCCTTTATCCCAATGAGCAATGTTGCTCCCGTCCTGTTTGATGACCTTCACCTCGGCTTTCAGGATCAGGGAGGAATAGGCCCTGACGTTTACGTCGAGAACCTGGTAGGCCCCGACCCCCCCCAAAGTATAAAATCCTCCGTAGCCAGTCTTTTCCCGCTGGATTTCCAGGATATGGGGGTGTGTCTCGTCGCCTTCTGCCACTTTTACGGAATCTTCTCTGAGTTCGCTAGCCGGTTCGCTCCACTGCTGCCAGCCTTTTAGCTCGGTGGCAAAGTCGCCGTTGGTCAGCAAATCCTGGCTGGTTTGCAGGCGGAATTTCTGAACCCGGTCATGGCCCGTATCGGCCACGTAGAGGTTGCCCTGCTCATCAAGGGCTACCGCCTCCGGTTTGCCCATCCTCTCCTCTGGCGCGCTGGCCCCTGAGCCCAGTTCATACAGGAGAGATTCTCCCAGGGCGAAGAACACTTGCAAACGGTTGTGGCCCGTGTCCGCCACGTAAATGCGTCCCATTTCGTCCACGGCGATGCCTTTGGGCCTGTCGAACTGGCTGCTCCCGCCGAACCTGTGCACCAGGTTGCCTTCGGCGTTGAAAATGTACACTTTCATGGTTGCGACGTCGGTCACGTAGACGTTGCCCTGTCCATCCAGGGCGATGCCCCAGGGCCTGACCAGGTGCTCCTCCCCAGAGGCCAGCCCATCAAAGGTCTGCAAGGGACGGCCCCAGGAATCGAAAATCTGGACATGCCGGTGGCCTGTATCTGTTACGTAAACTTTGCCTTCCTTATCCACCGCCAGGTCCGAGGGAGATTGCATTTTGCTCGCACTGCCAAATGGAAACAGCAGGGTGCCTTCTGAATTGTACTTCTTGACAACCGCCGCTTCCTGATCCAGGACGTAAAGGTTCCCTCTCCCATCGACGGCTACGGCCCGAACCTGCTCAAAGCCCTCTAGCTCCCAGAGGTATTTCCCCTGCGGGTCGAATTTCTGCACCCGGTTGTGGCCGTAATCGGCCACGTAGATGTGGCCCTGATCGTCGATAGCCAGGCTGGAGGGCGATTTGAATTCCCCCTCGCCGGCGCCCGACTGCCCAAGGCTCATTTCCAAGACCGGTTCCTGTGGAGAGGAGGGGGTTGGCTTCGCCTCCAGGAAACGGAAGCTGGTTAGCATTTCATCAAAAACGGGCCAGGTTTCGTCCCACCGTTCCTGGGGAGCGATAGCCAGCCAAAGGCCCCCCAGCGTCTGGTGGGCCATCACCACCATGTACATCGTAAAGTTGAGGCCGGAATCCTTATCGAGGCCCTTGACCAACACCCTGGCTGCCGCTTCCCCATCGATGGAGAACGATTCTACTTCGGAGATTTGGGTTTTTTTCCAGTTCGTCTGGAACTCGCTCAAAAGGAGGTGCAGCATCTCCTGGGGGGGGGTGTCCTCCAGCCCGTTCTCTCTGAAAAGAATGAGCAGGGTGGCTGCCTCCTCCAGTTTTGTGCCGCCGTGGGCCATAGTGCGGGATTCAGAGAAGATCACCCCAAACTCTTCCCCTTCACCCACGAACCAGGAGCGAGGATACTTCATAGAAAACAGGCCATCGGAACTGGAAAAATCGTCGAAGATTATCGGGGGCGTAGCCGTGGGGGTGACGACCACCATCGATGCCGCGAGCGGAAAGGCGTTGATAGGGGTGGGGGTATTTTGTCTTTTCGCTGATCTCAACCTGGTTGCATCAGGTGTGGGCCTGGCCTTTCCCAAAGATGGAAAAGCACAGGCTTGCATAGCCAGCGCCACCAGACACACGGCTACCAACTTTCGCCACACTATACGCTCTCTCCTGAGTCCGCGATTTTTAGAATTTCTATCGCTCCCATTTCGGCATCCATGAAAAGCATTTTGTGCCGCAGGAGTTCACCACACTTCAGGATAATTTTCACCGTTTCCTGGATCTGCCAGGCGGCGGTCATCATAGGAGTGGCCGCCGGACAGCCAAACTGCACCTCGGCTCCCTGCTGGGGCACCTCCTCTGCGCCGTAGAGGGCGCGCAGTCCCTTATCGCCGGGCAAGATGGTCATCACCTGGCCGACGTAACCGGCAATCGCTCCATGAACCATGGGGATGCCCAGGCGCTGGGCCGCTTCTTGAAGCATCAGGCGGGTGGGCAGACGATCCAGGCAATCGACCACCACCTCTACGTCGGCCAACAACTGGGGCAGGTTCTCGGCGGTAATGAACAGGTTGTGGGCCACGACCTCTACCGCCGAATTGATCTGAGCCACGTGCGCCTGGGCGCTCTCCGGCTTGGAACGGCCCAGATTGCGCTCGGAGCTAAGGACCTGACGGTTGAGATTGTGATCGGCGAAGGTGTCGCCGTCGATGAGCACCAACCGTCCCACCCCCATGCGCGCCAGGCCCTCCACCACGTTGCCTCCCAACCCGCCCAGCCCCACCACCGCTACGGCGGCGTTGAGCAAGGCTATCTGGCCTTCCCAGCCCACCGTGCCGAAGCTGCGCAGGTAACGGCGGGGCAAAACGCGGTTCTCCAAAGCGGCCAATTCTACCTCGCGGGGCGAAAGGCCAAACTCCCCGGCCAGGGTTTGGACCTGCCCCAGAGGGATCACCTTCAGCTCGCCCTCTACTTCGGCCAGGTCGTCTATCCGTTTGCGCAAAGTTTCATCCATGTCAACCTCCTGCAATGGGTGGAAAGATACCTACCCGGTCGCCATCGGCCAGGAGGTAGCTATCTTCTTTGGACACACCGTTGACGAAAGCGTTTTTTACCGCTTCAAGCGGGATGCCCAACTCGTTTTCTATAAGCTCTCCCAACGCCGTACCCTCTTTTAGGGTAAGCCGCAGCGCCTCGCCTACCTTTAACCCGGGTACGTGTTTTCGCAGCGTGGCGAAGATTCTGACCTCGATCTCCATCAAAGCTCTTACCCCTTGGGATAGCCATTAATTGTGCCACAATCTGCCAGCCGAAGTTCGATTTCAGTTATGGTGATTTTATCACATCTCAAGCCTAAAATCAAGTTAATAACCTGAATTGAATTTATTTAACTGCATTGGTTTCGTCTCCAGTTTTGTCCTTCCGCCAGGTGGTGGTATAAGCAGGGCTGAAAGTGACAGGAGACAGCCGACAGATACCATCAACCAAGTTGCGGCACTCAGGCGGGGGAATGTGCCTTTCCTGGGGAAATTCCGACGACTGAAGTCGTCACTACTCGCCTTATTGGACGGCCAAAGTTGTCATAGAAGGGAAAAAATCGTGCCCTTCTCTGACGCCTGATGCAAAAACGGGCGAGGCTCTATAACCTCGCCCGTTCGACGTTTGGAGCAGCCACGCCCGACTGTCAGGGTAGCGTTCGAAGTGATCATCGAGAACGGCGGGGAGCGTTATGTTTGGACCACGTTGCTCACACACGCCGGTGAGGGGATCGCCAGGCGCACGGTAGGGGCTGCAAGTATCCCTCTGAGGCCACGATCACTTGCCAAAGGCCATGCTGAGGCCGCTGGTAATATAGTTGCGGAAAACGAGCGCGAAGATTATGGGCGGTACGATGGCCAATACTACCGCCGTCGAAGCCAACGCGTAACTCACATCGAAATTGATAGCCGCCGTGCTGAGCACCACCGGCACGGTCTTGGAAGCCATGGTCTTGGTGAGCAGCACGGCGAACAGGAACTCGCTGTAGGCATTCATGAAGGCAAAGGCGCCGGTAGCCGCTATCCCTGGAGCCACCACCGGGATAACCACCCTGGTCAAGCACTGAAACCTGGTGCAACCATCCACCAGGGCGGCGTCTTCCAGGTCGGGAGGCATAAAGTCGAAGTATTTGGTCATGAACCAGATGGTGAAGGGAAGGGTGAAAGCCAGGTAGACCAGAATCAAGGCCAGGTAGGTATCCAGGAGGCGCAGGCGATCTATGATGACGAAGATGGGTATGGCTATGGCTATGGCCGGGATCAAGCGGCTCAGCATGATAAAGCTGAAGCTAGCATTCCGCCCCCTGAATTTCAGTCTACTAAAGGCGTAAGCGGCCAAGACACTGACGGCCACGTTGAGAAACATGGTGGCTGTAGACACGATGAAACTATTCTTGAGGGCAGGGAGGGCCGCGAGAGCCTCCCCGGAAGCCTTATGGCCCATCGTTATTTTGCCAGGATCGTAATCATAAGCAGGTGGCGGTATGCGGGTGATGATATATTTATAGTTGTCCAGCGTGGGATTGTGGGGTATCCAGTGAGGCGGCACGGAGAAAAGCTCATTGTCCAACTGGAAACTGGCGTCCACGATCCACAATATGGGCCCGACCAGCCAGATGACCAAAATAACGCTCATCGCATACAGGAAAATCCGTTTCCCTATTGACATCCTCATAGCCGCAATTCCTTTCCTCGCTACGGAAAATCGCCCTACTCTTTGTAGAGTTCCTCGCTACGCAGCGCCCAGAAGTAAAATATCGCCATCACCAGGGTGAGAAGGGCTATTATGAAAGCCAAGGCCGCCCCTCTCCCCAGATTCAAATGGGTGAAGATCTCGGTATAAGTGTACCAGGCCAGAAGCATGGTGGCATCGGCTGGCCCCCCGCCGGTCATCACAAACACCAGGTCGAAGGTGATGAAGCCGATCAAGGTCTCCAAGATCAAGAGCACGGTCAAAGTTGGTCTCAGGAAGGGGAAGGTCACATTCCGAAAGGTGGCCCAGGCCCCGCCCCCATCGATCTTGGCCGCATCATAGAGTTCGGGAGGTATGACCTGGAGGGTGGCCAAAAGCAATATGGTCGCCAGGGGCACATCCTTCCATAAACGGGCCACGATCAAAGCCAACTTGGCCGTGTCTGGGTTGCCGAGGAAGGAGTAATATTTGTTTATAATACCTAAGGAGTAGAGGAGCCCATTGAGCACCCCTACGTTTCCGGCAAACATCCAGCGCCAGATGATCCCGGCCATGACCACCGGGATGGCCCAGGGGATGAGGATGAGAACTTGCAACACCTTGGCCCCAAAGAACTTCTCATTTAATAGCAAGGCGATCAGTATCCCCAGAACGACATCACCCACCACAATCACAAACGTGAATTGAGCTGTCGTGTTGAAGGAACGACGGAGGCCGGGGTTCTTCAAGACATCAGCAAAGTTCTTCAGCCCGGTGAAGGGATGTTTACCAGGAGCGGTCAGAACGTTCTTATGCAAGGCCAGGTCCAGGTTGTACACGACCGGGTATACAGTGAAGAGGACAATGATCAAGAGGGCGGGAAGGATGGAGAGATAAGCATAGATATGCCTCCTTCCCGCTGCGGAGTAACCACTTACTTTCATTATCAGCTATCTCCTCCCTTCTTCAATTGCGGAACACCCACCACCGCGAACCCTGATCCTCTGGGCTCAGGGAGGCCGGCACTGCCGGCCTCCCTGGCATCGAGCTTGGTTGGGGCACCTACTCGTATTCAGCCTTCAACTCGTTCCACTTGTCGCCGATGTTCTTGACGCATTCCTCGACGGAGACGTCTCCCAGATAGCCGCGTTGAAGCTCGGCCCTGGTGAAGACATCCCACGAGGCGTACCAGGGGGAGAGTTTCCGAGCCCGAGCGGTCTTGGCGATCTGCTCCAACTGGTCTACATCGGTCCACGAGCCGAAGGCCTCCCGGATCTCCTGGTCCTCATACAGCGGCATAGGCCCGAAGCCCAGCCCATGCTCCAGCGCCCACCTCTTGACCACCGGCCAGGAGCCATCGGGGCCCGGCCCGGCGAAGTATAGCATGAACTTCCAGGCCGCATCCTTGGCCGCCTGGTCCCGCTCGGCCAGTTTGCTGCTGACGCAGTAGAAGCGGACGAAGCCCAGGGTCTGATGGGTGGGGCCGGGGATGGGGACCGTCTTGAAGTTCCCCGCCTCCGCGGACTGGTCGGGGTCCTGCCAGAAGGCCACGCCGGAGGCGCGGCCCATGCCGTAGACCTGGGTGCCGGCCATCACCGCCTGGCCTGAGGCCACTCCGTCCCGGGTCAGGCTCTCGGGGTCCACGAGCCCCTCATCCAAAGCGGTCTTCACCCACTTGATGTGTTGCTCCAGGGTGCTGTCGGGAATGGGGTTGCCATCGGCATCGATGAAGGTGGGCTCCAGGTTATCGTCGAAGAACTCATCGCCCCGGGACATGAGCATGGCGGTGACGACCTCGATGGAGAAGGGCTCCTGCTGGGACCAGCCGAACCCGATGGGGTATTCCACCAGCCCTTTCTCCTTTATGATCCGGGAGTGCTCCAGGACGTCCTCCCAGGTCTCCGGGTCGCCCTCGATGCCCGCCTCCTCGTAGAAGCGCGTGTTATAGGTGAAGCTGATGGGGTCGGCATAATAGGGCAGCCCATACAACTCCCCGTTATAGGTCATGCCGGCCAGGGTGTAGGGGAACATGTCCGCGGTCAAGGCGTCAACCTCATCTGCGGGGAAGACCTCCTTGAGAGGGACGATCCAGCCGGCGCTGGCCCACTCCTGCA
The DNA here is from genome assembly GCA_964646625.1 of uncultured Anaerolineales bacterium. GTDB lineage: Bacteria > Chloroflexota > Anaerolineae > CAZYHC01 > CAZYHC01 > DAOULT01. The sequence goes on from CAZYHC010000004.1 coordinate 98,671, forward strand.
ACCAGTGGTCCGAACCGTAGAGGACATCCGGCACGGCGGTGCCCGCCACGAAGTTAGTGACCACCGTATCGTGGTAATGGCCCCAGTCGTAGTCGGTCAGGATCACCTGGACTCCAGGGGCAGTGGCCTCGAACTTGCTGATGTTGTCCTGGATCATGTCCACGGCATAGGTCCAGACCACGAAATCCACGGTCACCTCCTCTGGCGCTGGCCTGGGACCCCAGCCCGCTACCACTAATGCCAGAGCCACACTTAGCACGAACAAAATCTTTAGCCCTTTCATTCTTTTCCTCCTTTTCCTCCTTGAAGAAGATGTGCGGTTTCAGTCTTACTGCTCCGATACCTTTGGAAACTCTCTACCTCGCTTTTTCCCTACGGCCTCACCTCCTTTATGTCGTCTATTTCATCCTCACTCAGGAAATCCAGTCGCCGTCAGCGGACATCTGTCTTCAGTTCCTTCAGCATTTGCACCGCTGCTTCAACCAGCATTTCCGCCCCCCCCGACGCAAGGCGTGCACATTCCACTTCGTACTCACCCTGTAAAAAGGCCTTGCGGTGGGGCACATAGGAGATCGAGCTGGTGTTAGCCAGTTCGATCACTATCGTGTTTTCGAAGGGGGAGAGGTTCTTGATAGTCAGGCCATTCTCCACGAACAGCTCGCCTGGCAGGGTAACGATGGCCGTTTTGTGGCTGAGCCGGAAGGCCTGGACCTCCAACGGCAGTGTTTCCCCTTCTTTCCGCTGCTCTTCCAGCCAGAAAATCCGCTTCATTTTAACCTGATCTAAGAACTGCTTCCGTTCGCTGGTCTCCTCGCTGTGGGACGAAAGCTCGTCGCTTCTTAACTTTTTGGCCCATTCCAAATCCTCGGCGCTGTAAGGGCGCAATGGCACGTGGAGGGTGCGGCTGCGCGCGGCCAGAGAGGGGGTTTCATCTCTGAGGGAAGACATTTTGGCCTTGATGGCTGCGGCCAAAGCTTCGCCGATGTGCTTCGTCTTTGTCTTGTGGCCGCTCTGGGGCCCCGGTTTGGAGAAATCCCAGTGATTGAGGTTGCCACAGCAGCCGTTGGCGAATACTGACACAAAATCATGGCCCAGCTCTTTTCGCAGCGAGGTCTCAAGCCAATAGGGATAGTCGGCGCTGACGGTCTCCGCGGACCCGACACCACCCTTTTGGTACCTCGCTCCGTACTCTTTAACCGTGTCGCAATGCAGGGCAAAGTTGGTAAGCGAGACCAGCGGGGTGCCGTCCGCGGCATCGCGGAACAGGGCGAATACAATTTCAGGGTCAATTGGGCCTGCCGGACGCACAATGTTGGGATTCAGGAACATGGGGTTGAACATCACCGTTCCATCTTTCATAAAATATCGCCGATGGAATGAAACGGTATACTCCTGGCCCAGGAGGGTTTGGATTGTTACGGGCCTGGCAGCGGCCTGAGCCTCAGCAATGGCCTCGACAATGCTATTCACCAGGGCCTCCCCCTCTTGCTGGCTGCCGATCATGTGATTGTGTGTGGCCGCGATGCAGATGCTCGAGTAAGGGATGCCGGTTCGTTTGGAAGCCAGCTCGCGGGCTGGCGTGGTTACATCATCTCCAACGCCTATCAGGTCGCATTCTGCCAGCGCAAATTGCTCTACTCCCTGCCGCCATACGATGGCTTTGACATTCAGCGGATCGAGTATTACAGCGTCTTCTCCCGTGATGTCCACTACGGCCTGGCCCACCTGCAATTGAGCAGAGAGTTCCTTTTTATTTTTATTAGCCATATGACCTTATCTCCTTAGATTGTTAGGGCCTTGTCAAAGTCGAAGCCGGGGCCGAATGGTGACCTACTCCAGGTCCTTTGATACATCTACGGCGGCAAAGAACTGGCCGCGTTTCACAGGATGGAATTCTCTGGGGGGCTGTTCCCAGTCCAATTGCAGGGTGCCCTGTTCTCCAGGAAGAAGGTGCCAACTGCCGACCATGTACACTCGCCCCTCCTGGTCCGCCGCCAACGAATCAATGTGGCGGGGAGTCCGCCCCTCCTGATCCACGATCTGGCCGTGGTCCATGAGGGCCCCCTGGGTTTGAGGCTCCAAGGACACGCTCTTCAGGTGAAAGTCCTCCGGTCTCCCCACCACGTCCGGGTCTTTGTCTCTTTCGGCTTCCCCGCTGTAACCACGGGCACTTACCAGGTCGCCCCGCTGAATGTAGAAAACGCGATCCTTGCCCAGGGCCACCGGCAGGAAGGTCGGGCCGATGAAACCGACCGGCTGGAACGCTTCGCCCGTTTCGATGTTCTTGCCGGGATCGAAGATCCAAAGCCGTTCATCCTCGCCGGCCAGATGTCCCATCGTGAACAGGCCGCGAGCTCTCCCTGGCAGGGCCTCGGCCCAGGTCCAGGAGCGGTCAACCAACTGCTCCTCAGGCACGGGCTCCCCATCTGGAGCCAGCCTGCAATCGGGCAGCACATCGTCGTAGCGCGCAATCTGGCCGGTATCGGCCAGCACGCGATACAAGTTCCCCTGCCCGCCTTCTGGATAGATACCGTGCTTGCGCCAGGTCGTGAACCAGCAGTCCCCCTGGTGGTCTACAAAGAACCAAAAGCACGCGCCCTGACCTTTCTGAACCACCCGCCCCAGGTCTTGTTTCTCGCCAGTTGGAATGTCGATCTTGTAGATGTGACAGCCCCCGCTTTCTACATCCTCTGAGGCAAAGGGGGCGGAAAATACGTATAGCTTCTGCCGGAGGGGGTCCACGTTGATGGCGGAATAAATCGTATATCGGGGGCGGACGATCCCAAAATCCCGGAAGCTACCCGTCGCCATTTCGTATCCGATCACGTGGGCTCCCGTGAAGGCGTCCTTCGCTTCCTCCCAGTAGTTCGACAGGTGCGTGGTGAAATAAAGCCAACCGTCGGCTTCGACGATGGGGCTGTGAATCTTTCCCTGCGGCGGGGTCTGGGTGAGATCCTCCCCGCAGACCACGGTCATGTCTTCGGCCAAAACCGTTAGCTGCCTGGAGAGCGGCTCAAACCGGAAAAAACCCGCTCCATGACGATAGGAATGGGTCGAGGAACCGAAGTAACAAGCGCCGTCGGACGCGGCCATGATGCCTTGCCATTGGCCGTCATAATCAGGCACGATCTTGTTCAGCGACACGGAATAGGCCAGGCATTGTTTCTCCGTAGATGAATCGAGCTGTCTGTACGGCATGTTTCCCTCCTTTGGAATCTACAATGGAGTCTACGACTGGAATTTACAACCCGTTCGGGCGGGTTGATCGTTGCCCTCCAGCATCGGAAATCCGGCGATGATAACGATTCTTCTTGATGGGTTAGGATAGAACCGTTGGAACTTGTTCTTACCTGACCCCTATTATATCACACCCTGCCTATTCTGTCCAACGCCAGACTGCGCACACGCGAAGCCCGTTTACCAAATTTGGACAAAGGCCCGTGTTCTGTGCTATAATAAACGTGGAGTGGAGAAAGGAGGACAAACAAATGAAGCAGCCAACGAAAGTCTGTATTCCAGCGATCATGGTGGTCATGCTGATGCTGACCATCACCCTATTCTCGCTTTCCAACCCGTCCACGACCGCCCAGGCCTCCCCACCTGTCTCTGTTTCAGGCACAGAGACCACTACGTCCCCCAGCGCGCCGCCTAAGCCACGCATCCTGCCCAACCATTCTTCCTACGTGACCAGCAGTGGCTACCTGCACATCGTTGGCGAAGTCTATAACGACACTCCTGACCACTTGCGCTACGTCAAAATCACCGCCAACATCTTAGACAGCAGCGGACAACTCCTCGACACCGACTACAACCACATCCCCCTGGACGACCTTCCCGCAGGCGACAAGACTTGTTTCCACATCTCGCTGAAAGAGCCAGCGGGTTGGTCATACTACGAGTTCGAGACTCCTGGCTACTGGAAAGACGGCAAGCCATTGCCCCGCCTGACCGTCCTTGACGACAGCGGTTCATACAATTCCACCTGCAAGGATTACGAGATTATCGGCCAGGTCCGCAACGGCCACGGCACTCGCGTCGAGTACGTCAGTCCAGTAGGCACTCTCTACAACGCTGCGGGCACTGTCATCGGGTGCAATGCGGGTTACGTCAACGGCATCCACCTGGACCCTGCCCAAACAGGCTCTTTCAAGATAGCCTTTGGGGGCTGGCACCGCGACTTTGCCGATGTCGCTTCGTATCGGCTTCAGGTGGACGGCGACCCGCAACAGAAGTGAATATTGAAATTGCGCCATGCAAAGCCGTCGCCAGCCTTGCTTTTTGATTTGAGGTGTGGTATAGTATGCGAAGCATTCGTTGTTTTTGCCTATTCCGACGGTTTGCATTTCGGTTCCTGACTACCATGTCATCACCAGAACCAAACATGCGCCACATGGACCGCTTAGATTGTATCGGCATGGTTGCCCGGTGGCGGCCCGTACACCGCGGCCACGCGCCCGTCCTGCGCGCTCTCTGCGAGCGCGCTTCCCAGGCTCTTATCGGGATCGGTAGCTCGAACAGGTACGACCTTCGCAACCCCTTCACACTCGAGGAAACTATCGACATGATACGGCTGGTGCTGACCGGTCGGCAGAACTACACCCTGATCCCTGTGCCCGATCTGGACGACGGCCCACGTTGGCGGATCATGGTCATCGAGCTGTTTGGAGCGCTCGATCTGTTCGTCACCGACAACCCGTACGTCTCGAGCCTTCTCGTCGCAGATTACAGAATCGTTAAGCCGGTAGAGCTCGTTCCAGAAGACGAAAAGATGGCGCTTGACGGAAGTATGGTCCGCAGAGAGATGGCGCGCGGTGACGGTTGGCAGGCTCTGGTACCGAAAGAGGTGGCGGACTATATCGCGGCAAGGCGGCTCGACGAACGCTTCCGCCGTGAGTTCGGACTACAAACACTGGCGCTAGACGCCATAATGGAGAGGAGGACCGATGTATTCATGGGATGAAGACACCAGCACCTGGTATGGCAAGGGAACATATCGCTACAGCTCCAGGGGCTCGACCAAGCGAAGGGCAGCGGCCGAAAGGTCTAAAGCGCTCGGTCCGCGCACTTACGAGCGGAAAAGCGGGCCCAATGAAAAGGTAATCGACCCACACAAGCACGCCCGCACCGAGTCAACCAATCCGCTTATTATCGCCGTCGATGTGAGCGGCTCTATGGCAAGCTGGCCGTTCGAGATCTTTGACCGCCTGCCCCTTCTCTACAACACCCTTTCCCAGTACCGGGAGGATCTGGAGATCTGCTTCGCCACTATTGGTGACGCCGCCGTTAATCGGTGGCCCTTGCAGGTGACTACCTTCGCCAACGGCTTCGATCTGGAGCAGCTCCTGGGGGCGCTGTACGGCGAGGGCGGCGGCGGCGATGCCCCTGAGAGCTATGGTCTCTTCGCGCACTGGGTTAATACCCACGTCGAGGTGCCAGACCTGCAAGAGCCGCCGTTTCTGATCGTGTTCGGCGATATTACCATGCATCCTAAGGTTCCTAAGGACCAGATAGCCCACTACCTGGGCGATCAGGTGCGCCGCGACGTCGATGCAATCGAAGCATGGCGGCAGGTGTGCAAAACCTGGAACACCTGGTTTCTGCGACGCCCGACCGGCAAGCCGGGGGACAGGGTTGACAAACAGTGGGGCAAGGCCATCGGCGAACAGAAAATCTTCCACATCGAGGACGAGCAACGGGCGGTCGATTACGCCATGGGTCTCATTGCCCGCGCCTGGGGGCATTTTGGAGATTTCCAGGATAACATGCGCGCCCGGCAGAGCGAAGAGAAGGTGGCTAGCGTGAGCAAGCCGATCGAAATGAAGTGCCCACGTTGTGGCGCTCCGATCCCGGTCGACGCGAGCGGCATGTTCAGTTGCGGCTACTGCGGCACCACCTTAAAGCTCTGAGCGAAGCAGCTTGCCCAGGTTTTGAGTGCTCCTGTGATTGTTCGCGCCATCGTAACTGCTCCACCTTACGCCACCTTCCTCGCCGAGGTAGCCAACCACCCGTTGGTAGGCGGGCTCCGGCTTAATACGGTGATGCCGGTGCGGGGCGGGCCTGCCGAGGCGCTCAAGCGGCTCCAGGCCTTCGACCAGCCGCTATGGGTCGATCTCAAAGGACGGCAACTGAGGGTGGTTGGCGCAGCAATTCCACCATATACAGAAGTTCGTCTAAGCCATCGCATTCGGGTCAACACTCCGGTTGAGGCCTTCTTCTCCGATGGGAACGAATGCGTGCGGGTGGTGGCTGTTGAAGGCGATCGGCTCATCCTCGCGGATGGCCCGCGCCGGCTGGTCGGCCCCGGAGAATCGGTCAACATCGTGCACCCCTCCCTCGAGATCGAGGGCACACTCACCGAGACAGACCGCGCTTACCTGGCGGCCATGGGGGAATTGGGGCTCAAGCGGGTCATGATCTCCTACGTGGAGAGCCCCTCCGACGTGGAGGAGGTACGGCGTCTGCTTCCCGACGCCGAGGTCATGTTGAAGATCGAGACACAACGGGGGCTTGACTACGCTCGGAAGCACGGGGCCTCGCAAGGTCGGCTGGCAGCCGGACGCGGCGACCTTTACGTGGAGGTCCTTCGACCCCATCGCATTATAGGTGCGCTGCGCGACATCATTGCCGCCGACCCGGAGGCCGTGGCGGCCAGCCGGATTTTCGACTCTCTGGCCCATCATCCGGTCCCTGCCAGCGCCGACATCGGCGACGTGGCGTTCCTGCTCTCCCTGGGATATCGAACGTTCATGCTCGGCGATGCGGTGTGCCTGCGGCGCGACTCGGTGCTTGAGGCGCTCAACCTGCTGGAGGCAGTTGCGGGGGAATTCAGATGAGAGTGGCCCTGGCCCAGATTAACACGTGCGTGGGCGACCTCGAAGGCAACGTCGAACGCTGTCTTGCGGCGCTGGAGGCTGCCCGCCGCGAAGATGCTGCGCTGGTCGTCCTGCCGGAGATGGCGGTACCTGGATACCCGCCGCGGGATATCCTTTTCGATCCCGGCTTCGCCGAGGCGGTGTCCGAGGCGACCAGCGACCTGGCCCGTCGGGCCCGGGGTGGACCGCCCGCTGTGGTTGGCACCCTGATGCCGGCCGACCGTCGGCCGCCCGGTCACCCAGGACTTTATAACGCCGCGGTTCTCCTGAACGGCGGCGAAGGGCGAATGGTCGCTGCCAAGCGGCTGCTGCCGGCCTACGATGTCTTCTTTGAGCCACGTTGGTTCCTGCCGGGCCCCACCTTGCCCCCGACGGTCGTGGCCGGTAAGCGGGTGGGGTTTCTGGTGGGCCAGGACCTCTGGGACGAGGGGTACGATATCCACCCGGCGGCCGAACTTCTTGCCGCCGGGGCGGAGCTGCTGGTCTGCATGGCTGCCTCACCGTACCACCGGCAGGTCATGGAGCAACGGCTCTTTCACGCCCGTCGTCATCGCTGCCCGCTGGTGTACCTCAACCTCTGCGGCGCAAACGACGAGCTGATTTTTGACGGCCGGAGTTTTGCCCTCGGCAAAGGGGGCGACATAATCGCTCGGCTGGCCGGGTTCGAGGAGGAGGTCCGAGCGATCGACCTCGAAAAAGATGGGCCCCTCAAGCCGATGGGCGAGAACCCGCAGGAGGAGCTCTACCGGGCTCTGGTCCTGGGAGTGCGCGACTTCGCTCAGAAAAACCGGCTGGAACGTGCCTTTCTGGGGCTGTCTGGCGGCATTGACTCGGCGGTGGTCGCCACCATAGCAGCCGAGGCCCTGGGCCCGGAGCGGGTCACTGCGGTTGCCATCCCGTCCCGCCACACCGATCCGCGGTCCACAACGTGCGCGCGGGAGCTTTCCCAGGCCCTGGGCATTCACTTCAAGGTGGTGGATCTGGAGCGTTTGCACCTGGCCGCGGAAACGACCCTCGGCGACCTGCTGGAGGGGGGTACGACGGCCGAGAACGTCCAGGCCAGGCTCCGGGCCATGATACTGATGAGCTTCGTGAACCGCTACGGGGGAGTGCTCCTGAACACCAGCAACAAGACGGAGTTGGCCCTGGGTTACGGCACCATCTACGGCGACATGGCTGGCACGCTGTGTCCGATCGCGGATGTCACGAAGCCCGAGGTGGTGGCGCTCGCCCGCTGGATCGACTCCGTGCGCGGCGTGATGCCACCTTTCACTCTGGAGCGGCCACCGTCGGCTGAACTTCGAACGGATCAAGTCGATCCGTTCGATTACTCGAAGGTCGCTCCAGGGCTGGAGCGTCTCGTGCAGGAGAATCGCAGCGACCTTGCCCTGCGGCGCTCCGAGCACAAGCGGTGGCAGATGGGGGTCGTCCTGAAGGTCAGCGAGAAGTCCTTCGGTACGGGCCGCATGATCCCCATCACCCGACGATAGAAAGTCTTCTCACCGAAAATGCTCAATTCTCGAATCCCGTATCTTCCATCTCGCCAAGTAGCTCCCTGACCCAGGCCACGGCCTCTTCGGCCAACGCCACGGCGCCTAGCGCGGCATCCTGCGTATAGACGTGGGCGGGGATACTATCGGGCAGGCTGTTCGGATAACGGGTGGGGATGTAATAACCGTCTAGCAGGCTCCAGCGTCGGGCCTTTTCGGCAAACTCCGGCCGGTAACGGGCCGCAGCCGCGCACAGCCGCTCCACCGAGTGTCCCAGCACGATTTCCTCACCCTGGGCGTAAAGGAAAGCCTTAAGCGCCTTCTCCGTTACCTGTTGGGCCAGGAAACAGGCCAGGTGCCAGCCCCCCTCCTGCGCCAGGAAACTGGCCCAGCGAAGGTCTTCAGTCGCCTGGGACAGCCAGCGCTGTCCCTCTTCAAGGGCCTCTTTTCTCATAGATCACCTTCCCTGTTTTCAACGCCTCCCGCACAAAACCGCGCTGCCGTTGCCTTTCAAACTCTTCTGGAGTGTACACCAACAAGTCCATGTCCACCCCGGCTTGAAGCTGCCCATACAGCGCGGCGGTGCGGCTGAGGAAATCCTGTTCGGAAGCCATCACCACCAGCAGGTCCAGGTCGGTGAACAGATCGCGCCGGCCGGCCGCATACGACCCAAACAGGATCACCCGTTCCACCTCCGGCATGTTAGCCAGGTGATCCACGATCCTGTTCAGGGCCTCATCTAACGCCTGGCTATACTCGGCCCGTCTTTGCTCCAGAACGCTCTCCAGGCTCATATAACTCTGCTCCATAAACCTGCCCGTGCAAGGCCGCCACCAGACCTATGAAGGTCCAGAAGGCCAGGCCGGGCTTCGCTCCCAGGGTGATGGCATCGGTCAAGCCGTAGATGTGATGGGCCAGTAAGCCAGCCGCCAGACCAGCCACCAGCCAACGCAGCCGCCTATCTGCCAACTGGCGATAGGTGCGCCAGGCTACGAAACCAAAGGACAGCACCAGAGCCAGGTAAGCCACCAGCCCCGGCAGCCCCAGGTCAACCGCTACCTGCAAAAAGATATTGTGAGCGTGAGGGAAAAAGAGGCGCTCGGCGGCGAAAAAATGGTAACACTCGTGGCCCACTTCCCAGAAAGTATTCAGGCCGATGCCCGTGAAAGGGCAATCGCGGATCATGTATAGAGCCCACTGCCAGATTACGACCCGCCCTCTGGCCTGGCCGGTGGCCTCCATAATCAGCACCCAGTTGAGCATCCGCTCCAGGCCCCAGATTTGCGCCGCCGCCAAGAGAGCCAGCGCCGCCCCAGGGATCATCAACCAAAACCGGCGGTGGTACAGAATGGCCAGGAACGTTAAAGACACGGCTACCCCAACGTAAGAGCCTCGGGACTGAGTCAAAAGCAAGGTGCAACCGTTGAGGAGCGCGGCCAGAACCAGGGCTACGATGAGAACGCGTGGCGACGATAATAGCCTGTCTGGAATACCGCGCCAGGTAGATCGGTGGTCTTTACCCTCCCCTGCCACCGCCCTTCGATTTGGCTCACTTTTTCCGAGTTGAACCGCAGCACCCAGCAGGCTTACCGTCAGGGGGAGGAACAAAGTCAAGGTGCCGCCCACCTCGTTGGGGTGAAAGCGCCCGCTTATCGTCCCTGGCAGGTTAATGGCGAAACCAGGTAAATGCCTGTAGACAACAGAAAAAGCGAAGAGTTTTTCGTAGAACCAGCGGGTGCCCAGCAGGCCCAGTATCGAGATGATTACCCCAGTCAGAATGAGGATAGCTGTAGCCAGCCATACCGCGCGCTCGGTGTGCAGGTTGTTGACAATACCGTAAAAGATAGCTACCCCCAGGATGATGCCACACAGTTTGGGCAGGCTGCGATCAAGATCGGCGGAAGCGTAAACGCTGACCGGCACCATGAGCAGCAAGCCCAGGATCGGCCAGTCGAAAGGGGTGCGGACGGTCAGATAACCTCTCAGCCGCCAACGGGCCAGCCAAAGGGCCGGGATCAGGGGTAGGGCTATAACGGTTAAAAGGTTGGGGAAAAGCAGGAGAGGAGTGATCGCCAGGAGCAGCCACATCTCCTTCCCAACGATGGACTCCAGGGCCTCGCTCGGATTCACCTTAGTCTTACCATACGATATTTTCCCTCATGCCCCCGTTCAACAAAGATTCCTGGGCCGCTTCCAGAATTTTAACCACTTTTAAGCCCGCGTAGCCATCGCTACGCGGCCTTTTGTTTTCGCGGATGCATTCCAGAAAATGCAAACACTCGGCTTTAAGCGGCTCAACCCACTGGACAGGATAGGGAGTGATATCGCCGTACCGGTAGGAAAGATGAAACTCCTCTAAGGTGTCGGAGTAAGGGGGCACCTCCACTCCTTTATCGTAGATCAGCACCTTGTTTTCCGGTTCCACATCGTCGTAGACCAACATCTTCTTGCTACCCACAACGGTAACACGACGGATCTTGCAGGGGTCCAGCCAACTGACTCGAATATCAGCCAGGGTGCCGTTAGGGAAATAAACCGTGATGTAGGCTACGTCGTGGATGTCCTTCTGTACGTAGGCATTGCCGCGCGCGCTGACGGTCTGAGGCTCCATACCCAGGATGAACAGCAGAATAGACAGGTCGTGAGGGGCCAAATCCCACACCACGTTGATGTCCTGTTGAAAGAGGCCCAGGTTAACCCGCGTGGCATTGATGTAGTAGATCTGGCCCAGTTCACCACTGGCGATAATATCCCGTACCGCCTCCACCGCGGGATTATATTCAAAGGTATGGCCCACCATGAGCACTCGGCCTTGCTCCTCAGCCACGCCAATGATCTCCGTTGCTTCTTTGCTACAAGCGGCTATGGGTTTTTCGATCAGGACGTGCTTGCCTGCCCGCAAGCATTCCAGAGCTAATCGATAATGGGTAGAGACGGGGGTGGCGATGACCACCGCCTCGACATCGGAAGTCAGCAGCTCGCGGTGGTCGCGGGTCGCCTCGACGTAAGGATACAGCCCTTTCAGATGGTCCAATCGATCCTGCTTGAAATCGCAGACCATCGTCAGGTGGGCTCCGGAGACTTCGTGAAAATTACGCGCCCATTTGGGCCCCCAATAACCACAGCCGACGATGCCAACTTTGATCACGATGTCCCTCCTTTCTCCTCCTAGATTTTTGGTGGGCTGGTGCGCCGACAGAACCTCTTACTCCGCCCCTTTACCGGAGATCACGACCCAGGGGGTACGGAGCAGGATCAGCAAATCCAGCCAGAAGGAACGCTTTTCGATGTACTCCAGGTCCATAAGTACCATCTCGTCGAAGGGCACCAGGCTGCGCCCCTCGACCTGCCAGATACCGGTAATGCCAGGCAAAGCCTCCAAACGGCGCTTGTGCCACTCTTCATATTCTTCCACCTCGTAGGGAATTGGCGGCCGGGGGCCAACCAGGCTCATGTCGCCCTTGATAACGTTAAAGAGCTGAGGCAGTTCGTCCAGACTACTTTTGCGCAGAAACCGCCCTACCCCGGTAACGCGGCAGTCTTCGGTCATTTTGAAAATCCGACCCTTTTCAGCATCCCCGGCGGCTTTCAGACTGGCGATGAGCTTCTGATAATACTCTCTATGAACCCTATCATCACATTTATGGTGCATAGAGCGAAACTTGTAGAAGGTAAAGGGCCGACCCTTTTTGCCCAGTCTGGTCTGTTTGAAAATCACCGGGCCGGGAGAATCCAATTTGATAGCTACGGCCATCAGCAGCATCAAAGGGGACAGAATAATGAGCCCCAGGATAGAAGCTATCAGGTCGAAGAGACGCTTGGCTACGCGGTCCAACACGCTCATCGGGGGTTCGCGCAGACTGATCAAGTGTATTCCCACCAGTTCCTCGAGCGTGGCGTGGGTCAAAATCTGGTCGAAAGGGCCGGGCACCAGCCACACCCGCACGGGAAGGTCTTGCAGGCTACGGTGCAGGCCGGCCACGCTTTCGCGGTCCTGGTAGGGCAAAGCGATAACTACCTCGTCTACATCCCACTGAGTGACGACCTCCGGGGCCGCTTTAAAATCGCCCAGAATGGGCTGGCAAGGGTTTTGGTCGCTGGTCTGGTGGTCCAGAAAACCAACCACGGCCACCTCTTTGCGCTGCCGGGAGAAATAATCCACCACCTTCTGGGCCAGTGGCCCGGTGCCCACCACCAGCACCCGACAGGCTTTGCCGCTCAGACCGGTCACCACGTAGCTCAGGATGTGGAAATTCAGCAGGACAAAGAGATCGATGAGGGCAAAGTAGGCGAAAATCAGGCGCGAAAACTCATCGTAATTTAGAAGGAAAATAGCGCAGGCCAATACCCCCAAAGAAGCGCAGATAGCCAGGCCCACCGCCTTCAATTCGGCCAGCAGCCCGGCGGTGCGCTTGAGCGTATAGACCGAAAAGAACGAGAGGAAGAAAGCCCAGGTCAGGGCGACGATAACCTGAAGCGTCAAGGTCGGGCGGAAAAACCACTCCTCGGCTGCCGCCGGCCCGCCGATCTCCAGCCAGCGACGGGTATGAAGAGCCAGGTGTAGTGCTCCCACCGTCAGGGCCACATCAGCAGCCAGTAGAAACAGGTTGAGCGCGTTACGACATCGTTTGGCCATTTGTGCCTCCCTTCGATTTTGGCCTGAGCGCTAAGCACCCAGGCGGTGTTAGTAGCTTGACCCTACGCTCGTCGGCGATGACGATGCCTATCCCTCTTGCAAGTTCCTGGCCCGATAGCCCTGGAGATATTCGGCCGCGAAAGCGCCCAGGATGCCCACCGCCAGCCCCAACACCGCGCCCAGGGCTGTATTACGCTTCCCGTTGGAAGGTACGGGCGCGGCCGGCACCTTGGCTTTGCTGGCCAACCGCACCGACCCCGCCTCGCTCTCAGCGGCGATACGCGCTTCCTTATACTTGAGGGAAAGGCTACGGTGAATCTCTTCGGCCACTTCCTGGGCTGTTTCAAGATGTTTCCATTCTGCTTTGGCTGCCTGCAACTCCTGCTGCGCCCTCAAGATGTCTGGGATGATAGCCTGTTCTTTGGCCTTCATAGCCTGGGCTTTGCTCTCCAGGGCCACGATCAGATCGTCCAGATACTCGATTTGTTGACGGACAGTCTTACTCGAAGCGGCCATGTCGCCGGGCACCTCTAACTGGATGGCCAGGCCGCCTTGCATTGTCTTTACATCCTTATCGCTATTGTAATCTTTCTCCACGAAGCCAAAGGCCTCGATGTTCAACAGCAGAGCAGCCAGGTCATCGGCCAGGGAAGAGAACTCCCCAGCCTGCTGAAGCTTCAGGCGCTCCTGAAGGGCACGGGCATTTTGGGCGATCAGTTCCAGGGTATTAGCCACCGCCAGGTAATCGGCCAGGGCTGACTTTTTGGCCTCAAGCTGAGCCTCGAGCACATCGACATTGTTCTCAGCCTGGAAGGCTACGATCTCCTCATCGATGGCTTGCAGGTTGGCGTCGGCCTCATCTAACTGTTGCTCGAAGAAGGCTTTGTTTTGGTCGCTGGTCTCGTACAGTTCGTTGAGCCATTGGACATAAAGCTCGGCCCAGGTATTGACCACGCGCGCCGCCTGGCCGGGATCAGCATTGGTGACCGTAAGCTCGATAAGACTGGGATCGTCTATTGAGGTCCTGGCTGTCAAAGTCCCCATTGGGACTTTTCCCGGGCGTCCTTCCGACTCCCGTTGGGACTCCAATGCCCCGGCAAGCTGGTCCAATAGCTCGCCAGTAGTGGCCAGGGCAACGTAAGCTTTAAACGGTGCACTCCTCTGATCGACAGGCACCACCTGGAATTTGGGATCGAATTGCATCTGGTATTGTGGCTTGGTGACGACCACCAAAGCTGTAGCCTGGTATACAGTGGGCGACAGGACGCTGACCACCGCCCCCGCGATGGCCGCCACCACCGTAATGCCCACGATCCACTTCCAGTACTTGATTATAACGTCGATGTAAGCGCTCAAATCGATGTCTTCCACGCAAATACCCCCCTTTGATAAAATTTACAGATTTACGGGCTTTCCTTCGTTTCCCATTGAAAGTTGCGCTGCTTCTAAAATGCGTACCACTCTTAAGCCCTCATAGCCATCGGTGAGAGGCTGTTTCCCGTCTTTTACGCATTCTATAAAGTGAGAGCATTCCGTATAGAGCGGCTCCACGAAATCTATTTTGGGGATGTAAATGTCGCCGCTCCTGACCTGGAGTTGAAACCCCCCGTAATCGCTCCAGGCCAGGGCAGAGTGGTCGTTCACCTTTTTTACCCCTTTATCATATATCTTTATCTTGGCCTCTATGCTCACATCGTCGTATATGGCCATCTTCCTGCTGCCCACAACGGTCATGCGCCGCACCTTGCTGGGGTCTAACCAGCTAATGTGGACGTGCGCACCTACGTTGTGGGGGAAATCCAGAATCATAAACACGACGTCTTCAATGGCCTTCTGGAGGTAAGAAAAGCCCTTGGCGCTGACCTGGAGCGGTTCTTGTTCCAGAAGATAAAGCAGGATGGAAAGATCGTGCGGGGCAAAGTTCCACATGGCGTTTAAGTCGTTGCGCACGCGCCCCAGGTTGAGACGGTTAGAGTAGATGTAATGGATCTGGCCCAGTTCTCCGCTCTGAATATATTCTTTCAGCTTCCAGACGGCGGCGTTATACCTGAAGACATGGCCGACCATCAGTACCCTCCCTTGGGCTTCGGCGCTGGCTATCAGCTCTTCACATTCGCTCACACAGAGGGCCAGCGGCTTTTCCACAAAAACGTGCTTACCGGCCAGGAGACTTTCTTTGGCGATCTGATAATGACTGGCGGCCGGGGTAGCGATTACTACGGCTTCTATCTCCGGGTCTTCCAGGACAGAGTAATAGTCTTCGGTAATTTTTAAAGGGTTGTACAAAGAACGCAGGGTTTCGAGCCTTTCCACTTTTAAATCGCAGAGGGTATGCAGGCGCGCCTCCAACACTTTGGCAAAGTTTCTGATAAGGTTTAGCCCCCAGTGGCCACAACCAATCATAGCTACATTCACCATTTCGGCTCTCCTTGAATATTTATCCCCCGTTTGCGTTCTGGCCACTACTGCCAGTTTCCCCATCTCGATTTCCGACTAACGTATCGATAACGTTGAGGTAGGTCATCTTCACTTTCCGCCAGTTATACTCCCGGTTGAAACGCTCCGCATTGGCCACCAGACGTTCTCTAAGCTCCGGCTGGTGGTAGAGAGCCAGCAAAGCTCGTGCCAGGTCCTTCTCGTTGCCCGGCTCGAAGAACTGAACCATCGAATCATCGAAGTAAGCTTCTACGCCTCTTGTTCTAGCCACCACCGCTGGTTTGCCCATAGCCACTAGCTCCAGGAGCTTGGTGGGCAATATCTCGTCAGTAAAGCTATTCTTTCTGTTGGGCACAACACCCACATCAACTGAGGCAATGATCTCCGGTATCTTTTCAGTGGGAACGAACTGATCGTTCAGGTGAACCCATTTTGCCACGCCGAGCTCAGCGATCAGCCTTCTCAGTTCCTCCAGTTGGTCTCCTTCTCCCACTATCTTAAACAGGCACTGCGGGATCGCTTCCTTAAACAAGGGGATAGCTCTGATAGCCACATCCACTCCGTAGCGATGTACCAGGGTCCCATGATAGAGCAAGATGAACTTATCTCCTGTCACCGTGACTGGCCTGGGATAAAACAGCTTCTCGTCGGCCACGTTGACCACTACGGTGCACTTGGCCGCCGGTACCGAACGGCTGATGAGCTTGTCCGCCCAGATGTGCGTAACGGTGATCACGTGGTCAGCGAAGGCACAGGAAAGCCGCTCCACCCACGGCAATAGCCGGACAGGGAAACTGCTCGCGCCGCGCTCGAACTTAGTGGCGTAGAGATCAGGCATCAGGTCATGGATGTCATGGACGACCCTGGCCCCGAAAATCTTGGGGATCAGGGCCACGAAGACGATAAAGTCCGGCATGTTATGGGTCTGGACAAGGTCGTATCTTTTTCGAAAGAACAGAGCCGTCAGCTTGAGGAAAGAGGCTATAAAGAAGGACAGGTAGCCCCGGATATAGGCCAGTGTTCCCCCTCCCCGGTAGCGCCGCAGCCCCAGGCGGTAAATGTTCACCCCGTTGACGATCTCCTGGGCCTTTTCCTCTTCCTTGCGCAGACAGATGAAATCGACCTGGTCCCCCCTTGCGGCCAGGGCTTCCGCCTGTCTGCGCACTCGTGGATCGGAAAGGTAGTAGGTATAGGCGAGCATACAGATGCTATGCATTCTAGAAGCTCTCTCTATGGTAATATCTAATACAAAACATTACATCATAGCGTAAAGCGGGTCAAGATGCTTAATATCCTCTCTCTGCGAAGGCGGTTAGAGGATCTTTCTAAATCTCTCGATGCTCCTTCGCATAGGTGGGAACAAATTCAAACTTAACTTTCCTTTTCTAGTACACAATAAATATTATGGGAAAAGTATTCTTCCAAAATATGAATTTTCCTAATCAAAGTAAATAATCTCGATATCATCTTATTACTCTGATTAACTTTGAAGAAAACAATAGACAATGTCGAACTCTCGAATAATCTTTTGTAATTGCTAAGAGCCCATTTATTGAGACCGAGGTCGTGTATCGAACTTATTTTATCTTCCCGATGCTTATTTAACATTTTTATGATTATTGATTCAGGAATTATTAAATGCCCCCAGGGAATTTTTGTTTTTGTTCTTCTATGGTCTCCGAAAGGGCTATTGTAAAGAGGACCAAAGCCTATATAAATTTTACCCCCTTGTTTGAGTCTTTTATTCATTTCGCTTAGCATCTCTTCTAAACCAATTATGTGTTCAAAAGTATCTTTTGAAACAATATAATCGAAGGTAATGTCGTCACGATAATCTCTTAAATCAATATCCTTGAATTCAATTATACTTTTGAGCTCGGGGTAATTAACTCTTAAATTTTCATCGGCGAATTTTATCAGTCGAGAATTTATGTCCAATCCAACAACTTTCTTTGCGCCAGATAAAGCTATGTCAATACACATACTACCATGTCCACAACCAACGTCAAGAACAGTGGCGCCTTTCAACTGTGGTTTCCCCCCAAGCCTCGACCAAAATCTGGGATTTTCATATTTTCCCCTATTGAAGTAATCAATACCTTCCTGACGCAATTTCATTTCCTCAAACACGATGAAGTCTACTTCCTCTTTCGGCCAAGGCTTCTGCTTCTCTGCGCACCCGTAGAGCGGAAAGGTAGCAGGTATAGGCCAGCAGGCAGATTCTATACATTTCAAAAACTTTTCCTGGCCGGATGACCTCCGATGCAGATATTATACCACAATATGAAACAGAGCAAAGTGCCTGATGGGTGGCTGTGCTCTCTGTGACCTTTGAAGATCCCCCAGACGTTCTGGTCTTCGTTATGGATAGGCTGATGCCCACCTTCAAGGTCTATTATGCTCGGTTCTCCTTTTCTTGTTCAGGACTGCTTCGTAAACTGCGATTATTCGGCGTGCTGTTTTTTGAATCTCAAATTCCTCCGCTTTTTCGCGTCCATTGGTGCGATAAGGCTTCTCCAGCACCCAATTCAGCTTTTCCGCTATATCCTGTATCTCTCTTTCGCAGACGTAGTTACCTTCTATCTCTTCTATGTTATCCCGTATGTCTCCCGCATCTGCGGCTACGATGGGGAGATTGCAGGCCAGCGCTTCTTTCACCACGTTCGGCGAGCCTTCTTGTTCGGAGGGTAGAAGAAGGACATCGCAGGCATTCATGTAAAGGGGTACGAGTTCGTGTTTTTTCCCGCGCAGCACGAGCATTTCCACATCTGGTATCCTTTCTTTCACCAGTCCGTAAGCTCCCTGCGCCAGATCAAAGCGTTTACAGCGGACACGGGGGTTCCCGGCGAAAAGGATCAGACTTTTTCCCAGCGGAAGCTCTAAGAGAAGACGCGCTTCCTCACGTGGAACCGGTTTGAACATATCAAGATCCACCCCATTGGGGATCACATATGCATCCTGGCGCGGCAGCACCCTTTTCATCTTTTTCGATTTCACGATCACCGCCTCTGCCAGGCGCGAAAGCATCTTCCCCATAAAAATCTCCGCTTTGCTCCTTCTGGTTATCCTGCCCTGGAAATTCGCCATAGTGCCTTGCAGGTCGCTGCCGCAGAAGGAAACAACCAGGGGACGGAAAGGCTGAAGCCTGGCTACCATCCCGCTGAAACCGTAATGGGCATGAATGAGATCGAATTCCTCCCGCCGTACTTTCCGCCAAAGAGGGGCTAAAGCGCGCAGGTAATTGGTTTTGCTTTCCTTGCCGTTAATGAAAAGTATTTCGTTTTCTACTCCTTCCCTGGATAGAGAATCGATCTGGGTTTTAATGAAGACCCCGTAGGTCGGGTTATCCTGGTAGGGATAGGCGTTGGTAACCTGTAACACTTTCATTTTTTCTCTTTTTCTTCTCTCCAGAGAGCAACCACCGCACCCCCAAGCCCCCAAAAGTAGAGAGAAATCAAAGGGTCTTCAAAGGCCGGCGAAGCAAACCCCTCAATGACAAGCACCACCCAGGCAAACATCCCCCCCAGGGCCAGGCTCTTGAGAAAAGGCTGGGAGGTTTTTCCATAAACGGAACTAAACATCCTGAAGAGGAAATACAAAACTCCCCCAAAGGCCAGAAACCCGAACAGGCCGCCTTCCCCCAGAGTCCGTATCCAGTCAGACTCAAGCTGGGATAAATCCATTCCAAACCAGTGGAAGGAGTATTGTTCGTAGATGGGGCTGCGGAAAAGCATAGAAATCCATCCTCCGTAGCGTCCAGGCCCTACTCCCAGCCAGGGATAGTCGGAAAGCACTTCCAGAGTTTTGGCCCAGAAATAGAGTCTCAGCTCTCCCCAGAACATCCCTGGGTGAAGGTAGCCACCTCCGAGGTTTAGTAACCCTTCTCGCACGCTTGTTAAGCGTCCCCCCAACTCCTCTCGTAAGGGTTCGGAAGTAGCCAGGGCGGTGGAAACGCCTACCACTACTATCAGAATGATGATCAGGGACAGGAAAATCGCTCTTTTTGACCGTATCCGTAAACTGATGAAAAACAAAGAGAGGATGAAAGCCACCCATGACACTCTTGATACGGCCAGGATCAGCGCCAGAGCCATGAGGGTGATAATGATTGTTAGCCTGTCTCTTTTTTCCCAACCTTTCTCGATATGAAGCCCAAGCCCTATGGGGAGAACGAAGGTCATGAAGTGTCCCAGGTGAGCGGGATGATTGAAAACGGATACCATCCTGGGAATCCCGGCCCTGATAGGAGAGCTCAGCCCCAGGGCGTTGGTGAACCTTTCTCCCAGAATGAATTGAAGGAGGGCTATCACCGCTATCGCGGTGGAGACGTAGAGTAAAAGGATAATGAAACGTTTGACCCGCGGTAACGAAAGATTCAGGTTGCTACAAATGTAAAACATCAAAACGCTCTTTAAAGTGGCGTAAAGGCCGAGAGCCATGACCAGGGGAGGGACTTCGTTGAGCAGCGCCGAAATCAGGGAAAGGCCCAGGAAGGCCGCCAGGGGCAGATCGAGAGGCCCTCCCCAGAAAGGTTCTCCCCTGGCGCTCTTTCTCAGGAACAATACCAGGAGCAAGACGATGGTGGAAACTTCATCGGCGTATTTTATGGGAAACCATCTCTGCCACAGGTATTGCTGGAAAGGGATGATGATCAGGAAGAGCAACGCTACAGTGTATTCCGGTAGTTGGAGTACGAAGATGAAAGCTACCAGGGCGATGAGCGCCATAATTACCCATAAAAGAGAGAAGTAGGATAAGGCCACGAACACAATCGCGACCGCGAACAGGGCCAGGAGTGGAAAAAGGACGTATTCGGAAAAGAGCAATTTTTTCGTGGCTTCAAGTTTCACTGTTTTTCTCACTCCTTATTTGCTCTAACTGCTGACGTGCGCGTGCATTTTCAGGGTCCAAACTCAGCACCTTTTCGTAGTATTTTGCGGCCTGTTCCGGGTTTCCCGTCTCCAGGTGGAGGTCGGCCAGAGCAAGACAGGCGTGCTTGGTTGGGTCCGCTTCGATTGCTTTTTCCAGTTCCTCTCGCGCTTCGGCCTCGTTTCCGAACTGAAGAAAGGCGTGAGCTTTATAATAATGGGCATCCGACCGCTGACGTGCGGTGGCGGCGACTTGTAAAGCTTTTTCGAAAAAATACAAAGCCCGCTCTTGTTCCTCCCTTTCCTCCTTCTTAAGGGCTATGCTTCCCAGGTCAACATAGGCGGCCCAAGTCCACCACATGAATCCATTGGCAGGATCGAGGGCGATCGTTTCCTGAAAGTACTTTTCGGCGGTGGGGATGTCTTCGACGTTCTGCCAGTAAATTAATCCCAGCCAGTGATAGGCCTGAACCTTAACCCCTTTGAACTCTTCTTCTCCGGCGTACTGCGCCGCCAGTTTCAGATTATCGATGGCCTTCTGGTAATCCCCCAGCGAGCGGTAGAGCAACCCCAGCCTCAGATAGACCGGGGGGTTTTCCGGGTCCAGGGAGAGGGCCAGAGATAGAATCCGCTCGGCTTCCTGAGGGTTTCTGCTGAGATTATCGTTTCCCTCCTTGACCAGCCAGTTGGTAACCTCCTCCACGTTTCCGATAAGAGTTTTGAGATGAGTAAAGGTTTGCAGAGCCTCGGCGTATTTACGCCGCAGCACGTAAGTTTTTCCCAGGTCCAGGTAGAGTCTGGGGTCGTCTGCCAGGTATTTTTCTGCCTCTTCCAGAAAGCCCTCCGCTTTTTGCAGGCGTTCTTCACCTTCGGAAGAGCCGAGATAGGCTTTATGCCATTCCAGCCGGCCCAGATTGGCGTAAAGGGTGCCGAGCAATAAGCGGTGCTGGGCCACAAGGAGAAGCAGCAGGAAACCACCCAGCAGCCAGAGCCTTGCCCCGGAAAGCGTCCTAAGCAACTTCATAATTTTCCAAACTCATTCTCTATGTACATTCTATGCCAGATTTCGAGATTCAACAGCAGCCAGATGTGCGGGCCGTAATCTACCTGGCCCGAGAGGTGCTGGTCGAAAATGGCGTTAATGGCCTGTTGATTCAGGCCGTAAGCTTTTGCCGCCTTACCCTCGGCTACCAGCAGCTCGTGAGCCAGATGATACAGGTCCTCCCGAAACCATTCGGGTATAGGGATGCCGAAACCCTGCTTCTTTTTCTGGGTGGTCTGGGTGGGAAGATGATTTCTTAGCACCCGGCGCAGGATGGACTTGGTTTCCCAGCCATTAAGTTTCAGCCACGGGGGAACGGTAGCCATGAATTCAACCAGTTTATGGTCCAGGAAAGGGACCCTCACCTCCAATGAGTTGGCCATGCTCATCCTGTCCACTTTGACCAGCATGTCGTTTAGCAGGTGAAAGCGGGCGTCAAGGTACGCCAGGCGGTCGAAAGGCTGGTACCCGAACGGCGCAATCTTGCGCAGCCTCTCACCAATCGGGTCCTCTGCTCGGATTCCAGCCGGGAACAGCCTGGTCAGCATCTCATCCCTGAAAATCGACATTTTACTGGTGTACCTGTCCCGAAAGGGCAAACGACTGTCTTGAATCCGTTTGTGCCACCTGTTTAAATCGTAGCGGTATCTGGTGGGCGAGCACCAGGCCAGAACGCCAACCAGCGAAGGGATGAGCCCCTGGCCCAAGATAGAAGGCAGCCGTCTATACATCTCGGCGAACTTAAACCCTTGATAGATGGTATAACCGGCCATGGTTTCATCACCACCGTCGCCAGATAGAATGACCGTGACATTTTCACGAGCTATTTTGGAGACGTAGTAGGTAGGAATGGCTGACGAGTCGCCGAAGGGCTCGTCGAAGTGCCACACCAGTTTGGTCAGCAGTTCCAGCAAATCTTCCATGTCCGCGGCCGTCACCACCCGGAGGTGATGTCTGGTGCGGCAGTGTTTGGCTACTCTTTCCGCATCGGCTGATTCGTCGTACCTTTTCTCCTGGAAGCCGATGGTGAAGGTGTTGACCGGCTCTTTGCTGGTTTTACTCATGTAAGCCACTATTGCGCTGGAGTCCACCCCTCCGCTCAGAAAAGCGCCCAGCGGAACGTCGCTCATTAACCTGATGCGCACCGCTTCCTCCAAAAGAGCACCCAGTTGCCCTTCGTATTCCTCCCGGCTCAGGTCGTAATTTTCCTCAAAAGCCAAATCCCAATACTCTTTGAGTGTAATGCTACCATTCTCATAAACCAAAATATGTCCGGCCGGTAATTTGTGTACATGCTTATAAACAGTGAGCGGCTCAGGAATGAAAGAGTACCTGAAGAACAGGGGTAAGGCGTCAGGGTTGACCTCTCGCAAGGTGGGAGCGCAGAGCAGAATGGCTTTAATTTCCGAACCGAAAACCAACTTTCCGTCAGCGAAGGCATAGAACAGAGGCTTGATGCCTAACCTGTCGCGGGCCAGGATCAGTTTTCTGGCTTCTCGGTCCCACAGGGCAATGGCGAACATCCCACGCAGAAAATGCACAAAATCCTGGCCGTGTTCCTCGTAGAGGTGCACGATGACTTCGGTGTCGGTTTTGGTGCGGAAAACGTGACCACCAGCCTCCAAATCTTTTTTAAGGTCCGGGTAGTTGTAGATTTCGCCGTTGTAGACCACCACCACGCTTCTATCCTCGTTGTAGATAGGTTGTTTGCCGCTGCTGAGGTCGATGATGCTCAACCGCCTCATGCCTAACCCCACGTTGCCCTCGACGAAGAAGCCATCATCATCCGGGCCACGATGAGCCAGGGCGTGGGTCATAGTCTCTAACAACGTTCTATCAACCTGCGTATTATCGATCAGGCCGCATATTCCACACATTATAATTATACCATTAGTTGCGTAAATAACGCAATATACTGATGAATAATCGTTTTTATATCGTGTTCCCTGGCAAAATACTCTCTGGCCCTGTTTCCCATCGTGCGGCGCAGGCTCTCGTCCTCGTACAGCCGCCTGATGTCCCCGGCCATCTGCTCTACCGTTTTGGAGTGAAAGCCCAGCTTATGGCGGCTGATGATTTCGTTGGGATCGTTCTGCAAGGTCACGGTGGGGATGCCCATGCGCCAGGCCTGAAGATAGGTATTAGGGAACCCCTCGATATTTTCCACTCCGTCGTTAGCGATGGTGGTGTTGAGCAGCACAAAGGCCGACTTCAGTCTCGAAGATACCTCCGCAAAGGGCACGAACCCCCTGAAATCCACGTTCGGTATCTGGCTGGCCTGTTCCTGGAGCGCGGCGAAGTAGCTACGGTCGTTTCTATATGGCCCGCCGATGATTTCAAACCGCACCTCCGGCATCCGTCTGGCGAGTTCAAAGACCACCTCCACCCCTTTGTATCTAATCATCGTGCCTATCCAGATGGCCTTGTCGCTCGCAATCCCCTCCTGGTCAGGATAGAGCTCCATGGCGTTTTTGATCACCACGCTCTCCAGGCCGTAATTCTGCCGCAGCAACCCCCGCTGGTATTCCGTCTGAGTGATGATCGCCGAGGCCTCAGCCAGCGTTTTGTAGTAGAAAAAGAGATAAAGGCCCCTCAAGCGTGTCGCTTTGCCTCTGTGGGCGTCATGGTTCGAGGACAGAGCGAAGACCAGCTTTTTACCGTATCTCTGGCAGTAATACCACAAGATCCCCGCCAACCTGGAAACGCCCCGTAGATAGTATATATCTGCGTCAGCTTTTCTCAGCGCCTGCCAGATGGAGAGGGCTTGCTTTAGTTTGTTTCGGCGGTGGCGATCATAGGCGAATACTGCAAAAGAGCCGATCTTTTCAAACTTACCTTGCCCGTAATCCTCGGTTACAAAAGAAATTTGAAAACCGTGTTTGACCAGTTCTTTAGCAATTAAGTACTGCTGCACCTCTGCTCCACCGACGATGGGTATATCCTCCCGTCCGGCCAGGAGGGGGTAGATATCACCGCAAAAGAAACAGAGTCGGATTTCCTTGTTCATTTTCCCTCATTTAGAACTCGCTCGACAACAGCGACAGGTCAGGCGTCTGGCTTTTACTTTGGCTTCGTGCCTCTTCCCCCAATGCCGGTGAACCCGTAATGCACCTCGAGGTCTACAAGACCGGCCTCTTCATGCCAACTTCTGAACGTTTTGAGAGTTTGGGGCTTATCATACATCGGGGAAAGCATGTCAAAAGTATCCAGGTATGCCCACTCTTTTAGAATGGCGTCATCAGCGTTCGGAAGCATCTTGGAATAATCCGCAATAAGCAATCTCCAGTTAATGGCGTATCCTATCTTGGGAATCCTCCGTATGACTTTTGCCAGCGGCCACATGAAGTCAATGTATTTCCTTAGAGCTTTGTAGAGCTTTTCTGGATCTCTGCCCCTTGTGAAAGGGCGTACCCAGTACTTCGTGCCCAAGAGCCAGTGCCTGAGGTCCTTTACGTACACGTCGGATGCTATTTTCCCACCAGGCTTCAAACACTCCACGATAGCAAAAAACGTTTTTTTCGGATCGGGGGTATGCTGTAGGACCCCGAAACAGAAGGCTTTGTCAAAAAAGTCCCTGCGGAACGGCATTTCATAAACGTCGGCCTGAACGAGCAGCAAATTCTCATGATGCCCGTTCGACCTGTAGTTAGCTTCCACGGCGTTGGAATAGTCGAAAGAAACGACGGTCGCTCCAGTCTCGAAGGCGTGCCTGGTAAACCGCCCGGAACCACTGCCCACCTCCAGGATGATTTCACCATGCAAATCCCAACCCCACTTCGTCTCCTTCTCAAACCGCTCTCTGGAGATGGAGAACCCTGAACTTTCATCGTACTGAGTTCTGCTATGGATAGTCCATTCAAGGCCAAAACTCTCAGCGTAATTTTCCTGGGAGACGAAACGAGGAATGAAGTTGACAATTGGATATTCATTTCCAGAGGATGGCTCGATCAGGCCCCCCTCTTTTATTCTGGCGTTCTCGACCACGGAAGAGTCCTTGATTTGTAATGGTCGCCTGGTTTCAGGACAAACCAGTAGGCTCAGGTGATCTACTATCATCGCTGGAGCTGCGTTCCTTTCTGGCTTTATGCCCCCGAATCGCGCCGTTGCCCTGGACTTAGCGCTTCACTCTGAGTCTGCTATAAGAAGTGATATCTGCATTCCGCGAAAAGGCTTTCGTTCATCCTGCACTCGCCCCTTCTTGAAAATACGAATGAAGGTATAGTTTGTTAATAGATGAACTCAGGAAGTCCTACATTTTTTGGGCAATTATTACTCGATTGTGGTCTCTAACCTGAATTATATCTAAAATCTCAAATCCTTGTTCTATCATTGGGAAAATATAGGATTCCAATAAATATACTCTCATTTGAGCCATGAAATCATGTTTTGGCAAATATTCACTATGACAGGGAGGAACAGTCATTAAATTCCATTTTAATTTAAGTTCATAATTATACTTGGGTCTCCTTATTAGGTTTAAAACTCTTTTTATTATATCTTTTAAAAAAGATTTACACACTGATGTTACAGATGTGTTCATATTAACGTCAAAAAACTGCCAAATATGATTTAAGGTTACCGGTACAGTATGAACCATAATACCACCGGTGCGCATCACTCGGTGTAGCTCTGCAATACACTGTTCAAGTTGAGGGACATGCTCAAGAACATATTCAGAATAGACAAAATCAATGCTATTGCTATCAATCTTCAAATCATTTAGATAAGAATGTCTGAAGTCAATTTTGTCCAATCCTAGTCCATGATTAATAATATATTTTGCAAAATCGATGCAGGTCTCAAAATAACCATCAATATTGGAAAAATATGGTTCGGGAATATCTGTAGCGATTAATGACTTACAAAACGGTAGTAAGAGTAACGTTTTAAAACCAAACCCACAACCAATTTCAAGCCCTATCTCATATTGTTTTGTTTTAAAATATTGAGATCTTAAAGTTCTGATAGCCCTGAACTCGTTAGTTCTAATTCGGAAGTAATCTGGAGATATAGCAAATTGGCCGTAGTGACTGGAAAAATAATCGCAAAGCTGCTTTTCATAGTCATATTGCTGTTTAGAACTGCCTATCTCTAATTCAAATAATTTTTTGATCTCATCTGGAAATTCAATATCAACTAATTCCATGATAGCGCTTCTCTTTTCCAATCGAAAAAGCAATCTTCATCCTGAGGGTAAAAAACGCTCTCCCAAATCATCAATAACTTTTTCTGTTTCTCTTCGGACCTTGCCAATTGATTTTCGCCTGTAACGTCCTCCATGCTTACGATAAATGGCATTAATGCAGAAACTGCTGTCCCAATTCTGAGTTGCCGGTTCACGGCCTGCGTTCTTTCACCGGTCCAGATAGCACCGATACCACTCCTCGAAAAACAGCAGTGCCCATATCTTGGCGCTGAAATCTCTCATGCCCCGCTGGTGGTTGTTCAGGATAGATTCAATGCAGGCCCGGTTGAACAGGCCGCGCTGGCTGGTACGCCGATCCAGCAACACTTCTTTAGCGTAGTCATGCAGTTCCTTTCGGAACCAGTGGCGGAGGGGCACCCCAAAACCCATCTTGCGGCGATAGAGAATCTCGTCGGGCACAAGCCCCTCCATCGTCTTCTTCAGGATGTATTTCCTCTCGTAGCCTTGCATCTTCAACTCGGCAGGGATGGTGGCCGCAAACTCCAGCACCTCGTGATCCAGCAGTGGCACCCTGGTCTCCAGAGAGTTGAGCATGCTGGTCCTGTCTACTTTGACCAGGCCGTCCTCTGGCAGGTAGGTCATGGTGTCCACGTACTGGAGTTGAGAGAGATAATCGAGACCCTGCGCCTGGTCGAAATAGCCCTGCAAAAATCGCCTCTGCCCATCTCTCAACTCGCTTCGCACCTCATCGGTCAGCAGGGCCAGCCTTGACTGTTCCGGGAATATGGACACGGCTTCTATGTAGCGTCCCGTGGGGGAGAGCGAGGCGCGTCTGGTGAGCCCCTTGCCCTTGACGTATTCGGGGAGCAGGCGATGCATCGTGCCAAAGACCACCCGCCGCAGGGTCAATGGCAACCAATCAAGGCGACGATGCTCCTTTACCGCCTGTTCATAGCGATTATACCCGGCAAAGGTTTCGTCCCCGCCGTCGCCGGATAGACAAACGGTAACGTATTCCCTGGCCAGCCTGGAGACGTAGTAGGTAGGAATGGCCGAAGAGTCGGCGAAGGGTTCGTCGAACTGCCAGACCAACCGGGGCAGAACTTCCAGGGCGTCCGGCCTTACAACGAACTCGTGGTGGTCGGTGCCGAACCGTTCGGCCACCATGCGGGCGTGCCTCAGCTCGCTGAAGTCCTCCTCCTCGAAGCCGACGGAGAAGGTCTTGACCGGCTGGTCCATGACCTGGCTCATGAGAGCCACCACCGTGCTGGAGTCAATGCCGCCGCTCAGAAAAGCGCCCAGCGGCACGTCGCTCATCAGGCGGATCTTCACCGCCTCCCGGAGCAGTTCCAGCAGCCTCTCGCGGTAATACTCTTCGGGGTGAGCACCACCCTCAGCCCCAAAGCGCAGATCCCAGTAACGGTGGATGGTGGTGCGCCCATTTTTGTGCACCAGGACGTGTCCGGGAGGTAGCTTCTTGAGGCCCGCAAAGATGGTCTGGGGAGCAGGAACGTACTGATACTTCAGATAGCTGTCCAGGGCCGCCAGGTCAAGCTCCCGCCGCACGCCCTCCGCTTCCAGAATGGCCTTAATCTCCGAGGCGAAGACGAGCCTGTTATCGTCCATAAGATAGCTGAGGGGCTTGATGCCCATCCGGTCGCGGGCCAGCATCAGGCAGCGTTCCCTTTCGTCCCAGAGGGCGAAAGCAAACGCGCCGCGCAGCTTCTGCACGCAATCCGGGCCGTACTCCTCGTAGGCGTGAATGATGACCTCGGTATCGCTGCGGGTCTTGAAAAGGTGTCCTTTCCTGGACAGGTCTTCTCGTAGCTCCGGGAAGTTGTAGACCTCGCCGTTGTACACGATCCAGATCGTGCCGTCCTCGTTGCACATCGGCTGCTGGCCGGTGCTGAGGTCGATGATATTCAGCCGCCGGTGGCCCAGGCCGAGGTTGCCCTCCAGGTACAGGCCCTCTTCGTCCGGCCCGCGGTGGCGCATCACGTCGCGCATCCGTTGGAGCATATCCCCCTCCACCGGCTGGCCCGAGCCAAAATTATAAATGCCACAAATGCCGCACATATCAATCTCCTCAAGGGGTCAAGCTGCCTAAGATATCGGACAGCAAAGCTGTGGTATGTTTTACGTTGTAGCTCTGGACAACTGGTGAGGACAATTTCGCACCTTTCAGCGCACTTTTGGCGTGTTGCTCACAAAGATTCGCCAACGCTGTGGCGATACCCTCCACATCACGAGGATCAACCACTACCCCGCCTACCGAGCGCAGAAACCTGGCCGAGGCTCCCTCCAGCGGAGTAATACCCAGGATAGACTTACCGGCGCCCAAATAATCGATCAGCTTGGACGGCAAGAAGACGTTTACTTCGGCGGGGGCATCGATAAGCACCAGCACGTCAGCTTCTTTCATCAAGGCCAGGCTTTCGAGATAATCCACCTCTGGTTTGACGACCACCTCTCCACTTATATTGTAGCGGGCAGACCAGCCATCCAGCTCCTCAGGAGATGCGCCTATCAACTCAAATACACAGTCTTTCACCAGGTCAGGTTTTTCGGCCTTCAGCCTGGCAACGGCCCGAAACAGCGGCTCTGGAGTACGCAGGCCATAAAAGCGTCCAATGTAACGGAAGGTTAGCTTGCCGTCGGATGCGCCGCCCTTTGGATAGAGGGCCGGATCGAAGCTGTGAGAAATGACGTGGGCTTTAGACCGCCATTCCGGCGGATACTTGCCCATAACCAACTGGCGAGTCTCCTCGCACACAAATATCACCGCATCGGCGTGCTCCACGACGGCCCGTTCCAGCCGGCGGTTGATAGTACCACCCATCCTACCATACTTTTTGTAAGGGTTATCCACCCACGGATCGCTGAAGTGGGCCACCCAGGGCAGGGCAGTTTTCTTTTTGAGGGCCAAACCGACCAGGTGGTCCGACACAGGATTGCTAAAAGAAAGCACCGCCTCGAAACGTTGGTTTCGGGCCAAACGGTTGGCCACGCTCGCCGCTCGCCGCCCCCACAGCCGCTCCTTATCAGGCAACCGGCTCAAAACAGGAAAAAACCGAAACAAGGCCCGCAGCACAAGCGACTTCTCAGGCGAGGGGATAGTCACCTGCTCATAAGAACCCTTGTACAGCGACGCCAGAGAAGCGTCTTGTCGCCGCCGCACGGTCTCCGGTTGGGCGCATATCACAGTCGGCTGCCAACCCAGGTCGGGTAGGTGGGCCAGGGTGCGCTGCACCTGAATAGACCGTGGAAAGAGCAGCGGCGGCATACAGAAGGAAATAGCCAGCGCCCGACGCATATCAGCCCGGCTCCCACTGTCTGGCCCAAAGCTCAAAAACCAATAGTATCCAGAGCTTGTGCTGGTCTGTAGCAGATGAGGTATCCGACGTTCCCGCTTCCACCCATCCACCTAACGCTTCTTTGTTAAACCAGTGTTGAGCCTGGCTATCCCCATCCAACAGCATTGCGCCTGCCCACTGGCGCAGGTGGGTGCGCAGCCAGCCGTACACCGGCACAGGAAATCCTTGCTTGGTACGGGTCAGGATTTCCCCCGGCAGGCGTTTACTGGCAAAGCGCCTGAGCACGTACTTGGTCACCAGGTTCCCATTGCCGCCTTTATCTCTGCCCACTTTGAGCCAGGCCGGCACCCGGGCCGTCCATTCCACAAGACGGTGATCCAGGAAGGGCACACGCAATTCAAGGGAATTAGCCATTGTCATCCTGTCGGCCTTCATGAGCAGATCTTCCACCAGCCACGATTGACAGTACACGTATAGCATCTGATGCAAAAGTTCGTCGGTCTGGCTGGCGGCATAATCGGCTTTGATTTTGAGCATAGAATCAGGATAGCTCGGAGGCTCATTCCAGAGCTGTCGTTTCTCTTCGGGGCCGAAATAATTGGTCATGTGCGGCAAAGTTCTAATATTGTGATCCCCGATCGGCTGGTTGAAGCGCTCGATTTTGGCGGCCAGTTGAGCGGCTCCGAGGCTGGTGGCCACCCACTTGGGAACAGTATCCCGTACCAGAGAGGGAAGCCGCTGAATCCGCCCGATCTTCTGCCAGTTAGCGACGCATTGATCGAAATCGTAACCGGCCAGGACCTCGTCGCTGCCTTCGCCAGAAAGCACCACTTTAACTCTCTCTCTGGCCAGCTTCGAGACGTAGTAAAGCGGCACCGAAGCCAGGTCAGCCAGGGGTTCATCGGTGAACCTCACGAAGTCCGGTAGAAAGTCCATAAACTCTGGCACCGAGATGACGATTTCGTTGTGGTCGGTACCAACGCGGCGGGCCGTCTGGCGCGCATACGACAACTCACTAAACTGGCCTCCCTCCTCAAAAGCCACAGAAAACGAACTCAATCTGGCGTTATGGACCTCGCCGATGGCCACCGCCACCGAGCTTGAATCCAAACCACCGCTCAACAGAATACCCACCGGAACGTCGGCGATCAGACGCAGACGAACGGCTTCCAGGAAAAGCTCACTGAATTCCTCCAGGTACTCGTCCTCGGTTTTGGGCTTGATACCATCTTGGTATCGGATATCCCAGTAACGTTGTATGACGGGCTGCGGCCTCCTGGCCGACAGGCTCAGCGTATGGCCCGGCGGCAGCCTGTAAATATTCTGCCAGATAGTCTGCGGCCCAGGCACGTAACGAAAGGTCAGATAATCCCACACCGCCTGTTCATTGAGACGTTTTTCTACCAGGCCGGAGGCCAAAATGGCCTTGATCTCCGAAGCAAAGATGAACTTCCGACCATCCTGGTAGTAGTAAAGCGGTTTGATGCCCAGACGGTCGCGGGCCAGAAACAGAGTTTGTTCCGAGGTATCCAGGATAGCAAAGGCGAACATGCCGTTCAGCTTGTGGACGCAATCCGGTCCATCCTGCTCATACTGGTGCAATATCACCTCGGTATCGGAGTTGGTCCTGAACCTATGTCCCTGCTTTTCCAGATGTGGGCGTAGCTCACGGTAGTTGTACACTTCGCCGTTAAAGACGATCCACTTCGTCCCGTCTTCATTGGAGATCGGTTGATGCCCCCCGGCCAGGTCGATGATGCTCAACCGACGTATGCCCAGCCCAAAACGTCCATCGACGTAAAAGCCTTCGTCGTCCGGGCCACGATGGACGATTTCGGCGCACATTCGTCGCAAAGTATCCTGATAGTCTTCGGTGTTCAGGTCATAGACCCCTACAATACCGCACATGGCTTTACCGTTTTTCCCCCGTGATCCACAGGCTCCATCCCCAGCGTCGGGCATACGCCTTACGAATGAAGCGTGGTAGAAACCTGCCCAAACCAGGAATAAGCAGAGAAAAGATGTGATCCAAATCTGTACCCAATACCTTGACTTTAACGTCCTGGAATCGGTCGAAAAGAACGTCTCGCACTTCCATTTTGGTGACAGGCCAGGTATAGGGATTACCTTCCTCCCGTCCTCCATCGCTATAACGACTGGCCAGTTGTAGCGGCGTCAGAAAGGTATTTTCGAGATGAAGAAAACCCTCGCAGTAACGGATAAGATAGGCGTACAAAAAGGAACGCCGATGGTAAAGCATCACCCCACACCGTCCTCCGTCCTTGAGAATACGACGAAGTTCATCAACTGCCCGCTTGGTATTGGGGGTATGGTGCAAAACTCCCCACGAATATGCATAGTCGAACGAGTTATCTGGAAAAGGGAGAGCTTCTCCATCGGCCTGTCGAATGTCCCCTGTCAGGTTTAAGAGTTCAAACCGCTGGCGCGTCTGCTCAACCGCTACAGGGTTCAAGTCCACGGCGGTGACAATTGCTCCGTGTTGAGCCCAGTTCATAGCCATCGTGCCCATACCGCAGCCAACCTCTAAGACCTGTTTACCCACGTAATGCTTGTAGTCAAAGATTTTACCAAAATAACCCTCAGAAGTGTGAAGGGGAGTGTTCCACGAATAGAAGACCTTATCAACTTGTTCGAAAAAGGCCCGGTCCCCGAGTGACAAGGCCACCTTTGCCCCGGTTTCAGCGCGATAGGTAGACGAACCGTGTTCATCGCCATAGGTCATGGGATGCTGTGCCCACCAATCGCGAATGGCTTCTTTCTTATTGTCATTGTCGGCGACATCTGAAGGCATCACGTCCCCTCCATGGCGTCTCTCCTGGAACACAGCACCCGGGGCAGCACCTCGTACAAAAGCAGCAGCGGCGTAAACACCACAAATCCCAGCGAAAAGGCGCTCTCAAAAGCCCAACTCTTCTCCAGAGCACGCCGCAAATAAAGCCTTCGTCGAGCCTCAGCGTCCCACACGAAGACGCGACGGCGACCGTTGATCACTATGGTGTTGGTCACGTTCAAATGCTTCAAAGCCCGTTCGACGGGAAACCAACTCAAGCCAATCGAATCGGCATATAGCAACGCCAGCAGGTCGTATCGTTGCTGTTTTAAGTTCTCTATCAGTTCCCGTTCTAAAGGTCTGAAATACGGATTTCGACTTTGCCAGACCCGTCTCACCCTTTGCTGGTAGTCGGCGGGCACCGAAGCCCAGCCTGCTGGCTCAACCAACAGATCTATTTGGACGCCTGGAATTTTTTCCTGTAAGAATGGTATGGCCACATCCAACATATAAGTCGTGTTACGCGGATTGGCGCGATAGAAAGCAATACGAACAGGCCACGACAGAAGCTTTTGCACTCGGCTCAGGCCCGCAGAGTCCGAGCTTATAATCGCTCTCCCAAGCACCACCTTCTCGTAGGAAGGGTAGATACGCGTGGGCTGGAACACGCAAAGCACTTGCCGAGCATCACCAAGGGTTGTGTTGGCATTAGGAGCCAGAACTTTCAACACCAATCTCCATCAAGGATATCAACCAAGGATATCAACGTATCGTCCAAACCATACCCGGTCACGTACAGCCTCGATGTAAGCCAGACATCTTTCAAATCCTTCAAAATGGGCCACGTGCGATGGATCAAGATAGACGTTGACGAACGCTGGCCTGGGCGAAGCCAGCGCGGTATCGATCATTCGTTGGAACTGGGGAAAGAAGTCTTCATCTTTCCAGACTCTGCCGGGTGCTTTGAGCGTACCCCACGAATCGAATACCAAGAAGGGAGCTCCAACCATCGTTGCCAGGGGGAACTCCTGCACGGGCTGGCCGGGTTGCAGATAACCAAACCGTTTGGCCTGGAACATCGTAGCCGACGAGGAGTAACGATAGCCGTGCCTGGCTAACAAGCGGTGCAGTAGAGCTATCTGCTCAGGCCGCTGAAAGGTCCCAAAGTGCGGCGTCCGAAAGCCGACAGGCTGCACCCCCAGCACTGCCTGGAGGCACTCGTGGTTGTGAGTGATCTCTGCTTCTATTTGCTCCTCGCTCAGTTCGTGATAAAAGTGTATCGGAACGTACCCGCCCTGTCCATCTGGCCGGGTGTGTTGGGTGTAGCCGTGGTTTATGATCTCATGTCCGGCCTCCACGATAGCACTATAAAGCTCAGGCGCTTCCTCTACCAACTGGCCCACCACCGCAAAAGGGACGTGCATCTCATATTGCTTTAGAAGGGCCAGCAACGCGGGCAAGGCGCGGGCATCTTCTGGGATATCGCAATCGAAAGAGAGGCCCAAAGCAACCTTCTGCCCGGCCCAGGGGAGGCTTTCACCCGGCCAGGCATGAACGTTCTGAAAAACCTTCTCGGGAAACGACAGGCTCAGTATTTTCCTGATAAAGCGACTTTCCAGGCCCTTAAGCAGTGTGCTTTCTAAAACGCTCATTGTATGAACAAGCTCCAGAAGCGATCACACCCAAAGCAATCGCCGTGTTCCGCTCACTTGACGCCCAATACGTAAAGCGACGAGGACTGCTGTGGGAATAGCCGCCGCCCGACCCACTCAAACGCATCGTCCACCCATTTGTAGCCGCGAATCCGCGCATCCCAGTCCCAGTGTGGCGGCCCCCAGCCCAAGTGCTCGATCTCCAGAAGACTCAAACCGGCTTCCTCAAGCAGAGTGGAGATGCTTCCCGCCGTGTAAAAATGTAGGTGATCAGTGGTGCGCAACGTTTCGGGTTGCAGACGGTAAGCCAGTTGCCACCACCAAACCCCTTCATTTGGAATGCCCAGTACGAGCAGGCCACCCGGCTGTAGAATTCGACGCACCGTTTTTAAGGCCGTCAGATCGTCAGGAATGTGTTCAAGAGCATGGTTGAAAAAGACGACCTCGAAAAAATCATCCTGGATCGGGAAATCAAGAACGTCGGCCAAAAAGAGTTCCACGTCTGCCCCCAGCAGGCGCTGTGCCCGACACAAACGCACCAGGTTGTAATCAGAACAGTAGAGTTGGCGGGTGAACGTCTTCAACCAGCGGGCATTCGCTCCATCGCCGCATCCTAAATCCAGCAGGCTATCAGCCTGTTCTCGCCCCTTACCGTTAAGGTAGCTCGAAATTGCCTGGGTCACATACGCCCGTCGCTTGGCCAGGTGATGTCGCCAGGGGCCTTTGTCCTGAATCTCGATTTGCTCACTTACGTACCAATCCGGTTTCTCCTGCTGAGCCTGGCGCAACATCTTCTCGTGCGCCAGCCAGTCCTGGACAAGCACAGGGATGCCTTCCAAAACGGGATAAGAGTGGCCACATTCTAAACAAACCCATTGCTCATTTTCTTCATCAAACTGGTTTGAGTTGCAAACCAGACAGCGGAAAAATGAACCAGCCATCAACTACAACCCCGGCACCAACTCACGGTAGAGGGCTACCACCGCCTGTTCCATCTTTTGGGGGGCATAGTGTTCCCTGGCGTGGGCGTATGCCCTACGACCGAGCGATTCTCGTAACGCGTCGTCGTCCAGCAACTTTCGAATGGCCTGCAAGTAGTCCTCCTTGGTGTTCTCCACCAGCATCACCCAGTCCCCTTCCAGTTCGGGCACAGGTTCCGGGTAACGCCGGTTTATGATCACCGGCAGGCCGGTCAACAGCGGCTCCAGCACCGACTTGCTGATTTCCCAGTAATCCGAATGGGTAGCGAACAAATCGTATTCAGGCAGCATCCGGCACAGCTCATCATTAGGCACAGCCGGTCTAAAGATAACCCGGTCGGCAACGCCACACTCCCTGGCTACAGACTTCAGGTACTCGTGCAATGCGCCGTCGCCCACCACGGTGAATTCCGCTTCGGTTTCGGCCACGGCCCGGATCAGGTTGTCAGGGTTTTTCGCTCGAAATTGTCGCCCCACCGAAATGATGCGCGGCGGATGGTGTAAATCGTAGGACTTTTTCTGTCTCAAGTTTGCGCCATTAAGGAAATTATAGATGACCTTTACCTGTCTGGCGTCGAGCCGACGAGTATAGGGCAAAATCGGCTTGTATACTGGAATCACCCAATCGGCGGTCTGAAGCGTCTCCCGCTCCAGGGCTTCATGAAGCTCCAGACGCAGGCGCTCTTTCCAGGAGGGCCACCACGGGGCCCGTCCCCGGATGTCGGCATCAAAATTGATGTGTAACGATACCACCAGGGGGAGGCCCAGCGCCTTCTTCACCTGAGCAGCCAGGTAGCCGTTGAGACTGGCTCCGTGCGCCCGGATGAGTTGAGGTTGTATCCGGTGGGCCAGTTCGATAGCCTTTTGCGCCCAGGGTTTGAGCAGAAAGGGCCGCCAGCCAAGCGTGTTTTTAAAAGACACATTGCCCAGGGCGTGGAGGTGCAATCGCGCCCGCCCCACGGTCATCTGCATGTCGGCCAGGTCCACCTGGTCGTCATTAGCCATCACGATGTGCACCTGGTCGAAAAGCTCGCCAGGGTTGTAGTAACGAGGAGGGAACTCGCCCTTTTTAATTATGTCACTGAGACGATCAGGGATTATAACCAACAAGGTTTTGTTCGATATCATTTTTCCCCTAGCCTGCCTTCTTAGCGCAGACACTGATGGCAGATCGGAATGGATTGAAGTACATAGCCTGAACCATCATTCTAATCAGGAAGTCACCACCGAATGCTTTTATGGCCCGCAGTACTTTTGTCTTCAAGGCAGAACGGCATCGGTTTGGGTCCTCCAGCTTTCGCAACTCGCTGAAGATAAGTTCATAACCCATGCTCTTCAGATGGCTTAATACTCCCAGATTGGTGACGTAAAAGATGCTACTCATAAAGAAGGACGGGTCTCTCCCGATCAACTTCAGGTACACCTTTGCCAGACCTCTGGGCATCAGGGAGAACCAGGGCACATGGTAGTGGGCTTCCTGCCGGATGGTCAGATAGTTGGGAGCCAGCAGGAAAATGAAACCTCCGGGAGACAGGACACGGTCAGCCTCGTGCAGCACCTCTTTGTAATCCGGTACGTGTTCCAGAATGTTCCACAGAGTCACCACCTGGAAGCTCCCATCGGCAAAAGGCAGCGATTCTGCCGAAGCCGCACTGTACACCTGAGACACATTGTCCGGCCCTTCGTCGGCCATCCTTCTGCGGGCAAAATCAAGCTCGTAGGGGCTAATATCGATGCCGAAAGCGCGGTACCCGTTCATTCGACAGGCCAGCACGAAAGTGCCAAAACCGCAGCCCATATCTAACACCCTGCCATACCCATCCAGACCGGCGTTCTGAACCACCAGGCCGAGAAAGTTTTGACCCGCTTCCAGCGCGATAGTGTCCTGGAACAGCCGCTCAAATGCGCTGTCTGCCGGCGGCAATATGCCCCTACGCGTTTCCCAGAAGTGACGCCTGAATTCCTCGAAAAGGCTTTCGTTCATCCTGCCCTCGCCGCTTCCTGAAAATATGAACGCACGGTTTGTCCCACGTACCTCATCTCTCTCTCGCCCAGGTAGGGCTGAACCGGCAGGGATATAGCCCGCCAGTACAAATCCTCGGCCACAGGCAGAGGACGGCGGGCGTATTGTTCCAGGCCGTCTCTCAAGTGCAGGGGAATATAGGTGTTTTCTAATTCAACGCCCTTTCGTCGGCAGAACTTGACGAACCTGCCCAGCTCCGAGCAGTGGTGTTGCGGGAGTGGAGGGCGGACGCCTTCTCTAAGAGCGATAACGAATTTGGTGAAGATGTGGTCATCCTCGAAGGCGGGGGCAACGATTTCCTCGACGGTAGCCAACTCCCGGCCTAGCAGGCGGGCGTTGGCCTGTCGCCTGGCGATTATCTCTTCTAACTTCTCCAACTGGAGAGATAGCAGGGAAGCGTCCAGCCCCGACATGGCCCTCATTTCGTACCCTCCGCCGTGCATAACCGGGCTGACACTGCTGGTCATCAGTCGGTCCTTAATCAAATAGAAAGGGGCGCTGTAGCGGCGCAGACGGCAGCGAACCAGGCGGCTGAGGGCCCTTTGCTTTATCTCTGGTGGTTGTTCGTCGGTCAGCTCAATCTCGGTCATGCTTTCATACAAGTCAGACGAGTCAGTGACTACCATCCCGCCAGACGTAGCCATTATATTCTTGCCCATCCCGAAGGAGAAGATACCCGCCTCTCCCAGCGTTCCCAGGAAGCGGCCGTGGTGCTTTCCGCCGGTGGCCTGGCAGGCGTCCTCGATCAGAAAGATACCTTTGTCCTGGACAAGGTTCTGAATCTGGTCGATTTTAGCCACCTTGCCTGATAAATGAATGACGATGACCGCCCGTGTCCTCTCGGTGAGATGCTCCTCGACGCTCTGCGGGCCGAGGTTGAAATCTTCTTCTACATCTACCAGAACCGGCGTGCAGCCCGCCTTGATAACCGGCAAGACCACGCCCCGACAGGCAAAGGTAGGTAGAATGACCTCGTCGCCTGGCCCCAGACCCAGGCCCCGGAGAGCCAGCTCGATGGCGCTGCGTCCCAGATTGGTGGCGATGCCATGCCGCACCCCAATGAAGCGACAGAAGCTTTCCACACACCGGCTTCGTTCCTCCTGACCGCCTGTTCGGCTGTCGTAAACAGTTTTCAATATCAGCTTCAATTCCTGGCGGTCCCAATAAGGCACCACGAAGGGCGCCCGGTAAAAAGAACCCAGCAGGGCTTGCGCTTTGCCCCACATCGTTCACTCCTTCTGGCAGACGAACAGGTGGCGGAAAGCCACGTATCTTAATGGGGGGATTCCGCTCAAGACCTCATCCAGCATCTTGCCTCCCACGCGCTGGCCCATTATCGTCCTCAGCACGCGGTTGAGGGGAGGGCCGATATAGCGTGGCCCACCGTAGTACAGCGGCAACAACTGCATAGCCCAATATTCGATCACTTTCAAGCCCGCTTCGCCGATTAACTGTTGCATCTCCCAATAACTGATGTGGAACCACGCTATTTTGGTCGGATTCTTAAACTTATTAACCAGGGTGGTCAGGCTCCACAAATTGCCCAGTTCAAAGAGGGCCACTCCGCCGGGTTTCAAGACTCGTTGCATCTCTTTTAAGATGTCACCGATCCGGGGAATGTGATAGAGAGTGGCATACGAAAACAAGGCTTCGAAAGAATTGTCGGCAAAGGGCAGATAGCGAGCGTTGGCGTTGACCAGGCGGGTTTTATCCCGCACTTCACCGCCCATCTCTTCCAGATTGGAGTGAAGGGCATTCAGCATAGTCAGGCTAAAATCTATTCCCACGGCCTTCTTCGTCTTGGGAACAAAGGGCACCAGAAACGCGCCAACGCCACAGCCTACATCCAGCACACTCTTTCCCGCCGCATACTTCTCCAGCATTCTAAAACGCAGGGCGTTACGACCACTAGTGTAAGCGTCCAGTTCCTTCCCATCTAAACCATCTAAAGTAAGATGAGCGGGAGTATAAGTATCCTCATACACCTGACGATTGTATCGGTCTATCGTTTCAACTTTCATGTCTATTCACCTTCATCCCTCTCTTGAGACGGGTTTTTATCTGTCGCCTGGTTTCATGGACAAAATCCGTCGTTTGCAGCTTGTAAGGATGAAAGACTATCCGACCCTTAAAGAAGGGATACACTTCTCCTCCAAAGCCACGCTTGAAACGAGATATCCCCTCTAACTTCGGATCTTCGGTGTAAAGGATAGCCTCGCCGGTCTCGTGCCATTTATAACCTGCTTCCTTAGCCCAACGCATAGCCTGCCACTGAATAAGGTTGTTGAGGCCGGTTGGAACGTCAGCGCGCGAGGCTCCGGTCCAGTAGATGCAGCCTGTCTTGAAAGCTCCTATATTCTGGGCTGCGATTAGCCTATCGCCATCCTTCACCATGAAGAAATTAGCCTGGCCCTTTGTTCCCATGTATTGCCAGGTCAGCTCAAAATAGCGGAAGGGATGGGGCGGTACACCAGTACGACGATAGGTTTCCTGGTGGATTTCGTAATAGTCTTCGATATCGGCCATATTGGTAGCCCGTTCAATACGAAAGTTTTCTTCCTCGGCCCTTCTAATTGCCGTTCGACACCGGGTCTCGAACGATTTCCACATTTCGTCCTCCGTTCTCTCCAAAGAGAGGAGACGCGTGGCAGAGGAAGTATCCTGGCAGCCGTAGAAGAGCAAAGGATTGACATTGGGTCGCAAGGACGGCAGATAGGCCGGAGCCAAAGGTGGGAGCAAAATATCAACGTAATCGATGTCATTTTCCTCGGCCAGACGACGCAGGTGTTCAAACATCAGCTTCAGAATCTTCCTCCGGTGCTTGTTTCCCAGGCCGGGCAACAAGGCCGGGCCACCGGTCCCCCAGATGCCTGACCCAAACGCCCTGAAAGTGAAAGGTCCCCGCAGCCAGGTCTGCATCTGCAAAGGAAAAATGCCCAACGTTTTGCCTTCCGAGGACCTGACCAGAAAGCTGAAAGGCTCAAGAGGCCAGGTCTCGATTACCAGTCTCTGGAAATCGTAGGTGTGATATAGCCAGGCCTCCGGCGAGCGATGCACCACCTCATCCCACTCCTCTTTACAATCCTCCGTGAGTGGAACGACTTGCATCATAGAACTCCCTCCTGGCGGGGCATCTCTGGAGAGGACAGAATGTAAGCGGTCTTGATAGCCAGCTTCTTGAGTGGAACGGGCATATTGACGATTTCCAACAGATAAATCTCTTTCTCCCCCACCAGGCCGAAAAGTTTCACCGCCAGGACACTGACACCGAACAGGGCAACCAGCCAGATAGCCCGGTTTAAAAAATCATCGGTCAACAAACAGACGGCCCCCATGGCCAGAAGGGGTAATGTGCTCAAGAGGATTGGATGGACCTTGGTTTTAAATTTGTAGGCGATAAAACCGACCCGCACCAGGGCTAAAGCGAAGTTAGCTAGGCCGGTAGCCAGCGCTACCCCATTGGTCCCGTAACTTCGGATCAACAAGTAGTTCAAGAGGACGTTGAGCCCCCCGGTCAAGATGCTCTGGGCGACCGAGATCCACACGTAATCGAACGCGCCCATCACCGGCCCATAGAGCACGGAAATACCGTAAAAGGCAGATGAGGAGAAAAGGATGATGAAAGGCGTCAAAGTGCTGGCATACTCTTCTCCATACAGGGCTAGAATAAGCGCTTTGCTGAAAAGCAAAACCCCACAGGTCGTCAGGGCCACGATCAAAGCCAACTGTGGCGTCAGGCGGTTCAGGTAGTAATCTATCTGCTCCTGCTTACCTTGTACCCGGTAGGATATCACCATCGGGGTGACCAGAGATGAAATCAATTGGATGAACAACAAGAACTGAAAAAACATTTGGGAAGAGATAGAGTAAATACCGACCGCGTACGCGGTCATCAGTACGCCGACGAAGACGGTATCTGCCCAGCTTAAGATATACTGACTGATGGCTCCTGGTATGCTGGACGACGACCAGGCGAACATTCTGCCCAGCATTTCCCTGGAGGTAGAGGGGGGCCATATCCATTCTCGCTTCAACTTCAAGGGCGCCTGCCCCAGGGCTAACAAGGAACCAACAAGACTCAGAATAATGATGATATGCACTTGAAGGCCGGTTCGATAGAAAAACCAGAGGCCCACGGTGAAAAGAGCGAAAAAGGCTTTCTGCAAAAAAGGA
Organism: uncultured Anaerolineales bacterium; assembly: GCA_964646625.1. Classification (GTDB taxonomy): domain Bacteria; phylum Chloroflexota; class Anaerolineae; order CAZYHC01; family CAZYHC01; genus DAOULT01. The sequence continues at coordinate 140,094 of CAZYHC010000004.1, forward strand.
ACGAGGGCGTACTGTTTGATCTCTCCTACAGCCTGCATGGCGATGGAGAAAATTTGGGGCAGGGGAACAAGAAGCAGACTGAGGAGAATCAAAACGATCACAGACTGGTCCTCGCTGCCAATATAGTCGAGAATGGCTGATTTGAAGAGGAGCACGGCCAGCCCGCTGAGCAGCGAACCGATGCCGATATAAAGTGCCATGCCCCAGAAAGCTTTCCTGATAACGCCTTCCTTGACGAACTCCTCGCGGCCAAACCTGAGGAGGGACATAACCACCCAGCCGCTGCCGAATATCATTAGAAAGGTCAGGGCCGACTTGAAGAGGTTGTAAGTGCCCAGCTTCTCAGGACCTAACGCCCTGGCTACAAGAGCGGAGATGACAATGCTCAGCGCCGCTCCTCCCATGCTCGTGGCATACAGGACGATGTAGTTGTAAAATGAGTCTTGTAACTCCGACCTCATCCTTTTTCCCCAATCGATGAGAATAGTCGTGATTAACTTCTTTTGTCCCCTTCTCGGTTCGAAGATAGACTTTAGATTTCAGGGTTTCTTGAAAATGGCCGCCTGGTTCTGGGCTAAGGTGGGCAACAATCTACCCAACCACACCCGAATACGAACGTTAAGTGGGATACGCATTCCTTTCAGAGTCACATCGAAACCATAGCCAAACAACTTGTAAAACTCCAGGCCGGCTTGCTTTCCCACATCTATCAACTCTGAGGCAGAAAACTCCCGAAAGTGCATCACATCTCCCTGTAAAGGCTCCTTCCCCAGGGCCAGTCGCAGACGATTTTGCAATCGTAGGCGATTAGGAGTGAAAACAGCCACCACTCCCCCCGGCCGGGCCAGTTCATAGCAACGTCTCATAAAGCGTTCGGGCTGGGCTAAATGTTCGAGGACTTGAAAACTGGTCACCAGGTCAAAATCAGTATCTTCATCAAGCTCGAACACGTCAGCGACCAGCCTCTTTACTTTGGGGTGGCCGTAGTGTTCTTCTGCCCTGCGAATGCTTTCCACTGAATAATCAATGGCTACCACTTGTCGAACAGCTTCGTACTCGGCCATGACGTAGTCGTGATAGCCGCAACCGCAACCGATATCCAGAATCCTCCCCGGAACACCGATGCAGGTAAAGAGTTGGCGAACCTCGAAATTTCTGACGTAGTCCCAGTCAGCACTGAAGTAAGTTGACCAATCCTCTACTATTAATTGATCGAAAAACTCGCGTTGATCATCCAGAAAATGGCTGTATTGGTCTTGTACACTACCCATGCTTGTAATGCTCGATCCCTTTGATGGCCGCATCCCAGATCGCAGCTTTCTTATCGCTGATATAGGCGAAAGCTTTGAGGTAAACCTGGCCAGCGCCCAAATAAACATTGGCTATGGCGCTATCGATATCTCAGGCTTTTAGATGGTACTCTATCAGCTCCTGAAGGCCCTCTTCTCAGCCGATCATAGGCCAAAGCCATTCGCTCTCCGGCCAGCTTGGTGATGTTGTAGGGGTGGTCGGGGTTACAGGGGTGTTTTCCGTCTTATGCTTAGGGTGAAACGTAATAACACTAGACCCGCGGTAGGGCCTGGGCTGATCTTCGCTATTATACTCCAGATCGTCGTTTTAGGCAAGAAGAGTGGCCTGACTTTAAGCCAGAAAAGGGGGCTCTTGCCTGACACTGCCGCTGGCGAAGGCCACTACGCGATGGGCCTTGCTTGCTTCGATCAAGGTCTGCGCCAGTTCCAGGGCGATTAAGGCATCCTGCCCACTGACCACCATCGCTCTTTCCCCTCGCGCTGCGGTTACGAACGCTTCCAACTCGGCCTGTAGGGGCTCCCTTTTATGCAGCCGCAGGCGCACCATTTGCCCTTCGCTCACCCCGCGTAGCAGACTCAAATGGTGCCAATCCAGCCCGCTGGCCTCTTCGTTCTCATAGAAGTAAAGGTCCTGGGTCAGCAGATTAGCCAGGAACATCCCCCGCTGCCCGGTTACCGAGAGTTCCCGCACTTTGGCCGGCGTCAGCCAGTTGATGTCCAACACGCCCAACACCCCGTTGTCGAAGCGCAGCAGGCCGGATAACATATCCTCGTGAGCAGTGTGAATCTCCTGCTCCGTCTCGGCATATAGCCGCTGCACTTCTGCCCCTGTCAGATAGCGCATCAAGTCCAGATCGTGCGTCGCCAGGTCGATCACCACCCCTACGTCACGCATCCGCGCCGGAAAAGGCCCCAACCGTCGGGCGTACATCCGGAAGACCTGCCCCAGTTCGCCACTGTCCAGCCGCCGCTTCAATTCAGCTATGGCAGGATTGTAACGCTCAACGTGCCCCACTGCGAGCACCCGCCCCAACTGGGCAGCCCGCGAGATCATTGGCCGCCCCTCATCGACGGTGGCGGCGATGGGCTTCTCCACCAGCACGTGGCAACCTGCCGCCAGGGCCTCCATCACCACCTGACAATGCAAGCGCGTCGGCACCGCCACCGAAACGACGTGCGGCCGGACCTCGTCCAGCAACTCCCGATAATCGGTGTAAGCCGCCACGTGTTGCAGCCGGGCAACCTGTCGTGCTGTCTCCTCATCGGTATCGGCCACGGCCGTCAGTTCAACCCCCGGCAACTCGTCATAGACGCGCGCATGGTTACGCCCCATCGCTCCCACGCCGATGACTGCCGCTTTGAGCATCTTCTTCTCATGCTCCCAAATGAGCTTCGATCAGTTCCAGAAGACCTTGTTCAAAGGGTACAGTGGCCTCCCAACCCAGCATCTCCCTGGCTTTCTGGGACGATACCTGAGCGGGAGGGACATCTCCGAGGCGGGCTTCTGCGTAGGTAATCTCGGTGGGCAATCTTTTAGTCACCAATTCGGCCAGCCGCTTGATGGAAATACTTTCCGGAGCGACAATGTTGAACACCTCTCCATGTATGGGGGCCTCCAGGGCGCGGGCGAAAGCCAGACAGATGTCGTGGGCGTGGGTGAACTGTCTGGACTGCGTCCCGCCGCCTTTGATGGTCAAGGGCTCTCCATTCATGGCCCGGCGGATGAAGATGGAGAAAACCGAATTAGGGCGCATCCCCGTCCCGTAGGCTGTGCCCAGCCGCAGGGCAATGGTCTTCACCCCCTTCAACTCGTCATAGGATAAGGCGATCTGCTCCCCTGCCAGCTTGGTGATGTTGTAAGGGTGGTCGGGGCGACAGGGATGCTCCTCGTCGATAGGCTGGTACTGCGGCTCGCCGTACACCTCCCAGGTGGAGGCATACACCACTTTATCGACCTCGTTGCGCAGGCAGGCCTCCATGAGATTGGCCGTACCCATCACGTTGCAGGCCGCCGCCAGTTGCGGCTGCTCAAAGGCCAGGTAGACGTCGCCCACCCCGCCCAAATGGCAGACGACCTCGACATCCTCCGTGGCCCTCACAAGATCATCCAGATTGGTCAGGTCGCCGGGCACGAACCCGTCGATGGACGACGGAGGCTTCAAATCGAGGATAGAGACCTGGTGTCCTTCTCGCCGCAGCCACTCCACCACGTGCGATCCCAGAAAACCTGCCCCGCCGGTTACCAAGACTTTCATTATTACCGAACCCCTCCTTCAGGATTTGTAAAGATATAGTGCTGAGAGGCGGGCCATTGGCCCGTCCTCCTCAATTCCTCTCTCAGAGTCACCTCTTTCACGTTCCTTCTCCTTGAAATCTGTCCATGGAGCGCCCAACGCCCACGCGGTAGAACTGAAAGCCCGCCGCCGCCGCTTGCTCTGGCGCAAACACCTTCCGCCCCTCCACCAGCACCGGGGTGCGCATCAGCCGTCGCAGATGGCCCAGGTCCAGCGACCGATAGGCATCGTGGGCCACCATAAGCACCACCGCGTCGCTTCCCGCTATCGCCTGGCTCAGCTCCCCGCGATACTCAGGCACCCAGGGATCGTGCACCCGCACTTCGGCGCCCAGGGCGCGCAGGCGTTTCACCAGGGTGGCGCTGGGCGAGTTTCGAGCATCTTCGGAGTTCTCCAGATAGGCGTAGCCCAACACCGTGATCCGGGCGGCGTCCAGCTCCACCTCTTCGGCGGCCAACGCCTGTTGTACCAACTCCGCCACGTGCAACGGCATGTCATCGTTCACCGCCCGGGCGGCGGGGATCAGTCGCGGTTGGAACGACGCTCCGCCATTGGCGATCAACAGCCAGGGATCCTTGGGCAGGCAGTGCCCGCCTACCCCGGCCCCGGGATAGAGCATGTTACGCCCCGGCGACTTATTCACCAATTCCCGCACCTGCCACACGTCGGCCCCCAGGCTCTCGCACAGCAGCGCCACTTCGTTGGCGAAAGCGATCTGCACGTCCCGGTAGGCGTTCTCCGCCGTCTTCACCAGTTCGGCCGTCAGGCAATCGGTCACGTCCAGGTCGGCCTGCACCACGTACCGATAAAGCGCCGCCGCCAACTCGGCTGCCTCGGGGCTCGTGCCGCCCACCACCCGGCTGCAATTCTCCAAATTGGCCAGCAGCCGGCCGGGCATCACCCGCTCGGGACAGTGCACCAGGTGGAAGTGGCGGCCCACCTTCAAGCTGGAGGTCTCCTCCAACAAGGGGGCCACCACCTGATCCATGGTCCCTGGCGCCAGGGTGGACTCCACAATGACCAGCATCCCTGGCTGAAGGTGGCTCCCCAAAGAGGCCAGCGCCGAGCGCAGTGCCCGATAGCGCGGTTTCCTGGTCACCTCGTCCACCGGGGTCTCCACCACGACGAGTATCACCTGGACTGCGCGGCAAACACTGTAATCCGTGGTGGCCCGCAGCCGACCGGCCTGCACCACCGCGGCCAACAACTCCTTGAGCCCCGGCTCCTTACCCTCGATAGGCGAGACCCCGGCATTGACCTTCGCCACTTTCTCCGGCAGCACGTCAATCCCGATCACCTGGAAGCCGGCCTGGGCAAACTTGCAGGCCGCCGGCGTGCCCACGAATCCCAGCCCGACGACGGCCAGCCGCGCCGTGCAGGTGGCGATGGCCTCCCGAAGAGCCTGAAATGGGGCCACTGGAGTGGAGGTCATCGGGCACTCTCCTCTCCGAGATGGTGCATGGCCTGACAGGTCTCGCACCACCAACCACCAGGTTGCCGTTCCACCAAACGGCGCCCACACTCACAGACGTAGCCCACCAGCCGGGCCGGCACCCCTACGACCAGGCCGTGGCCGGGCACGTCTTTCGTGACCAATGCCCCCGCCCCCACCATCGCAAACCGTCCGATGGTCACGTCCGGCAAAACGATGGCCCCCGCCCCAATCGACGCCCCGTAGCACACCAGGATGTGGCCCACTTCCCAGTCGGCATCCTGCTTGAGGCTGCCATCAGGGTTGATGGCCCGTGGGAGCTTATCGTTTGCCAGGCAAGCCCGTGGGCCGATAAACACCCCATCCTCGATCGTCACGCCGTGGTAGATAAAGGCCCCGTTTTGAATCTTGACGTTATTGCCGATGGAAACGCCGAAATCCACGTACACTCCCTTGCCCACGATACAGTTACGACCGAGGCGCGCCCCCTCACGCACCTGGGCGTGATGCCAAATCCTGGTACCATCGCCAATTTGAGCATTGGGGGCTACGTCAGCGGTGGGATGAATCATGCTCACCCCCCTGAGTCCCCGAGTGCGACGAGGTGCGCTCCCACCAACCCGGCACCGCCAGTCACCGAGACTTTCATCTGAATTTTTTCCCCTTACGTTCAGGTTGGTGGTCCCCCTCTTTCGTGTTGATGACTTTTCTCTACCGCAGAGCACGCAGAGTTCGCAGAGATTTATCAATTTTCTCAGCGTTCTCGGCGGTCTCTGCGGTAAAATGGCAAGTCGGGTTTGCCTCAACGCAATTGGGGGAGACTACCTTCAGGTTCGAAAACATAATAATACCCGGCCCGCCGTAGGGCCTGGGTCGCTCGTCACAGCCATCTATTATATACCAAATCGCCGTTTTGGGCAAGAAAATCGTGGAGGAGGACGTTGAAAAAGGGCAGTGGAAGAGGGCTTTCGCCGCGTTCCTTGTCAAATCAAATGCAAACGTTAATGAACGATTTCTTGACATCCAGCCGATTCTTCAGTATAATAGCGCCATGAAGGGGAGCGGTGTTGCTCCCTGTGATATCGTCGGAATTGGGCTCACTGGACAGATACCGCTGGCCAAGTGCTTCGCCCAGCGATCTTGCGAGATGATCAACGGACGGGGCTCCAAAGAGAGCCCCCTTTCTAGTTGTGACGTTGATACCACCAGAAGCAGGGTGAGGCCCCCCCAAGGTTAATCGCTCTGTAGCCCTGTCAGAGAGCCCCAGAGCGGTCAAGGAGTTTCCGCAAAACCAGAGTAAGGAGAGGAGGAATACAAAAGTGGTACAACGCGCAACGGTAGAAAAAGCTCTGGAAAAAGGCAACGGTATCCTCAGATTGGACCCGGCCTGGGTAGCCAGAGACTTCTTACCGGCAGGCAGACGTTTGGGACTCAAAGATGAGGAATACGCTGTCGGGGAGCGAGGGTACATCTGTGAGCGTTGGCTGGGCTCGACCACCAAGGCCGACAACCGCCTCGGCCCCCCGGACGAGGGCCTGAGCTACGTCGTCACCGAAGGGGGCGAAAGGTTCCTGCTCAAAGAAGCTATCGAGGTGGCAGGAGCGGCCATCATGGGCGAAGAGTACGCCGCAACGCACCAGGGCCTGGGGCGGCTGCCCAAGATATACGACTTCGCCGACCGGATCCCCTATCACCTGCACCAGACCAGGGAGAAGGCCGCCCTGGTAGGGGCCAATCCAAAAGAGGAAGCCTATTACTTCCCGCAGGGGGTGGATTTGGGCCCCCACCCGGAGACCTTCTTCGGCGTCCACCCCTGGATTGCCGAGCGGAAAAGATACGATATCCTGCTCCCCTACCTGGAGGATTGGGATAGCGACCTCATTCTGAAACATTCCAGGGCCTATCTCCTGGTGCCTGGCGAGGGGTTCCACCTGCCGGCCGGGGTCCTCCACGCCCCTGGCACGGCGGTCACCATCGAGCTTCAGGAGGCTTCCGACGTGTTCGCCATGCTCCAGGCGCTGGTGGCGGGCCAGATCATCTCCAAAGACCTGCTGTTCAAGGACGTGCACCCCGACGACAGGCAGAAGAAAGGCGAGCGGGCCATCCTGGAGCACATAGACTGGGAGATCAGCGGCGACCCCTACTTCTACGAAAACCGACACACCGCGCCGCAACCGGCTACCGGGCAGGAAGGCGGGGTGGAGCACTGGATATACTACAACACCACCAAGTTCAGCGGCAAGAGACTGGTGGTCAAGCCCGGCCAGAGCTTCACCAGCGTCGATAAGGGGGTGTATAATATCCTGGTCTGGCAAGGGAGTGGCCGCTACGATGGCTATGAGATAGAGGCGGGCAACTTCGGCTTTGACGAACTCCTGATCTCCCACCAAAAGGCCACCCAGCCCCTCCAGGTCGAAAACACCGGCTCCGAAGCCCTGATCATCATCAAGTTCTTCGGCCCCGATATCAACCTGGACGTGCCCATGATCCCACAGTACAAACCCTAGTGGGGCGTCCAACAGGCGTGGAGGTGGATGGTGATTTCCAAATCGCTTCTTAAAATCATGGCGGTGGCTTTTGCTATGGGGGGCCTGGCGGCTGGTTTCGGTTTTGCTGTTCTATCCTACCAGGTTGATTGCCAGAGCGCCATTGAGCCGGTGGGGGTGGTGCCCTGCGAACCCAGCCTGGTGGGGCGGATCGGCATGGGGCTGACGCTGGGGGCGCTTATCATGTTTGCCAGCGGCGTGAAGATCATAAGCGACATCGCCAAGCTGGAAAACCAGACCCCTAACGGCCAGAAGAGAGCAGGCCCAATTCTTTTATTCCTGCTGGTGCTGGGTTTTCTGGTCGGTTTGGGCATCCTGAGCCTGGGCTTTTACTCCGCCTTCTTCACGCCCCAATTTCTTTACATCGCGGTCTACCACATAGTAATTGGCTTCATGATGTGTATTATCATCATGATGATGGCCTATGAAGGGCTGAAAAAGAAGGCAGGCCAAAGTTAAAGTGATGGCAAATCCGTCATCCTGCTGGTGGGGATGCCAGCTTATGTCGTCATTGGACACACCTGAAGTGCGAATAACAGAAGGAGGGGGAAAATGGCTTTCAAAGACATTCGTGGGCAAGCGAAACGTCGCCCGCCGGAAGAATTGGTCAGGCACCTGCACAGCTTCGAGCTGGACCTGAAATTCTCGGCGGGCATCTGGTTCTTCTCCCCCGGAGGAGGACGCTTCCACGACCGCTACGTGCCGGAAATGTCCATCGAGGAGCGCCTGGAGGTGGCCGCCGGGCTGGCTGACTATGGGCTGCAAGGCATGGAAGCGCACTACCCGGTGGAGATCGGCCCGGACAACGTCGAGCTGTGGAAGCAATTTGTGAAGGACACCGGCATCCGGCTGGTGCTCATCGCCCCGGCCATCTTCTACGATGCGCAGTTTGAGTTTGGGGCGCTGTCCTCGCCGCTGGAGTCGGCCCGTCGGGCGGCCATCGAGCGCACCAAAGAAACCCTGCAACTGGCCCAGGAAATGGACTGCGACATGGTGGTGGTCTGGCCCGGCATCGATGGCTACGAGAATCCCTTTGGGATAGACCTGGTGGCCGCTCGTGACCGTTTCTGCGCGGGGCTGGCCGAGGCCATGGACGCCGTGCCGGGGGTGCGGGTGGCCGAAGAGCCTAAACCCTACGAGCCGCGCGGGCGCATCCTGTACGGCACCACCCCGGAAGGACTGCTCATGGCCGCCAAAACAGAGAGCATGTTGCGGAACGAGGAGAACAAAAAACTGCTGGCCGAAGGGCACGCCCTGGTGGGCCTGAACCCCGAAGTCGGCCACGTGCTGATGGGCTTCGAGGACCTGCCCAACGCCTTCAGCCTGGTGCTGGAATACGGCCGCCTGGCCCACACCCACTGGAATAGCCAGCCGTTGGGCAACTACGACCAGGACCTCAACGTGGGGGTCATCTCGCCGGAGCAGATGGAGGCGGCCCTTTACGCGCTGAAGATGTACGGCTACCAGGGCTACTTTGGGATCGACATCAACCCCGAACGGATGCCCGTCGAGCAGGCCCTCAAAAATTGCATGGACGCCCTGCGCGCCGCCAACGACCGCATCAACGACCTCGATCACGAAAAGGTGATCTGGGCCACCATGCACCCCGACAAGGCACACGGCTGGCTGGAGGGCTACCTGATCCGGATGCGGGCCCGTAACCCGGACGTCCTGCCCCCCCTGTGGGACCTGGATATGTCCTGATCGGCAGCAAGTTCGCCAGCAGCAAGTAGCACAGTGCGCTGGTAGTTTCACCAGGGCGTGTGAACGCCAGCCCCCGAAAGTGCCGCGCACCCTCGAAGGTGCACGGCACTGGCGTTCATATCATCCGCGAATTGAGAGGAGAGGAGAGTGTCAATCTACTTCGGAGATAAAAGCTGGCCGCAGTTGCAAGAGGCCATCGAGCGGGATACGCTCATCATATTGCCGGTGGCCCAGGTGGAGGAACACGGCAGACACCTGCCCGTCTCCACCGATACCGTAATCGCCACCGAGACGGCCCGCCTGGTGGCCGAACGGATCAAAGACGACATCCCGGTGTTGGTCATGCCTACCATCTGGAGCGGCTACTCGATGAAGCTCATGACCGAGTGGCCGGGCGTGATCCGGCTTCAGCCGGAGACCATGATAGCCCTGGTCTACGACGTGCTGTCCTCGCTGGTGGAGATGGGCTTTGAGAAGATCGTGATCATCAACTCTCACGGTCAGAACCCGGCCATCCTGGAACTGGCCGCCCGGAAAATCGCCGACCAGTACGACGTTTATCCGGCCATAACCTACGTGCTAACTATGGCCGGCGAGGCGGGGCCTGAGGTGCGGCGTTCCGAGCTCGGCGGTTGCGGCGGGCACGGGTGCGAGGCCGAAACCGCGGTGATGCTCTACCTGAGCGACCTGGTGGACATGAGCCAGGCCACCGACCAGGATACCATGCGCTACCACTCCAGGTTCTATCCGGGCGATATGTACTATACCGGCCCCAAGGGCCCCAGGGTCTTCTGGTCTAGCTGGCAGGTTCAAAAGAGCAAAACGGGGCTTATCGGCGACCCCACGTTGGCTACCGCCGAAACGGGCCAGGCTTTGATGGAAGCCATCGTACAGAACCACGTGGAGTTCATCACCGAGTTCTACCATCACACCCCAGGTTGAATCAAATTATGGACAAGCTGCTGGGCATTGACCTGGGCACCACCGGCTGCAAGAGTGTGGTCTGCACCGCGGCCGGCGAGATCCTGGACGAGAGCTACCTGGAATATCCCCTCATCACCCTCTCCCCGACCATGATCGAGCAGGAGGTTGAGGCCTGGTGGGCGATAACCGTGCAGGCCGTCTGCCAGGCGGTGGAGCGGGCAGACCTCGACGGCCAGGAGATCCGCGCCCTCAGCGTCAGCTCACAGGGCATTTCCTTCGTACTCCTGGACGAGAGAGGAGAGCCTTTAGGGAATTCCCTCAACTGGCTGGACACCAGGGCTACCAGGGAAGCGGCCGAGATCCTGAACGTATATCCTGCCGAAGAACTGTTTGCCCTGACAGGCAAACGGGCCAGCGCCATGTACGTGCTGCCCAAGCTGCTGTGGCTGCGCCGTCACCAGCCGGATCGTTTCCGGCGGGCGCGGGTTTTTCTGATGGGCCACGATTATCTGCTCTACAAGCTGTGCGGGCAGTACGTGACCGACCACTCCATGGCCTGCGGCACCTTGCTCTACGACCTGCCCCGCTTAAGATGGTCGGAGGAGATGCTTTCGGCCTTCGACGTTCCCGTCGAGAAGTTGCCCCGGATCGAGTGGGCGGGCACCTCCCTGGGGCCCATCCGGCCCGAGGCGGCCAGGGAACTGGGCCTGGACCAGAGCACAGCGGTCGTGGTGGGCGGCCAGGATCAGAAATGCGCCGCCCTGGGAGCAGGTATCCGGCCCGAGCTGGCTACCGTCTCCCTGGGGACCGCTACCGCCATAACGGTATTGGCCGACCATCCGCCCATCGACCGGGCGATGCGCATCCCGGCCTCGGCCTTCGTCGTCCCGCAGTGCTGGGAACTGGAAGGGGTCATCGCCACCGCCGGGGGCAGCCTGCGCTGGTATCGGGAGACGTTTGCCCCCGCTCAGAGTTACGCCGCCCTGGACGCCGAGGCCGAGCGGTCGCCGCCCGGAGCGAACGGGGTCTTCTTCTACCCACACCTGAGCGGGGTAGCCAGCCCTCGTTGGCAGGACACGGCCAGAGGCATTTTCCAGGGCATCAGCCTGTCCACCAACCGGGGGGATATGACCCGCAGCGTATTGGAAGGGGTGGCCTTCCAGATACGGGAAAACGTCGAGGCGGCGGAGGACATCAGCGGGCCGGTGGAGGAGTTGATCCTTTTTGGGGGAGGGGCCAGGAGTGCTCTGTGGCGGGCCATTATCGGCGACGTGTGCGGCAAGCCCGTCACCCTGGCGGAAACAGTGGAGACGGCCTGCCTGGGAGCCTGTATCCTGGCCGGGGTGGGCGGAGGACTGTTTGCCGACTGGGAGAGCGCCCGGCAGACCCTCAGCCGCGAACAGTTGCGCCGGGAGCCAGACCCGGCCTCCGTCTCCGTTTACGAGCCGCTTTACCGGGCTTACGTCCGGGCTGAGGATGCCCTGCTCCCCTAGAAAAGCCGTAAAAAAGGTTTGGCGAGCCCTCCCCGAGGCTCGCCTTTCAATTGATGCTTTTGCCCTCCCCAAGGCAAAGCTCACATTTGCACCTCTACTATACCACTTCAGGGCCGATTTGCGGGTTAAGAATCGGTTGAGAAACAGTGGTGAAAGGGTAAAGATCAGGAGAATCATGTTTGCTGCTATTGTTATCCTCTTTCTTCTCGTTCTCATCGTGGCCGCCTATTTCTATTTCGTCCGCCTCCCGCGGCCCAAAATAAGCGGCACGGTTCGCCTTAAAGGACTCAGCGATGAGGTGGAGGTCATCCGTGACCGCTGGGGTATCCCCCACCTCTACGCCCAGAACCGCGACGACCTCTTCTTCGCCCAGGGTTACGTCCACGCGCAAGATCGGCTGTGGCAGATGGAACTCATGCGCCGCCTGGGGAGCGGCACCCTGGCTGAAATCTTCGGAGAGATGGCCCTGGAAAGCGACCGCTTTGCGCGTATCGTTGGTCTTCGACGGGCCGCCGAGGCGGAGTTGGCTACGGCAGATGAAGAGACGCGCCGCGTGCTGGAAGCCTACGCCAGGGGCGTAAACGCTTTCGTTGAGAGCCACGGTCGTAAGCTGCCCCTGGAGTTCGCCCTCCTGGGCCTCAAGCCCCAACCCTGGAAGCCCGTGGACACTGCCGCCATAGGCAAGGTTTTGGCCTGGGGGCTGTCCTGCAACTGGGAAAGCGAACTGCTGCGCGCTTCCCTCATCGCCAGGCTGGGCCAGGAGAAGGCCGCCGACCTGGAGCCCGCCTATCCCCAGGGCAACCCCACCGTGGTGCCTTTGCAGGAGGTGACGGCCCACTCCGACATCCACGCCCTCATCCTGGAGCAGTACCGCCAGGTGCGAGGTGCCTGGCACTTCCAAAGTGCCAGGCACCTGGGTATCGGTCCGGGCAGCAACAACTGGGTGGTGGATGGGACTCGCTCCGTCAGCGGGGCCCCTCTTCTGGCCAGCGACCCTCACCTGAGTCTCCAGATGCCCTCTATCTGGTACGAAAACCACCTGGCAGGCGTTGGTTTCCAGGCCACCGGCGTCTCTCTGGCCGGCACTCCCGGCGTGGTCATCGGCCATAACGCCCGCATCGCCTGGGGGGTGACCAACGCCTTCCCCGACGTGCAGGACCTTTACGTCGAGAAGTTCAATCCCACTAATCCCCTTCAATACGAGTTCCAGGGACAATGGGAAGAGGCCCAACTGGTGCGGGAGGAAATACACGTCAGGGGCAGAAAAGAGCCTGTGGTCGAGGAGGTGGTCGTCACCCGACACGGGCCGCTCATCACCGGCCTCCTCAAAGACAAAGACGAAATCCAACCCCTGGCCCTGCGCTGGGTCGGCATGGAAGGGGGGCAACTCCTGAAAAGCGTGCTTCTCCTCAACCGGGCCGCAGACTGGGGAGAGTTCGTCGAAGCCCTGCGTTTTTGGTCGGTGCCCTCTCAAAATTTCGTCTACGCCGACGTGGAGGGCAACATCGGCTTCTACATGCCGGGCCAGGTGCCCATCCGGGCCAAAGGGCTGGGGCTGGTGCCCGTTCCGGGCTGGACGGGGGAATATGAGTGGATCGGCTACGTCCCCTTCGAGGAACTGCCCCAGGCTTACAACCCCCCGGCAGGTTACATCGCCACGGCCAACAACCGCGTGGTGGGCGACGATTACCCCTATTTCATCACCCTGGAGTGGCTGACCGGCTACCGCGCCCGACGCATCGTCGATCTGTTGACCTCCAAGGAGAAGCTATCCAGCGACGATTTTGCCCTCATGCAAATGGACCTGTACTGTATCCCCGCCGAAGAGATGGCCCCTTACCTCGCCGCCCTGGAGCCCGACGACGAAAGGAGCCGCCAGGCGGTGGAGCGCATCAAGGATTGGGACTATCGCCTGGCTGCCGACAGCGTGGCGGCGACCATCTACGAAACCTTCCAGTATCACCTCCTGCACCTGGCCTTCGGGGAAGAACTGGGCGAACTGATGGACGGCTACCTGGGCCTGGGCCGCCTGGACACCTTTCCCATCACCAGCTACCTGGGACGGGCCACAGCCCGCTTGCAGCAGTGGCTCGACGAGGGGCGGCTGCCGGACGAGACGCTGCTCCTGGCCCTGGAGAGGACAGTGGCCGCGCTACGAGCCGAACTGGGCGACGACATGGACAACTGGCAGTGGGGACGGTTGCACCAGGCCACTTTCGCCCACCTTCTGGGGAATGTCAAACCCCTGTACCTCGTCTTTAACAAAGGGCCTTTCCCCGTAGGCGGCGACGCCGATACCATCTGCCAGGCCGCTTACGCTGGCTTTCCCCCAGGGCCGGTGCTGATCGGCGTTTCCTATCGGCAGATCATCGACCTGAGCGACTGGGACCGCTCGCTGGCGGTTCACACCACCGGCCAATCGGGTCAGCCGGGCAGCAAACATTACGGCGATATGATCGACCTGTGGCGGAAAGGTGAGTATCACCCCATGCTCTTCGAGAGGGCCAGGATCGAGCAGGAAGCAGAAGGCAGATTGATTTTAGCCCCCGCCTCTTCTTAGCCACAGAGGACACAGAGTTCACGGAGGAAAAAACTTTCTCTGTGCTCTCTGTGGCTTGAATCAAGGCCACAGGTTGAGTTTTTACTGCTTTGGAAGTGCCGGGCGTCTTATCCGAGGAGGTCTTGCAACGCCTTCTCGTACACCTGATAGGCGCTACGGCCAAAGAGCACAAAGCGCACCAGCTCGATGTCGGGGTGCTCCTTCAGGTAGTCGATAGCCGTGTTCAGGGCGATGGATGCCGCTTCGGCCATCGGGTAGCCGTAGGCCCCGGTGCTGAGGGAAGGAAAAGCCAGGCTGCGGATGCCCTTCTCCGAAGCCAGTTCCAGGCTGCTGCGGTAGGCGCTGGCTAAAAGCTCGGCCTCGCCCGCATCGCCGCCCCGATAGATGGGGCCCACGGCGTGGATGACGTAGCGGGCCTTGAGCCGTCCGCCGCTGGTGAGGCGGGCCTGGCCGGTGGGACAGCCCCCGATCTGGCGGCATTCCTCCATGATCTGCGGCCCGCCGGCGCGGTGTATCGCCCCATCCACGCCCCCTCCCCCCGCCAGTCTGCTGTTGGCAGCGTTGACGATGGCTTCGGTGTCCTGCTCGGTGATGTCGCCCTCTACAAGCTCTAATTTTGATTGGTTGATGGTTGTTTCCATTTCTACAATAACCTCCGATTTGCTATTTATATCACTGGTTTCTTTCTATATCATCTATAGACCCTCTGAAAGGGCCGGGCTTTTCCATTTTCAGGGAAGCGACCGCGGCGGCAAAACGGCAGGCCTCTTCGGGCGAAGCCTCTAACCTTCGGCCCAGGTAGGCGGCAAAACAGGTATCCCCGCGCCCCGTCCTGCCTTTGATCTCCCTGGGGGTGAAAGGCGCCTGGTACGAGCGACGGTCGGCGTAGACCAGAAGGCCCTGGGCGTGGGTGAGGACGATTTCGCCGGGGCCGTAGGCCGTGAGTTCCTGGACCGCTTCCAATAGATCTGTTTTGCCGGTCAATACCTCGGCTTCGGCGCTGTCCAGTTTGAGAAAATCGACGTAAGAAAGACCCTCCTCCTTCTCGGGCCAATCCCTGAGCACCAGGTCATCCCCTTCCCTCACCCTGAGAAAACCCTGAACGTCCAGGGCGATGGAATACTTCTGGGCCAGGGCCTTGAGCAGAGCAAGGGACACCTCTCCGGCTATGATGGGGACCACGGCAAACACCCTGGCTTCGAGGGGCGGTATATCTTCGAGGCGGAATGGCCCGGCAAACCCCAGCGGTTTACAGATCCGTCGCTCCATGTCTGGGGTGAAATAGGTGTTTTCTATGCCCGAGGTCTGCTCCGCCGGTTGGGCGAAAACCGAAACGCCCTCCGCCTTCAACTCGTCCAGCAGGACAAAATCGTCCTCCCGCAGGCGGGTGATGACCGCCACGCTGACCCCCATCCGGCGCAGGGCGATGCTCCCATAATACACCGCTCCCCCGGATGACCTCTCAGTCTGGCCGTGGTACACCAGCTTATCTTTGGCAAAGTGGCCGATCATAGCCACGTCTACCATTGTCTTTTTCTCCTTTGTTTACTTTATCAATGTTATATCTTCAAGAGGGGATTATGCTCTTGACGAAACTCTTGTTTTGATATATAATTATTCCGAGATTCCGATGAATATTATATGGAATTCAGGGCTTCTTGTCAATACGGCCCAATCCGTGTCGGCTGGTTTCACAATAGTGCCAGACCCCTGAGAGCCTGCGGGGGAGCTTGACCTGTTGGGCATTAGGTGGTATTATTTGGGTGGGAGAGTTAGGGACGTTGGGAAGGAAGAAAGAGCAGTGGGCACCAAGGCCGATGTAATTTTAATAGAGAAACTCAAAGCGAATCCCGAGGCGGAGGTCCACCTCATCGTGCGGCTCAAAAGAGATGCGGGGCACGACCTTAGCCGCCTGTCCGCTATGGGGCTCAGGGTGCGACATCGATTCAGGCTTACCAGGACGATAGCCGTCACCGGCCGGGCGGCTGATTGCCTGGACTTGATAGACGAACCCTGGGTGGAGAGCGTCGAGGAAGATAAGCCGGTTACAACCATGAGCTAGTTGAATAACATCAATAGCCATCACAGTTAGGAGGGGTATACTTCGTGGATAGAATCACTCGAGGTCTGGCTGAGCACTTACAAACCTGTTCTGAGGACGAGGAAGTTCCCGTCATCATCAAATATCGTGAGGGGGTGGTCGCCGCCCGCGCGGTGATCAGAGGTGTCCAACCGACTTTCCGATACTCTTTGTTTCGGGGAGCGGCAACCAGGGTCCGGGCCGGGGATATCGAGGCCCTCAGCCGGGAGCCCTCTATCGAGCGGGTTTACCGGGATCTGCCCGTCCACACCTGCCTCGATGTCTCGGTGCCGTTGGTCAGCGTGCCGCGAGTCTGGGAGGCCGGTTACACCGGGCGAGGCATCAAGGTCGCCGTCGTGGATACTGGTATCGACTCCGCCCATCCTGATTTCAGCGGACGCATCGCGGCCACAACCTACTTCAATGGGAGCAGCCCTGCCGACGAAAACGGACATGGTACTCACGTGGCCGGTATCCTGGCCGGTAGCGGGGCGACCAGCGGAGGACGCTACCGGGGGGTAGCGCCCGAAGCCAGTCTCTACATCGCCAGGGTTCTGGATGCTCATGGCGATGGCCTGATGAGCCACGTCATGGCTGGCATCGAATGGGCGGTAGAACAACGGGTGCAGGTTATCAACCTCTCCCTGGGCGGGGCCGGGCCGTGCGATGGCAGCGATGCCCTTTCGGAGACCTGCGATGCGGCCGTGGAAGCCGGCTACGTGGTCTGTGTCGCGGCGGGCAACGCCGGACCCGGCGCAAGTACGGTGGGCCCTCCTGGTTGTGGCCGCCTGGTCATCACCGTTGGGGCCTCCACCGACAGCGATCAGGTGGCTGACTTCTCCGGCCGGGGCCCTACCAGCGATGGTCGCACCAAACCTGACCTCCTGTTCCCAGGGGCGGGGATCATCTCCTGTCGGGCCAGAGGCACCTCTATCGGTCGTGTAATCGATGACTACCACGTTGAAACCTCGGGCACCAGCATGGCTACCCCCCACGCGGCCGGTGTGGCTGCTTTGCTCCTGGAGGCCAGAGCGAACTTGAGCCCGGCCCAGCTCAAAGATATTTTGATGAACACGGCTGTCAGCCTGGGCCTGGACGGCAACGCTCAAGGGTCGGGGCGAGCTGATGCTTACCAGGCATATCTCGGTCAGGCTGGCCCAACACCGCCGCCGCCCTCGCCGACGCCGCCCTCGCCGCCGTCATCGGCCGAAGGTTGTCGGGAACTTATCAGAAAAATTTTTCAGTCCCAGTAGGAGTAAGTAAACATGAAGTGTCCAAACTGCGGAACAGAGATGGCTGCCGACGATCTGTTCTGCGGGGTTTGCGGAACCAAAGCGCCCGCCGAGCCAGTTTCACCACCCGCGGACGAAGATCACGGGGCGGAAACCATCGTGGGGGCTTCTGGTCTGCCTCGTCTGATAATGAATAGCGGAGCGAGCAAAGGACAAGAGCTTGTGCTGAAAGGTAACGTCCGTCTGGGGCGGGAGACGGACAACGACATCGTGTTGATCGATCCCAAAATTTCTCGCCACCACGCCACCTTTGAGGTCGCCGGGGGAGATTACACCGTCGCCGATCTGGGCAGCACCAACGGCACCTACGTCAACGATCTCAAGATCAGCGGGCCCTATTCTCTAAAAGCAGGCGACCGGATCAGAGTAGGCGACATAGAATTAATTTTCAGCACAGGACAGGTGCCCATTATCCCCTCCAGGCCGGCGATCAGCCGTCCTCCTGCCCCTCCGCCAAGAACCGCCCCCGCTCCGCCTCCTGCTGCGCCGCGGAGTGCCCCTTATGCTCCGCCCACGGCAGGGGCGGGATACGCGGTCCCCTTGGAGAAGGAGAAGAGGAGCATACCCTGGCTGTGGCTAGGTTGTCTGGCGTTGGTGCTCATCGCATTGTTAGTCGCCTGCGGGGTAGTGGGGGCTTTGCTCTATCAGGGTTATATCCAGGAATACCTGGGAGGCACGTCATTGCCCTCTCCGGTCCCCACTTTGCCGGCCTCCATCTCGGAGCCCTTGCCCACCAGGCCGCCTCCTCCCACGCCTGCTGTTCCCTCTGTGGAACTCCTTTTCGAAG
The DNA here is from genome assembly GCA_964646625.1 of uncultured Anaerolineales bacterium. Taxonomy (GTDB): domain Bacteria; phylum Chloroflexota; class Anaerolineae; order CAZYHC01; family CAZYHC01; genus DAOULT01. The sequence continues at coordinate 158,516 of CAZYHC010000004.1, forward strand.
ACGATTTCGGAGACCCCACCAGCGGTTGGGGCCAGGCTTCCAACGAGAATGAGGAAAGAGGATACGATAACGGCCAGTACAGCATCGCCGTCCAGGCCATCAATTTTTTTTCCTTTGCCCTGGCGGGCCAGCATTTCGACGATTTTACCCTCGAAGTGGATGCCAGCCAGGTGGAAGGCCCTGACAACAACAGCTACGGGGTGTGTGTGCGTTATCAGGAGGGAGGCTTTTATCGGTTCAACGTCAGCGGCGATGGTTCCTACGCGGTGGGCAAATACACTGTTGGGGCCGAAGCGGGCAAAGAATGGACCGACCTGACAGACTGGGAAGAGTCTCCGCACATCAACACCGGACAAAACACCAACCACCTGAAGGTCGTGTGTCGGGGGGCGCGCTTCAGCTTTTACGTCAATAGTCAACACCTGATTGACGTGGTAGATACCTCTTTCGCCTCCGGCGATATCGGGCTCTTTGCCAGCACCTACGATGAGCCAAACACCCGCGTCCTGTTTGATAACCTCAAGGTATGGCCTTTAGCCGACTGACAAAGCATCGAGAAAATAGACTATGGTTTTAATGCCCCGGTAGAAGTTGGGCAGGTATAGTTTCTCGTTGGGAGCGTGCAAGTTGTCATCCGGCAGGCCGAAATTTATCATGAGGGTTGAGAGGCCCAGCACCTTGCTCAGCAGACTGACCACCGGGATAGAGCCTCCCTCGCGGCTAAACACGGGCCTGGCCCCAAAGCCTTTCTCGTAAGCCAGGGCCGCCGCCTGCATTTCTGGCCCGGAACGATCCATAAGGGCCGGCTCCGCACCAGTCATCGTGCGGATGGAGACCTGCACCGTGTCCGGGCTGATTTTCTCCACGTAGTCCTGGAACAGGCGGGCGATCTCGTTGGGATCCTGTTCTGGCACCAGACGCATGCTGATCTTGGCCATGGCCCGCGCCGGTAACACCGTTTTGCTGCCCGCGCCGGTAAAGCCCCCGATAAAGCCGTTGATCTCCAGGGTTGGGCGGGCCGAGATCTGTTCCAACACGGAGTATCCTTCCTCCCCCCACGTCCTGGGCACGCCGGTCTCACGGCGGAACCGCTCCTCATCAAAGGGGACGCGGCGCATCTCCGCCCGTTCCTCCTCCGTCAAGGGCAGCACCCGGTCGTAAAAGCCGGGGATGGTGATGCGGCCTCGCTCGTCCTTCAACTGGCTGATGATCCCGGCCAGGACCTCCAGAGGATTGTGCACCGCCCCCCCGAAGGCCCCGGAATGGAGGTCGTGGGCCGGGCCGGTGACCTCCACTTCCATATAGGTCAAGCCGCGCAGCGCGTAGGTGATAGCAGGCACCTCAGGACCCACAATGGCCCCATCTGAGATCACGGCCACATCCGCAGCCAACAGGGCCCGCTGTTCTTCAATGAAAGGGGGTAGATTTTCACTGCCCACTTCTTCCTCGCCTTCGAACAGGTACTTGACGTTGACCGGCAGTTGGCCGGCCGTTTTGAGGTAGGCTTCGGCCGCTTTCAGGTGGACGAAGAGTTGTCCTTTGTCGTCAGAAGCTCCGCGTGCGTAGAGGTTATCCCCCCGTATCTGGGGCTGAAACGGATCGGAACGCCACTCCTCCACCGGATCGACCGGCTGCACGTCGTAGTGGCCGTAGACCAGGACGGTGGGGCGCTCGTCGTCGGCCATCCACTGCCCATAGACGACCGGATGGCCGGCGGTGGGCATGATCCGCGCTTCCTGTATCCCAATGCTCGCCATGTGCTCCACCAGCCAGTGGGCAGTGCGTTGCACATCCTCTTTGTGCTCCGGCAGGGTGCTGACGCTCGGAATCCGCAGCAAATCGATGAGTTGGTTCAGGTGCTCCTCCTGATGACTGGTAGCGAATTGTAAGGCTTGTTCCAGCATTTTCCATACTCCTTATCTCAAAATTTTTTAGCCACAAAGGATACTAAGAGCACCAAGCATAAAATATTTGTGTCCTGCGTGCTCTTTGTGGTTATGATACAGTTTGAGGCCCAGGCTTTTTACGGCTTGAGAATAACCTTGATCGCCTGCCGGGCTTTGATCAAATTCAGGGCCTCGTCTATCTTGGTCAGGGGTAGGATGTGGGTTATGACGTGCCTGGTGGTCACCCGACCGCGGGCCAGCAGCCTCAAGCTGGCGGCGAAGTCGTCCCAGTTGTAGCAGAAACTGCCCTGGACGTTCAACTCCTTACGCACGATCTGGCTGGGCTCAAAGCCGGTCATCTCGTGAAAAATGCCGATCAGGATCACCCTGGCTCCCTTGCCGGCCGACTCGACCACTTTTTGCAAAACGTGAGGGTTGCCGGTGGCTTCGATGACCACGTCGGCCATTTGGCCCTCAGTGTAACGGGCGATAGCCTGGGCGGGGTCCTCTTCTTTGGAGCTGATGGTATGATCCGCCCCCAGCAGCCTGGCCACTTCCAGCCGCTCTTTGCTGCGGCCAACCATGATGGTCAGACGCGGCCCATGAGCCAGGGTCGTTTGCAGAGCATAGAGGCCAATAGGGCCAGGTCCGAAGATAGCCACCACGTCTTCGGGCCTGATGGCCGCCTTGCGCACCCCTCGATAAGCGGAGGCGATAGGATCGACGGCTGCTCCTTCCTCGAAAGACATCCCCTCTGGCAGACGGTGCAGGCAACTCACAGGCACGGACACGTACTCGGCATAAGCCCCATTGATGTGGATGCCGATCTCGGTCAACTCCTCACACAGGGACTCTTCACCGATGCGACAGTAATGACAGCGGCGACAGCCTTTCACCAGACTGACCGCCACCCGGTCGCCGACCTGCCACTCTCTGACGTTATGTCCGACCTCGGTGATCACCCCGGCAAACTCGTGGCCCGGTATCAGGTTAGGCGGCACGGGCCGAATGCCATCGAAGATAGGGATATCCGAGCCACAGATACCCACCGCTTTGACCTGCACGATGACCCGGTGGGAACCGGCCCTGGGCCTCTCCACCTCCTGCCAGGAGAAACCCGGCCCCGCTTTATCCTTGACCACGGCCCGCATCTTCATGGGCTATCCGGCCTCCCCCTCTCCCAAGCCCTACTCCCCATTCCCTATTCCACTTTGCCAGCGGAAACGATTCGACTATCCAACCTGCCCAGCGCGTACTCCACCCCACTTTGCAGATCGGCCCGGGTGGCGAGGCTCGACAGGTCCACCCCCAGGGACACGATGGTCTGGGCCACCTCGGGCGAGATGCCCACCAGCACGCACTCCGAACCCAACAGCGCCGCGGCCCGCGTCACCTGCAAGAGGTGATTGGCCACCCCGGTGTCCACCACTGGCACCCCGGTGATGTCAACGATCACCACTTCAGCCTGGTAGCGGCTGATGGCTTCCAGCAGGGTCTCCATGATCTGCTGCGCTCGCGTGGTATCGATGCTGCCCACCAGGGGCAAGACCAGCACCCCCTCCAGCACGGGCACGATAGGGGTGGATAGCTCCCGTAGCGCCTGGCGCTGGGTCTCGATGATCTCTTGTTGCAGACTTTCGCGCTCCTGGGCCATTCGTTTTTGCCCGGTGATGTCGCGGATGAAGGACGCCAGGCTGATGGGGTGTCCGGCCTCATCTCGGAGGGCAAACAGCGTTATGTGAGCGTCAAAGGTGCTGCCATCCTGGCGTTTGGGCCTGATTTCGCCGCTCCAGCCCTCGCTCAGAGCCTGGGGTATGATTTGCTTGAATTTTGTCTCTCCCCCCTCCGGCACAAAACTGGTTACGGGCAGCCCGATGACTTCCCTGGTCTCGTAGCCGTAAAGCCGGCAAAAGGCCCGGTTGGCATAGGTAACCTTGCTTTCCAGGTTCGTTATGCAGATAGCATCGATGGCATTTTCGGTCAGGGTTTTGAAGATGGCGACCTCGCTGGTGCGTTCGGCAACCATCTGTTCCAGGTTTCCTACCAGGCGGCGGCTTTCCACGGCCGGGGAGGCCAGGCCGATGAGGGCTCGGTAGATTGCCACTTCTTGTGGGCTGAACTCGTGCGGCTCGTCCCAAAGTAACAGGATGAGTCCTATCCAGCGTCCGGCCCGGGCCAGCGGGATGAGGGCCAGGGCCCGACTGCCTAATTGGGCCATCGCGCTCCCGGCACTCTCGTCCACCCGTTCGTCCGTGGTGGCGTCAGCGACGAGTAGCGGCTCGTTCTGACTGGCTATCAAAAAGCGGGCAAGGGGGAATTCAGGAATGTGGAAGCGCGTGCCTGCCGGAAAGAGCGGTATGCCTTCTCGCTGCCAGACGGCCACCTCTTCGGCCCACTCTGGCTCACCGGCCTCGTTCAGGTCAAAGTACATCAGTTCCGCTCTCATGGCCCCGGCTTCCAGGGCGGGCCGGGCCAGGATTTGGAGCAACTCCTCCTTATCGCGGGCCAGGTTCAGGTCGCGGCCGATTCCATAAAGCGTTTCGACCAGCGCCCTTTCTTTCTCCACCAGCAACCGGCGGCTATACACCGCCGGGGCGGCCAGACCGATGAGCGCCCGGTAGAACACCACCTCCTGCTCGCTAAACTCGTGCGGCCTGTCCCAGGTGAGGGTGATAATCCCCACCCAACGCCCGGCCTGGATCAGAGGGACGATAGCCATAGCGCGGCTGCCCGTTTGGGCCAGTATATTCCTGGTACTTTCGTCCAGTCGTTCGTCCGTGGTGACGTCGGCGACCAGTAGCGGCTCGTTCGGGCTTGCCATCCACGAGCGGGAAACGGGTGATTCGGCAGAGAAGCGTGCCCCTACCGGCACAGTCGGGGCGCCTCCCCGCCGCCAGGAGGCGATCAGTTCGAACCACTCCGGCTCACCAGCCTCGTTCAGGTCAACGTATATCAGGCTGGTGCTGAGGGCCCCGGCTTCCATGGCCGGCCGGGTCAGGATTTGGAGCAGTGCATCTTCGTCGTGAGCTGTGTTCAGGTCGCGGCTGATTTCGTAGAGCGTTTCGGATTGGGCCAGGGCTTTTTCCGTCTGGGCCAGCAAACGGCGGCTATGCACGGCCGGGGAGGCCAGGCCGATGAGCGCCCGGTAGATTGCCACCTTTTGCTTGCTGAACTCGTGCGGCTCATCCCAGAATAACAGGATGACCCCTACCCAGCGCCCGGCCTGGGTCAGAGGAATGATAGCCAGGGCCCGGCTGCCAGCCAGGATCATCATGTTCCTGGTATTTTCGTCCACCCGTTCGTCCGCGGTGACGTCGGCGATGAACTGCGGCTCGTCCGGACTGGCTATAAACAGGCGGGCAAAGGGAAATTCGGGCAGGTGGAAGCGCGTGCCTGCCGGAGAGAGCGGTACACCTTCCCGCTGCCAGGCGGCGACCTCCTCGGCCCATTCGGGCTCACCGGCCTCGTTCAGGTCAAAGTACATCAATTCTGTTCTGAAGACCCCGGCTTCCAGGGCGGGGCGAGTCAGGATGTGGAGCAGTTCGTCTTCGTCGCGGGCCGCGTTCAGGTCGCGGCTGATTTGATACAGCGTCGCGGCCTCTGCCTGGGCCGCCTCTAATTCAGCTACGCGTTCTTGTAGTTCGGCTTTTGTGGCCATGATGTATCACCTTCTTTCTTTCATTGTTCTTCATTGTTCTTGTTTGTCACGACGGACCGCCTGCCGCCCAGCCTGATCAGCGCCCTGTTACTGATGAAAGTTCCTTATTCTCTCACCACTGGAGCTTGCGCAAGGCCTCCAGGATGATATCCACCCCTTCATCGGCCTGTTCCTCGGTCAGGACCAGCGGCGGGGCGATGCGGATAGTGTTGGGGCCGCATTTGGTGAGAACCAGCCCGGCCCGGCTGGCGAGTTTAAGAACCTCCTTGCTGATCTCGACCGCCTGGCCTCCCTGGGCGTCCACCAACTCGACGCCTACCATCAATCCCTTGCCCCGCACCTGGCCGATGACAGGTAGCTCTTCCTGGGCCTGGCGGAAACGTTGCTGGACGTGTTCGCCCACCCTGGCGGCATTGCCCATCAGGTCCTGGTCGAGGATGATCTGGATGGAAGTCGCCCCGGCCCGGCAGGCCACCGGATTGCCGCCGAAGGTGGTGCCATGAGCGGCAGGGGGCCACTTATCCATCCACTTCGTTTTGGCCAGCACCGCGGCCAGGGGCACCCCTCCCCCGATAGCCTTACCCAGGATCAGGGCATCGGCTTCCGCCTGTGGCCAGTGCTCGATGGCGAACATTTTACCGGTACGAGCGAACCCGGTCTGTATTTCATCCACCAGGAGCATGGCCTCATAGCGGTCGCATATCTGGCGCAAACCCTCCAGGAAGCCAGCCGGCGGCACCACATAGCCGCCCTCTCCGGCGATGGGTTCCACCAGGATGGCGGCCAGGTCCTCCGGGGGCAGGACGGTCTTGAAAGCGTACTCCAGCAGGTTTAGACAGGCCAGACCACAGTCGTCAGGCGACTTGTGCCCCAGAGGACAGCGGAAACAGTAGGGGAAAGGGCTATGATAGACGCCGCCCAGTAGCGCGCTCAAACGGCGCCGGTAGAGGGGGTTGCTGGCGGTGCAGGCCAAAGCGCCCATCGGTCGGCCGTGAAAATTGCCGTGGAAGGCCACCACCATAGGCCGCCCGGTGACGTAGCGAGCCAGCTTGAGGGCCGTTTCCACCGCTTCTCCACCGCTGTTGACCAGGATGGCCTTACCGTCCTGGAGCGCGCCGGGGGCTATAGACTTCACTTTTTCCACCAGTTCCACGTAAGGCGCCATGTAACCGACGTGACAGGCCCCATGGATCAGCTTCTTAGCCTGATCACAGATAGCCTCCACTACGGCGGGATGGCAGTGCCCTACGCTCATAGTGGCGATACCGGCCACAAAGTCCAGGTAACGTCTGCCCTCGAAGTCGTAGAGGTAAACCCCCTCGCCCCGCTCAAAGGCGATGTCCGTATAGCGGTATATGGTAGACGCGACGGTCATCCGATCGCGCTCCATCAACCTCGCTGAAGTGATATCTGTCTTGGACATTTTTCCCTCCTTTGGAAAAAAGGTTGTTTAGTTTTTATTGCGATCCTCGTCTTCTGATCCTTTCGATAACGGCCTCCTGACCGGGCGAAGGTCTCCAGCCCCGTTGGCGGGCCTGTAAAGTTACGGTAGCCAGAAAATCCTTTTCCCATTTGTTGGCTGGCACCAGCCGAGAGATCAACACCGGCCAGTAATCGTCGCTGTCAGGTGGCGGAAGGGGCTGTATCTCCTGGGCCACCTGAACCCTGGCGGAGACGATAATGATACCTTTATTGGAATGCACTTCGAGGCGGCCCCCATAAGATCGACCGGGCTTCAGCCTGGCCACATCAGCGGTGACCTGCACGGTGACCGTGCCCCGGAAATCGAGTTGACTGACCTGAAGCCAGGATGATTTGACGTTAAACGACCCCCTCAAAGAACCGCTCCCCTCATGGGCCAGAGACAGCGCCAACGTCTTGGGTAGTTGACCGGGATGCATCGTGCCGAAATCCAAAGAAGGGGGGGTCGCTTTCAGGGCCGGACGAGGCTCGGCCGCCACGTGAATCGAAACGGGGACCGCCAGGGTGCCATAGGCCAGCGACCTCACGGTAACCGTACCCTCGTGCCTCATCCCATCCCGCAGGCTGGCCGTATCTACGATAATCTGGACGATGGCCGACGAATGATCAAAGGGTTGTGAGGAACCGACCTTGATCCACCCCTGGTTGGCTAAAACCTGGCCCCTCACGGTGCGGCCGTGAGTGACCCCAATGCGCAGACTGGCGGCATGGAGGCTCCCCCTGGTCACCGAACCGAACTCCAGAGAGTGAGGGGAGACCACCAGCCTGGGTCGGTCCTTGCCCTCTCCCTGATAACCTTTGCGACGGGCAGGGCTTTTTCCCGACACGGGCCCGGAACGTTGTCCCCTCGGCTGCGCCGGCGATGAGGTCCTCCGCCGCCGCATCCAATAGTCGTACTCGGCCCTCTTCTGCGGATCGCTCAGCACTTCGTAGGCCAGATTGATCTCCTGCATCCGCTGGTTGGCGTCAGAAGCCTTGTTGACGTCCGGATGATATTTGCGGACCAGGCGTTTATAAACCACCTCGATGATCTCTGGCTCGGCTAAGGGGTCCACCTGTAAAATCTTATAATAATCTGCTTCCATGTTCGCCATTCCCGATCCAACCGGTTGCAGAACCCATACCTTATCATTGTAGCGCAAAGCCCCCTTTTTAGCAAGTGCGTTCCGCTTCCTGAAATCCTGGGCAGACCCTTAACATCGGGATTGTTATTGTTAACCACAAACGCCTAAGCCTGAAAGGAGGACACATTACCACAACCACGGACTGCACGGAGAACGGCAGTTTGACAACCGCGTTACTCAAAGCTATAATCCAGGGGCGTCTCTTTCCGGTAGCCTTTGAAGCGGGTCACGGGGTGACTCTGACCGACGTGGACGGCAACACTTACATTGACCTCTCGTCCGGCATCCACGTCACCAACCTGGGACACTGTCATCCCAGAGTAGCGGAGGCCGTGCAAAAATACGCTGCCCGGTTGTGGGTCGAGGTTTCTGCGCCCTGGACTGAAAATAGCACCCGTTGAGCCGATGAGCACGCGCTGGCGGTCGTTATAATAATTTATAATGATGAAGAAAGGAGATAAAATAATGAGCGATTGGGGTGCAGGAGTCACGGAAGAACTGTTTTGTAAATTGGAAGAACGAGGTTATAAGGGGAGCATCGTATCCATTCAACACCTCCGCGATCTGCAAGAGGAAATTGAAGGACACTACCGGCAGGGTCTCTTTGCCGAGGAATTCTACCAGACATGGATTACCTCGTTTACCTTCAGCCCCCCCGACAGTTTGCCAGGCGCCAGGTCCCTGATCTTGGTTGCCTTTCCGCAACCGCAGGCCCGCGTCACCTTTAACTGGAATGGAAAACCGGTGTCTTTCATTGTGCCCCCAACCTACTTGCACGGACAGGAGACCGATAAACAGGTTGAAGATCTCCTGACGGAAGTCCTGAGTCCCCAGAGATACCAGGTGGCTCGGGGGACATTGCCGATGAAGCTCCTGGCGGTGCGCAGCGGCCTGGGCGTATACGGCAGAAACAACATCTGTTACGTTCCCGGAATGGGGAGCTTTCATCGGCTGGTGGCTTTTTACTCCGATTTCCCCTGCCATGAAGACATCTGGCAGGAACTACAGACCATGGAAAACTGTGCGAACTGTTCTGCCTGCCTCCGTAGCTGCCCTACCGGCGCGCTCACTTCTGAACGCTTCCTTCTCCACGCAGAGCGGTGTATCACCTTTCATAATGAGAAGTCTGGCGACGTTCCTTTCCCGGTGTGGATAGATCCTTCCTGGCACAGTTGTCTGGTCGGGTGCCTTCACTGTCAAAGAGTCTGCTCGCAGAACGGGGATTTCCTGGAATGGATCGAAGAAACGGAAGAATTCTCTCAGGAAGAGACCACCCTTCTTCTGGAGGGAGTTCCACTTGATCAGCACCCCGCCGCAACTGTGAGAAAATTGAAGCAGCTCGACCTGATTGAATACCTCGATCTCCTTCCCCGTAACCTGGGCGTTTTCTTCAGGAGGTGAAAACTGGCCTGGGCTGAAAGCCCAAAGGCACTGGCAGAGACCAATTCACCCCCATTCTGACGTATATCCCGTGGAGAACGGCGGTTTGACAACCGCTCTCCTCGAAGCTATAATCAGAGAAGATTTTTTCATAACAGAAAGAGAAGGAGAATATAATCATGACCTACGACCAAGACTGGGCCAGGGTAGACCCCGACAGCGTACCAAACATCGTGGTCAGCCCGCCGGGACCTAAATCACAGGAACTTCACGAGAGAGCCAACAAGTACATGAAAGGCTACTCCTCACAGGTGCGTCTCTTTCCGGTGGCCTTTGAAGCGGGTCACGGGGTGACCCTGACCGACGTGGACGGCAACACTTACATTGACTTCTCGTCCGGCATCTACGTCACCAACCTGGGACACTGCCATCCCAGGGTAGTGGAGGCCGTGCAAAAATACGCCGCCCGTCTGATGAACTGCCACGACTTTACCACCTCGATCAAAACAGAAGCCCTGGAAAAAATAGCCTCCATCACCCCCGGCAACCTTACCGGCATCCAGCTCTACTGCGCTGGCACCGAGGCGGTCGAGGCCGCCCTGCGCACGGCCCGGGTTTACACCGGCAAATTCGAGTTTTTCTCCTTTTTCAGAGACTTTCACGGCAAGACTATGGGGGCGGTCAGCCTGGCCGTGATGGATAGCAGGGTCAGCGGCCCGCGCGCTCCTGGCTACCACCTGGTCCCCTCCGGCCACTGTTACCACTGCAAGTTCAAGCTGGAGTACCCCGCCTGCGATCTGCACTGCGTGGATTATCTTGAGGAAGCTATAATGCAAGAGGGCACCGGTCAGGTGGCGGGCGTCGTCCTGGAACCGATCCAGGGCTGGAACGGGTCCATCGTCTACCCGGACGAGTTTTTGCCCCGGCTGAGGGAGTTGTGCGACCGGCTGAGCATCCTGCTCATCGTCGATGAAGTGCTGACCGGCTGCGGTCGCACGGGCAAGATGTTCTGCGTGGAGCATTACGAGGTCGTGCCCGACATCATGATCCTGGGCAAAGGGCTGGCTAATGGCTTCCCGGTGACGGCCATCGCCATTCGAGAGGACATGGCCCACATTCTGGAGAAGATCAGCGCCTCTACCAGCTACGGCGGCAACCCTATGGCCTGCGCCGCTATTGTAGCCAGCCTGGAGGTCATAGAAGAAGAGGACATCGTGGCCCGCTCTGCCGCCCTGGGCCAGTTCTGCACGAGCATATTGAAGAAAATGCAGGAGGACCACCCCATCATCGGTGAGGTGCGGGGCCAGGGCGCCCTGATGGGCATAGAGTTGGTCAGGGACAGACAGACCCGCGAGCCTTTCGTCGAAGCCGGACAAAAAGTTTACCAGAAAGCTTTTCAGAAGGGTCTGGCCTGGGTGCCCGCCAGACACAACCTGCGGCTTTCGCCTCCTCTGATCATGTCCCACGAGATAGCGGCCAAAGCCCTGGGCATCATCGAGGAAGCCATCGCCGAAACGGAAGAGGAGTTAGGCGTAAAATAATGACCATTCACCAGTCCTCGCCGCTTCCAGCCTACGACCTGTCCGACAAAACCAAAGTGAACATGCTCCGCAAGCTGGCCCTCTACTGGGATGGGCAATGGTTCCTGAACACAGTGGAAGAGTTTGGGTTGGAAGCAGGCATCAAGATGAACGCCAGGGTGCGCACCGCGTTCGGGCGTATCGAGATGCGCACCCTGCTAAAGGCGGTGAAGAAAAAACGCGCTGACGATCTGATGGACGCCATGAGCCTGCTCGAGACCTACAGCGAAGTGCTCATGGGCAACAGGCTAAGGGCCGAGTTCTCGACGCGGGCCGAGGAGCGGGCCGAAGTGCTGGTCCACCGCTGCGCCGCCTACGAAGGAGCCAAACTGGCCGGCCTGGAACGTGTAGATCAGGCTTGCGTGGCCTGCGAAACGCTGTGGAAAACCTGGTTAGAGACCCTGTTGCCCGACGTGCCAATGGAGGTACAATATCCCATGCGCCAGGGCAAGGGCGATGCTCATTGTCGCTTCATAATAACGGCCGGGTCTTGCTAAAGGGCGGACGGTCTGATATAATAGAGACATACGGGTGCGCTTAATTATCATGGCTGGCCGGGGCGTTCCTGCTGGTCCGGGAGCCAAATGTGAATGTGATGGAGACCAACGTATGGAGACAAGCATAATGAGATGAAATGTCCCAACTGTAGGGCAGAGATCACAGTCAATGAAATATTCTGTGGCAATTGCGGGGTGAGGCTGCTCCCACCAAGTCAACCGGAGGACATACATCTGGTTCAGACCATGATAGCTGAAGCGCCTAAGTTGATCGTCATCGACGGTACAGGTCGGAGAAAAAAGTTCACCCTCAAGGGACGTACCACCATCGGGCGGGATACGGATAGTGAAATCATGCTTCGCGACCTGAAAGTCTCCCGCCATCACGCCGTTATCGAGTTCAGTCGGCAGGGTTGGATCATCGCCGATCAGAACAGTGCTAACGGCACCTACGTCAACGGCGCCAGGATCGGCCACCCTCAGCTTTTGAGACACGGCGACGAGATCGCGATGGGCGAGATCAAGATGATTTTCTCCCACCCTGTGGAGGACACTGAGCCAGCTATGGGTCGGCCCCCGTCCACTCCGCGGGCTGAGGTTCAGGAGAGCATCGAGGCCAGGAAAACCACACCTTTCTGGCTGTGGATTTTAGTAGCCCTGGTAGTCACAGGGCTTGGCGCCGCCTTGGGCCTGGGGGGGTGGTGGATTCTCAGCAGCGAACAAACCCCGCCCACCCCGGCGATGACTCCTTTCCATCTGGGCGAACCCACCCCCACCCCCAAAGCAACCGCGCCGGCCTCGCAGCGCGAGACAGACCCCAACGCAGCCTGGTGGCCGTCCCACCATTACCCGGCTTCTTTCTGCACCTTTTTGGTACGGCGACGGCCCCCAGAGTGGCCGTTCGAGCCCATCCCTCCGGGCTGACCACCACCCAAACTCTGACCGTCATCCCCCTCCTCCTACAAGAGTGCCATGTAAAACTCTGTAGGAGGTGAAGGAGTAATAATTAATGAGTAATAAGAATAAATCTGCACCCAGGAAATCGCGGGCCGGAACAGGCTCTTCCCGTCGTTCACGGCGCGGACGACGTTCCTCTCCCCCACCTCGACGCCACAAACATGAGAAACACGAGAAAGAGGAAAGACTGCCGCCTATAAAATCAAGGGAATATCGTTACCCATCCACACGTCGTATTTTTTATTGGTTCATGATCTTTCTGATGGCCGGCTCGATAGTTTCTTTCTACGTGTGGGTGGGGCGAGAGATGTCGTGCCTGGTGACGCATCAGCCTGCACGTGATCCTTTAGGGACGGCGTTCATTCTGCTCATCGGGGTCATTCTGACGCCCCTGTTTCTTTACCTCAACTGGTGGCTGTTGAGTAACATCACTTTGTCCATCTCCGTCGAGGAAGCAGGGTTGGAATGTCGTCGGCTGGGGCGGCGGGTGAGCGCCCCCTGGCCGGAGATAGAGGGTTACAGGGAAGCTCTGGCCCGCTCCCCATACGGAGCTAACCGCGTGGCCACCATCTGGATAGGAGAAAATTCTTTCTCTTTCCACGATAGTATGAATGGTTACGATCATCTGTTGAGCATCATTCGAAAGCGGGTCGGGCTCAAAGAAGAGCCTTTGCAATCGCCTCTGGGTGGAGGGCGTCTGGGTCGTTACCTGTGGTTGATCGGACGGGCTACCCTGGCTACCCTGGGGGTGATCATCATTGTGTTAGGTATCCTGGGAGCGGTTAGCTGTGCCCTGGATGGGAATCTCCTGGGCATTGCGGCCTGGCTAACCCTGTTTCTGTTGGGCTTCGGCCTGGTAGCCTGGGTGCCGGAAGAATTCAACAAACCCTTACGTACTATGGCCGGGCGTCTGGGCGAACTTGGGGTGTTGGGTGGAGGACTTTTGCTTTTCGCTCTGATATGGCTCTATCCTACCGTCAGCGGGTTGCAACAAGAGAACAGAAGACAGGTAGCCATTGGACTGCTGATATTGGGGGCTTGTTTCTTGCCTGGGGCCGGTTTATCCCTGGTGGCCTGGTGGCGGGGGCGAGAAAGCGCCCGCAAGGGGAGACAATAGCCCCATTTAGCTAATGAGGAGGAAAAGCACAAATGCGACTCATCCTTATATCACTTATCCTGATCACGATGGCTCTGGCATTGGGCGGATGCCTGCCGGGCCTCTCACTGCAACTGCCTACGAGCACCCCCTCGCCGACGAAGACGCCCACAGATACGCCGACACACACGCCCACCCCAACCCCCACAGACACGCCGACTAACACCCCTACCTTCACCCCGACGCCCACGTATACGCCCACGCATACGC
>CAZYHC010000005.1:0-166876 GCA_964646625.1 uncultured Anaerolineales bacterium
AGAAAGGGCAGCCCGGCGGCAGGGTGGCGAGATCGGGCACCAGGCCGGGAATGGGGTAAATTTTTTCCTCTTTTTTCCCGATACGCGGCAGACATCTCAAGAGTCCCTGGGTGTAAGGGTGTTTGGGATCACTCACTACCTCTTCCGTTGAGCCTTTTTCCACCATTTGCCCGGCGTACATGACGATTATATCTTCACAGAACTCGGCTATCAATCCCAGGTTATGAGTCACCAGGATAATGCTTGTGCCGCGCTCCTGATTAATGTGATCCAGGAGGTCCATGATCTGAGCCTGGATGGTAACATCCAGGGCGGTGGTGGGTTCGTCGGCCAGCAGCACTTTCGGCTCGCAGGCCAGGGCGATGGCGATGATGGCCCGCTGCTGCATCCCCCCCGAAAATTCGTGAGGATATCGCCTGGCCCTTGCCGCCGGCGAGGGAAGCCCTACGGCTTTCATAAGCTCAACCACCCGCCTGTGCTCTTCTGCTTCCCTCTTGCGGTCGAGAAGGCGCGAAAGAAGGCCGCTTGAATCGGGCACGATGCCGTGAATACGCAGAGATTCACGGATTTGCTCTCCTACGGGAAACACAGGGTTTAGAGTAGTCAAGGGGTCCTGGAAGATCATGGCAATATCCTTACCCCTGATCTCCCTCATTTCCACGGGGGATTTTTCCAGCAGGGTCTCCCCCCGGAAGATAATCTCCCCTTCCACGATTCTACCGGGGTGTGGGACCAGCCTCAGGATAGAAAGCAGGCTAACGCTCTTCCCCGACCCCGATTCTCCCACGATGCCCAGTTTTCCCCCTTCGCCCACCCCATAGCTGAAATCGTCTACAGCCTTTACCAGGCCGCGCCGCGTGGGAAAAACGGTGGTCAGGTTGCGCAGTTCCAATATCTTCTCTTCTTTTTTCCCCGCTCCGGTTACATTTACCTGGGAAGTCATCTGCGAATCACCCTTTTACGAGATTGCCAATTCGTCATACTCTCCCTGGCAGGGGTAGCCGTGGCGGAAAAGCAATTTTCTCTCCCCAGGGAGATAAATGGCGGTGGAGATAGTGCTTACCTTATGGCCCCTTATCTCTTCCTCGTGGCGGCAAAGCGCTTCACTCTCGTGCGAGCCCATGATTTTCCTGGCCCAACAGGCATCAATTGTGCCCCAGGCGGTCTTTAGCTCCTTGCTTAATTTCCCATGCCGCCGCACGGAATTTTCCTGATGCGGGTCCGAAAAATCTTTACCCTGCAAATCGGGGGTAACAAAATGGTTGGTGCTGACCAGAAAGCCGCCCTGAGTTTCGAGTTGCCCATAATTTTCGTGCCCTACCTCAAAGACGGCCAGGTTCCCTTCTCTATCGGCCAGGATAAGGTTACTGCCACCCATGCGTTCTGCCTGGCGCAGGTAGGAGAGAGCGGCAGGGACGCTATCGCAATTTTCCATGAGGTACATCATCAAGCCGTAGGTAGGCAGGCCCAATCCTTCATCTTTGGAGCGCACGCGGCTATCGGCCACGCAAAGCCCGGCGGAATTCACCCCGGAGCTAAAAACGCCGGGGCTTCCGGCGCTCCCTACGCAAAGATAGGGGTATCCTGCCTGGGGAGCGGCTCCGATCACGATCTGCAAAGGGAGGTGGTCAAGGCTGTAATCCCTGTTTTTGGCCAGAATGGGCCCGCCGTTCTCTGTGGCTTTCCCGGAGGCGGCCCAGGTGCTGCAACCTTCTCCCCGGCTCAGACCTAAACCATCCTCCAGAAAAGAGGCCAGATCGTAAAGCAGTAAGTCTGTGAAATCTATCTCCAACCCCTCGGCCTGGCCGCGAATCATTTCTAAAACAGGGCCAGCCAGTTTTTCATACCCTTTTTCGAAGAACTGCTCCAGGCCCTCTCGTTCCCGCAAGGGTTTAAGGCGGCTTTCCAGGGCCTTCAGAATAAGGGGGCGCAGGTCTTTCACCTGAAGGGCGTGCTGTTTGCCCATCCGATAGTGATCGCCGCGTACTTCGACTAATCTCATTTGCCGTTCCTTCATTCGATCTTGAGTCTGGGATCCAGGATATCGCGCAGGCCCTCTCCAAAAAGGTTGATGGAAAGCACCAGGATAAGAATAGCCATGCCCGGCAAGGTAGAAACCCACCAGGCAGTACTCAGGTAGTTTCTGCCCTCGGCCACCATCGAGCCCCAGGCGGGGGTAGGGGGCTGAATCCCCAGCCCCAAAAAACTCAAGGAGGCTTCCATGATGATCATGGAGCCCATGCGCAGCGTGCCCAGCACCAGAACGGAATGGAAAATATTAGGCAAGATCTCGGAAGCAATGATGGCCAGGTCTGGTTGTCCCACCACTTTGGCCGCCTCTACGTACTCTTTGGTCTTTTCGGCCAGTATCTCTCCGCGCACCAGGCGGAAAAACATCACCCAGCCCTTGAAGATGAGGGCCAAAATAAGGTTGCGGAAGCCAGGGCCCATAAAAGCCATGACCGCGATAGCGAAGATAAGGAAAGGGAAAGCCATCAGGAGGTCGGCAAAACGCGAGATAAGCTCGTCTATCCAGCCCCGGTAGTACCCGGCTATCGCTCCCAGGGTGGTACCAACCAGCACGGAAATGCCTACCGCCAGAATGCCCACCAGCAGAGAAACGCGCGCCCCGTAGATGATACGGGTCAAAAGATCCCTGCCCTGCAAATCGGTCCCCAGGAGGTAAGCGGTTTCTCCTTCCCCTGCCCTGACCCAGGAAGGGGGGATAGTTCTGGTCCTGAGACTACCCAGGGTAGGGCTGTAAGGTGTAATATGAGGAGCAAAAATGGCGGCAAGAACATAGGTCAGCACAATGATTCCGCCCAACAGGGCAAAAGGATATCTTCTGAGCTCATCCAGAAATCCCAGGAAGTTGCGCCCCAATATCCGCACCTGGATGCCTAAAGAATACCAGAAATCGGCCGCTGTTTTGCTTAGATAAGCCATGTCGCTTCAACCTCAGAGCGTTATTTTGGGGTTCAAATAAGTATAAAGGATATCTACAATCAGATTGGCGATGACGAAGGTAAAGGCGTAAACCATGACCGCGCCCTGCACCAGAGGGAAATCCCTGGCGAAGATGGATTTCACCACCAGGCTACCCAACCCCGGCCAGGCAAAGATGGTTTCCACGATCATGTTCCCACCCAGCAGGACCCCCACCTGGAGGCCCACCACCGTAACAGTAGGGATGAGGGCATTACGCAAGGCATGTTTCATGACCACCAGGTACTCTATCTGTCCTTTGGCGCGGGCCAGCATGATGTAATCCTGGCGCAAGATTTCCAACATGCTGGAGCGCAAAACCCTGGCCACAATTGCTGCCAGGGAAGCGCCCAGGGTGACGGAAGGCAGGACAAGATGGCTCAGGCTGCTTACCAGGGCCGTCACGTTGAGGGTGAGAATGCTATCCAGGACGTAAAAGCCGGTAACGGTTTGCAACCCGGCCTCGTAATCGATCCGCCCCGAAACGGGCAAAAGCTTAAAGCGGACAGAAAGCAATAAGATCAAAATAATGCCCAGCCAGAAGTTGGGCATGGAAATGCCTAAGAACGCTCCGGCCATGCTCAGCCGGTCTACAAGGGAATATTGCCTCACCGCAGAGATAATGCCGATGGGAACTGCTACTAAAAGCCCAAAAATGAGCGCTCCCAGGGCCAACTCGATAGTAGCTGGCAGCCTTTCGGCAACAAGGGTGCTGACCGGGGCGTGGCGGATGTAAGAATTGCCCAGGTCCCCCTGCACTGCTCCGCTCAAAAAAAGAAGAAGTTGCTTCCAGAGCGGTTCGTCCAGGTGAAATTGTTGGCGCAGGTTTTCTATCTCTCTCTCGGAAACGTAACCTGTATCCCCCATCATGATGTCCACCGGATCGCCGGGGGTGAGGCGCATAAAGAAAAAGACCAGAATGGCTACCCCTAACATGATGGGGATAGTAGCCAGGGCCCGTTCCAGAATTTTCACTGCTCTCATGATAGATCACCACACTTTTATACATGTAGCTTAAGGTGCCTGGCACTCTGGAAGTGCCAGGCACCTGACCCTCGTGATTTTCTCCGGCCGAGCCTTTTACTCTTTTAGCCAGACGTCGTGCATATTTTCGCGGCTATCGGGGCTGGGGGCCCAATTCTGCACCGCGATCGTGGAGGCTTCCACTTCTTCGGGGACGAAGAGGAAAACGCCAGGGGCTTCTTCGTAAACGGTGCCCTGCGCTTCGTCGTAAATTTCATGGCGCTTTTCCACATCGTTTTCCACTTCTCCGGCCTCGATGAGTTCATCTACCCGCTCGTTGGAGTAGGTAGAGTAGTTGCCGCGCCCGTAGGGGCTTCCTTCCACGTAGGTGTGCCACTTGGCCTCGAAGTGGCCTACAGGATCGAAGGCCGAATCGCCCCAGCTACCCACGAAAGCGGTGCGCTCCCCGCCGAGAAGCAAAGGCCTGAGGGTAGCCATATCCCAGATGCGCACGGTAGCATCAATGCCGATCTCGCGCAGTTGCCCGGCGATGGCCTCGACGTATTCCTTATCTGTCTCTGTGGTATCAATGGTAAAGGAGAAGGGATTCCCGTCTTTATCCAGAGTGCCATCCCCATCGGTATCTTTCCAGCCCGCTTCCTCCAGGAGAGAGAGGGCCTCATCTGGATCGTAGCCGTAAGGCTCCAAAGTGAGGTCTGCAAAGTTGTTGTAAGGGGACAGGGCGCCGGCCAGGACTGTGGCCCTTCCATCCAGAATCTTTTCCACGATGAGGTCCACATCGACGGCGTAGTTCATGGCCTGGCGCACGAGCACATCGTCAAAGGGGGCCTGGTGCACGTTCATTTCCATCCAGCGGGGCCGCGTCCCGCCAGTGGTCTTAACCGCCACGTTGGGGTCTTCTTCCAGCACGGGGATCATCTGCGCCGGGACCATATCGATAACCTGCACCTCTCCGGCCTGCAAGGCCGCTACCCTGGTGGAGGCTTCGGGGATGAAGCGGAAGATCACCCGCTCCAGGAAAGGAGGCCCCACCGGAGGCAAATCGTCAGCCCCGCCGTAGTAATCCTCAAAGCGTTCCACGACGATCTGCTCATCGAGCTTCCCTTCCACGAATTTGAAGGGGCCGCAGCCGATAGGATGCTTCAAGAAGCCTTCGGTCCCTACTTCTTCAAAGTAATCTTTGGGCAGGATTTGCTGATGGACCAGCATCTGCAAAGCCGGGGGCCAGGGGTCGCTGAGAATCAAGCGCACGGTGTACTCATCCATGACTTCCACGCTCTCCAGGGGCCCGGTAAGCCCTTTGCGGGGGGAGGTATGAGGTTCGGGGTATTCGATCATATTTTCCTGGATGATACGGTCGAAAGTGAACTTGACGTCTTCGGCGGTGAGGTCTTCGCCGTTATGGAAGGTTACACCTTCCTTGAGCTTGAATTCCAGGATGGTAGGCTCAACCCATTCGTAGGATTCGGCCAGTTCCAGGACTACCTGGTTATCTCGCGTGCGTGTTACCAACCCGTCGAACATGTTGCGGATTACGGTCTCCGTGTAGCGGTCGCGGTAATCGGCTGGGTCCAGGGTAGTAATGGAGGCGGTAGAAAGCCCTATAACCAGGGTGCCTCCTGGCTGAGGCTCTTCCTGCACCAGGGGAGCCGCGCCTGTCACCACTGGAAGAGCCAGTAGCAATGAAAGAACTACAACCGTGCTTACTAATTTCAACCTGTGCATTTTCTTTCCTCCTTTGTTCTCAGTACGGTTGATTTTTTCCAACAAACTTACTGGAGTGGCCCAGACTCCGGTTTATGGTCTCTGGAGGCCCTTTTTCACCTCCTATTCTCTTGATAGCAACTGTTCAGGATATAACGCTCCTTAAATTTAGAAGGAGCAGTATCAATCTTTTTTATCACTATGTTTTTTTCGCTCCATCACCTCCTTTTCCAAATCACCCTGCTCTGTTCCAAAAAACCGCTTTGTCCGTAACTTATTATATTATACCATGTAGTAGCCAAAAGGTCAACCGTGCGAGCGACGATTGAACTTTTCCAGACGGTTCCTAAAAATTCCTCAGCCACTCAAAAGTAATTATATACAAAAGCGAAGACCCCGTCAAGAGCCTTCGAGCAACTTTTTGCAAATAATTCTTCGCCCCTAACCATTGCGCCAGGGCGAGAATCGTGATATAATAGTGACCGAAGAAACCATACCTGGAGGAGCAGCGCCTTGAAGCTGGACGGGCAGGTAAGTGAAGCAGCGGTTCTCGGTGGAGCGGTTCTGGGCGGCGGCGGTGGGGGCCTGATTGAAGAAGGGTTCAGGCTGGCCGAACTGGCCCTGGAGTTGGGCGACCCTTACCTGGTGGACATAGATGAGCTTGACGAAAAGGATATTGTGCTAACCGTCTCGGCGGTCGGGGCTCCGGCGGCTAAAGAGCAATACGTGAAAGCGCGGCACTACCTGCGGGCGATAGAATTGATACAGAACCAAACCGGCCTGGAGGTCAAGGGCCTCATCAGCAGCGAAAATGGGGCGCTGAGCACGGTTAACGGCTGGGTGCAATCCGCTTTGCTGGGCATCCCGGTGGTGGATGCTCCTTGCGACGGCCGGGCCCACCCCACCGGGCTGATGGGGTCGATGGGCCTGCAACGGCTCAAAGGTTACGTATCGTACCAGGCCGCCGTGGGCGGGAAACATTACCTGGAAATTTTGGCCCGTGGGCCGCTGGCAGATGCGGCCGACTTGGTGCGGCGGGCAGCGGTGCGGGCCGGCGGGATGGTAGCCGTAGCCCGAAATCCAATTCCTGTTAGTTATGTAAAGCAGCATGGCGCGCCCGGCGCTCTAAAACAGGCCATCGAAATCGGCCAGAATCTCCTGGCCCACCGTGAACGGGGCGGCAAAAAGGTCGCCGCAGCGGTAGCCGAAAGTTTGGGCGGAGAAGTCGTGGCCCACGGTGCGGTCCAAAAACTGACCCTGAGCACCGAGGGCGGCTTCGACCGGGGAGAAGTGCTGATCGACGCCGACGCAGGACAAAACGTGGCACTGACCTTCTGGAACGAGTACATGACCCTGGAGGTCGAGGGCCAGAGGTTGGCCACTTTCCCCGATCTGATCGTCACTTTCGACGAAAACGGAACGCCCGTGGTCAGCGCCGAGATCCAGGAAGGGACTCGGCTCTACGTTATCCGGGCTCCCAAAGCAAATCTGATTCTGGGAGCCGGGCTGAAAGATATTCAGGGATATCGCCAGATCGAAAGCATCATCGGTCGAGAGATGATCGCATACCTGAAAGGATGGGACGAGCTTGCTGAAACAAGTGCTGGAAATTCATGACCTGCTCGATAGCGCCACAGTGAACGGCCAGACCGTAGCCGATTTTCTGCAAGCCAGAGGACTGGCCGAGGTCGCCACCGAAACGATCAGCGGCGAAAAGGGCAGCACCGATTTCATCCGCATCCGCGTGCCGGGACTTGACGAGCAGGCGCCTGCGTTGGGGATTGTAGGACGGTTGGGCGGTATTGGGGCCAGGCCGGAAAGGATGGGCCTGGTCTCGGACGCCGAGGGAGCGATTGCCGCCCTGTCCTGCGCCCTCAAGCTGGCCGACATGCAGGCGCGCGGCGACCGCCTGAAGGGCGACGTGCTCATCGCCACCCACATCTGTCCCCACGCCCCTACTGAACCGCACGAGCCTGTGCCTTTCATGGGTTCTCCGGTCGATATGGTCACCATGAACCGTTACGAAGTGAGCGCCGAGATGGCTGCCATCCTGTCCATCGACACCACCAGGGGCAACCGGGTCATCAACCACAAAGGCTTCGCCATCTCCCCCACCGTCAAGGAAGGATACATCCTCAAAGTAAGCGACGACCTGTTAGATATCATGGAGAGGGTCACGGGCGCCTTGCCGGTGGTCTTGCCCATCACCACCCAGGACATTACCCCCTATGGAAACGGGCTCTATCACCTGAACAGCATCATGCAGCCCGCAGTGGCCACCACCAACCCGCTGGTAGGCGTAGCCATCACCGCCGAGGTTGCGGTGCCTGGCTGCGGCACCGGGGCCAACCAGGAGGTGGACGTCGAACTGGCCGCCCGTTTCTGCCTGGAAGTAGCCAAAGAATTCGGCCAGGGCCGGGCCCGTTTCTACGATGAGAACGAATTCGCCAGAATGGTGGAACTTTACGGTTCGATGAAAGTGTTGCAAACCTTTGGGAGAGACACAGGTGGAAACTAGCCCCAGGGTTGGTTTTGTTACCATTGGACAGAGCCCCCGAACAGACGTGATGGCCGATATTGCCCCCCTGCTCGCGGACCTCGAAATCCTGGAAGCAGGGGCGCTGGACGACGTAACCGACCTGGCGGCGTTGGCCCCGACCGCTGGACAAGAGGAGAAGGTGCTGGTCAGCCGTTTACGGGACGGATCGCAGATAATTCTCGACGAGAGAAAAGTCATACCCCTGGTGCGAGAGCAGGTAAAGGCCATCAGCCAGCAAGGCGTCCGGCTGGTGGTGTTACTCTGCACCGGCGATTTTCCTGAACTTCAACAACGAACTCAGCAACCAGGGCAAACCGTTCCCATCCTCTTCCCCGACCGCCTTCTACTTAATTTTGTGCGCTCTGTTCTACCACGGGAGGCTACCCTGGGCGTTCTCGTTCCCCTGCCGGAACAGGTAGAATGGAGCGCCGCACGCTGGCAGACAGTGTCCGAAGAGGTGCGCACCGTCAGCCTGTCTCCTTACGCCGCTTTCGAAACAGGTCTCCACCGGGTCGAGCAGTTGAAAAATCGCCACCTGATCGTCATGGATTGCATGGGCTACACTCAAAAGCACAAAGAAGCGGTCAGGCAGCTAGCAGGTTGTCCGGTGATCCTGCCCCGCACTCTCGTCGCCAGAGCGGTGCAGGAGCTAGCGTAGTTCTGCCCAAGCCGTCACCACGAACCCAAAGCCTGGGATCGGCATTGCCCCATTAAAAAGTCAAAAACCATAATTTATCCTATAATCCATTGTTCAAAGGAGGAGACAATGCGTTTAATGGAACTGGCCAGAGCGGCCCACAAAGCGGTGGGCTTCTGCGCCAAGCTGCAAGAGGGTGAAAACGTCCTGGTGCTGGCCGATACTATCGTGGAAAGGGAGTTGATCGACGCTCTCGCCAATGCCGCCTATAGCCTGGGCGGCCAGACCCAGATCATGGTTATGGAAACTCGCCCCGAGATCAACCTCGAACCGCCGCCCGCGGTGGCGGCCGCCATGGAAGCCTCTGACCTGGTGCTTGATCTGCTGAGTCAGTACATCATCCACACCGACGCTTACCGGCAGGTGCGCCAGTCGGGCACCCGCATCCTGTGCGGCCCGGGCGTCACCGAAGACATACTGATCCGCATGGTGGGCCAGGTCGATTACGCCAGAATGACCGAGCGGGGCCAACGCCTGACTGGGCTTTTTGAAGAGGCCGAAGAATGTCGGATCGAGACGGCCCTGGGCACCTCGCTGACCATGAGCGTCAAAGATCGACCTGCGCTCTTCCGCAGCGGCCTGCTGGAGAAGCCGGGCGACCTCGATTATATGCCTGGAGCGCAGGTTTCGATGGCGGCCGTAGAAGACACTATCAACGGTACGCTGGTGGTCGATGGCACCCTTTATCCGCCCGTCGGCCTGCTGGATGCGCCGGTCACGCTCACCCTGGAGAAGGGCCGAGTGGTAGACATTCAGGGCGGGAGTCAGGCCCGCGCCTGGCAAACCTGGCTGGAGCACTTCGATGACCCCAAGATGTTCTACCAGGCCCACATCTCCATTGGAATGAACCCCGGGGCCAGGCTGGGAGGCAACATCGTGGAGGACGAACGCATGATGGGCGTCTTCACGATGGGTTTTGGCTCCCAGTTGGAGTTTTTCCGGGGCGCGATAGGCAAAGCCTCGTCCCACACGGACAGCGTCACCACCAACCCCACCGTTTACCTGGACGGCAAGCCGGTGGTGGAAAATGGGCAATTCGTAGGCGATTTAGCTTGAGGTACAACAACGAACATTAGAATTTAACGAACTGATCCGTTTTTCACATGCTCGGATGAACCTATAGATGCAATGAGCAACGACAGCTTTGAGGGGAAATACTATTGATAGCACTGCCAGCGTTCGTTTAATTCTCTCGTTCGTTGTTGATCGTAGTGCCTGGCACCTGGAGGTGAAAGATGGTAAGAATTGGGGTATTGCGGGTACTTTCCACCGAGGATCAGGAATTCCTGGAGGCACACGGTCGCCTGATAGAAGCTCTCGTCCCGGTGCAGACCGTCAGCCGTTGTATCCAGGGCCATCCCCAAGGGCTGTGGAACGAGGAAGAGGAAGCCAGAGCTTTGCCCAAGATCGTCTCCCTGGGGCGGATGATGGCTAAAGAGGATGGCCTCGCCGCCCTGGTGGTCAGTTGCGCCGCCGACCCGGGGGTCCACCAATTACGGCAAGAGGTAAGCATCCCCGTGCTGGGAGCCGGATCCTCTGGGGCGGCTATGGCTTTGGCTCTGGGTCGTCCGGTGGGAGTGCTGGGCATCACCGATTACGTCTTGCGGCCCATGCAAGAGCTCCTGGGGGAGAGAATTGTGGCTAACGCGCGGCCTGCTGGAGTGCACACTGCCCTCGATCTGATGACAGAGGAAGGACAACAGGGGCTGACAGAGGCCGGGCAAAAACTGTTAGAGGCCGGGGCAGAGGTTATCCTTTTGGCCTGTACCGGATTTTCGCCCCTCGGAGCGGCCACTCTCCTGACGGAGGAGTTAAAGGTGCCAGTGATCGACCCCCTGCTGGCCGCCGGACTGATGGCCTACCACCTTACAAAGAAAGGAGGGATGCCTATCGAAAGACACAGGGGAGATATCTTCGGTAAATAATCACATTAGCAATATGTTAAAGAGGCGACAAATGCGTAAGAAACTGCTCATCAATCTCATAGTGGTGTTTTCGCTCTTGCTGGTCCTTACGCCGGGACTGATCGAGGCAGTTGAAACGCCGGCCCAACCAACGGTATCTGATTCCGCCGGCCAGATCTACTATGTGGCGGCCAATGATCCCGATGCCAGCGACGCCAACAATGGCCTTTATCCCACTTACCAGGGTGGGCAAGATGGCCCCTGGCTGACCATTCAGCACGCGGCAAATACGATGACGGCGGGAGATACGACCTACGTTCGAGCAGGAACTTACTACGAGTCGGGCACCTCCTTTGCTCATTCCGGCGAGCCAGGCGCGCCCATCGCCCTGGTCAGCTACGAATCAGAGGAAGTCGTCATTGATGGGGCGCAAAGTGCAACCGACTACCTGTCTGGTATTGTGATCACGGAAAGGCGCGGCCATTACCTGATCCAGGGCTTTACCATTCGCAATATGCCCTGGAGTGGTATTGCCACCGATGAAAACACCACAGAACCCTACCGGGACATCACCATCCGGGATTGCATCCTCCACGACAACGGCTGGTCAGGCATCGACCTGGCCGCCGTAGATGGCTTCGCGGTGGAGAACGTCGAAGCCTACAACAATGCCTACTACGGCCTGAGCGTCATTAGTTCCAAGGACGGAGCACTATCGGCCGCGAACGGCGTCGTGAAGAATTCCAGCTTCCACGACCACACGGGTGAAGAGGGGCATGGCCTGGCGATCAACCAGGGTTACGACATCACGGTGAGCGACAGCGTGGCTTACCACAACACCATACACGGCTTCGATGTGTCCGATTGGCCAAAGTATGGCGAGCTATCCTACAACCTCACTTTTGAACGCAACTTTTCCTACGACAATGGCGTCGCGGGCTTTGCCATCAATTCCGACTCGCACCACGTCGTTTACCGGAACAATATCGCCTGGCGGAATGGCGCAGACTGGGCCGGGCTGGGGGCATCGTCCGGCTTTCTGTGTTACGAAGGCTGCTGGCACGTCGAATGGTATAACAACGTGTCAATTGAAAACACGGACGCAGGGTTCTGGGTCGAAGATGCGCTTGGCGTCTACGGCACGCCCGAAGATACCCTGCTGATTTTCAAGAACAATGTCACCCACAATAATGGCCGCCCCGAATGGGACGAGAGACTAGCCCTGGTTGTGGAGGGAGAGGCGTGGCAGGTGATTGCTACCCATAACAACTGGGGTTTAGCACCCGGTATGAGATCTGCCGTCGTTGGTATCAACATTGTTGACGGTGAGGGCGAAATCTATACAACAGACGACATCAACAACGGCGCTTTCCAGACTGGCAATGTCTCGATAGATCCACAGTTTGTGGACGAAAGTCTACCCAACGTTCACCTGCTAGCCAGCTCGCCGATGATTGACGCAGGTACGGACGTAGGCACGCCTTTCTGTGGGGCTGCACCGGATATGGGAGCCATCGAGACATGCCCGTAGTAGGCCCGCCAATAAGTGCGGTGGCGTCTGACAACCGGCTGGCAAATGGGCTTGCGGTGCTTTTCAAGCGGTCTTGAGGTGAGGGTTCTGCACCAGTAGGGAAACCCCGCCGCCGGAGACGGTGAGATGGGCAAAAGAAAGGAGGGGTGCCTATCGAAAGACACAGGGCAGATATCTTCGGTCAATAATCACATTAGCAATATGTAAGGAGGGGACAAATGCGTAAAAGAATGCTTATCAACCTGGTGGTGGTGCTTTCGCTCCTGCTGATCCTGGCGCCGGGGCTGATCGGGGCGCAGGAAGAGTTGTCGATAATCTACGCCACCCAGCAAACGACCGTCACGCTCGACCCGGCCATCCACGTGGACGAGACCGAGTGTTTTCACGTCATGAACACCTACGACCCTCTGGTCTGGCCGGTAAAAGGAGGGGCGCCCAAACCCCATCTGGCCGAGAGTTGGGAAGTGTCCGAGGACGGCCTGACCTACACCTTCCATCTGCGCCAGGGCGTGCTGTTCCACGACGGCACCGAACTGACCGCCGAGGACGTGGTTTTCAGCATGGACCGGATGCTGACCATGGCCAAGGGCTTCTCCTGGCTGTGGAAAGAAGTCCTGGAAGTAGGCAGCACCGAGGCCGTCGATGATTATACCGTAGCTTTCCATCTGAGCAAGCCTTACGGCCCCTTCCTGGCCACTCTGGTGCAGTTCTTCGTGGTCAACAAGGACCTCTTGATGGAGAACATGGAAGAAGGAGATTACGGCGAGTTTGGCGACTACGGCACGACCTTCCTGACCCAGCAAGATGCCGGGTCTGGCCCCTACTACGTGGAAACCATCGAGCCAGGCACCAGGACCATCTTCCTCAAATTCGACGACTACTGGGGCGGCTGGGAGGAAGGCCAGGTGGAAAAGGCCACCTTCCTGATCGTCAGCGAGCTTGCCACCCAGAAGCTCATGCTCCAGAAGGGCGAGGTAGACTTCATCGAGCAGTGGCACACCCCAGAGACCTTCGCCGAGCTTAAAGAGTCGGAAGGGGTGGTGGTGGAAGAGGACCCCAACGTTCAGCTCTTCTTCCTGAGCATGAACAACCAGAAAGCTCCCCTGGACAACGTTGACGTGCGCAAGGCCATCTCCTACGCCTTCGACTACGACACCGCCATCAACGTCATCTTTGGCGGAGCAGCCCAGGCTGAAGGGCCTGTGCCCAACCTGTTGCCCGGCCACAAGGACGACGTCTTCGTCTATACCAGGGACATGGACAAAGCCAAAGAGCACCTGGAGATGTCAGGTATCGACCCTGGGGCCATCAAGCTGAACTACGTCTACGTGACCGGCCTGGAATCAGAAGAAAAGATCGGCCTGCTGCTGCAAAACAACCTCAAGGAGTTAGGCATCGAAATGGAGATGCAGCCGGAGCCCTGGGCCCGCATGGTAGAGTTGGCAGCCCAGGCCGATACCGCTCCGCACTTCATGGCGATCTTCCACACGGCCAAATACCCTTCGCCTGACGGCCACACCTATATGATGTTCCACCCCAACGCCTGGGGCAACTACATGTCGACCAGTTGGTATAAGAACGACGAGGTCAGCAAGCTGTGCGAGGAGGCGCGGGCGGCCATTGACCCCGAAAAACGCTACGAACTCTACGGCCAGGCCCAGGAGATCGTGGTGGACGAGGCCGCGGCCCTGTTCATCGCCAACCCGCTGCACCGCATGGCCCACCGTGACCGGGTCACGGGTTACACCTTCATCGGCGTGTTGGGCTACGACCTGACCTGGTATCCGATGCGCATCGTGGAGTAAAGAACCCTCGTTTCACGCCTTAATAACCGGGGCAGATTTCGCCCACCGCGAGGTCTGCCCCACCTTTCAATCCGCCCGGATTAAAGCTCCATGGAGCACGAGTTGCTAAATGGAGGGAACAATATGTCTACCGGATTAACTCGAATACAAGTCCGTAACTTCCGCTCGCTGGCGGACGTGTCGGTCAGGACGGACGCATTGAACGTCCTATTCGGACCGAATGGTTCTGGAAAATCTACTTTTTTGGATACCATTTGGTTTGTCCGTGATTGCGCCATTCGGGGCGTTGACATGGCATCTTCCTATCGAAGCCATGGGATTGGCGCGCTCTGGGATGGGGCCGATGAGGGGGCCAACATCTCAATCAAGCTCGTAACTGAATTGGCCGAGTACGAAGTTTTATTTGGGTACTCTTCTGGCAGGATTGAGCCTTTTGTGGGGGAAGCACTGTACTCAAAAGACTTCGGTGATACTCGCTTGATAGACCGGAAGATTGGCAGTGATAAGGCCGACTTTTACCATACTGGGATGGAGCAGATGATGCAGCTTACCCTCAGGGACCCAGAGAAACTGGCCTTTACCAGGTATATGGATTTGGAGGAGAGATCGCCGCAGGCCGCTTCTGAGTTAGACAGATTACTGCGTTTCGTGCATTTCTACCCTTCACGTGAAGCTGACTTGTATAGACTCAAGAAACGCGGTTCAGAGTCGAGTCATCACACCTGGTTATGGGAGCGATGTGAGAATTTATGGTCGGTTTTACGGAATCTCCACGACAAACGAGGTGTTGATGAGCGCTATGATACCATTGTGGATTTTATGAGAGAAAGCTTCCCTACTTTCGATGACCTTCTCATTGAGCAAACGGGGCCGAATACAGTTTATGCGAGCTTTTTGGAAGAGGAACTTCGCCAGCCTATCCAAGCATCTGGGGTGTCGGACGGACATCTCCAGATGCTTATTCTCCTGACGGCCCTGTTTTCTGAGGGCAAGGATCGCTATTCACTGATTTTGCTCGATGAGCCTGAAATATCCCTTCATCCTTATGCCCTGGCCGTTTTTGCCAAAGCCGTCAAGCTTGCCACGGAGGAATGGGGTAGGCAAGTGTTTATCGCTACCCACTCTCCCGTGCTCATCAGTCAATTCGACCCGGAAGATATATTGGCTATGGAGATCGGTGAATTCGGGCAGACCGTCATGAAGCGGGTCAGCGAGATGGATGAAATCAAAGATTTGCTGGAACAGTACGCCGTGGGGTCACTCTATATGGCTGAGATGATTGCGGCGCAAAGTAAGCCTTTGGTCGAGGAGAAAAGTGAGTGAATGGCCAGAATGCGACTACCGGCAACCACTCCTCCACAGAAAGCACGCCGTGCTATTTTTTCCATTTTGGCTTGATCGTCACCGGCAAAGGCGAACGTGAACATCTGCCCAAATTATTCAGATCCCTCAGAGACACCGGAACTTGCAGCTTTAAGGTCATCAGATTTATTGGGCAGCGCGATCCGATCACTTCGATCAGGCGAAAACTGAAGATGGTTGGCGAGGGTAAAACCATCCCTGATAGAGATGCTACTGAGATTGGATTTCCAGCCAGAGGGTTCTTAAGCGCTGGTCAATGCCGCCTGATTGTGCTGGTGGATGATTTGGAACACGACCGCCGAGCGCAAGCCCAGCAAGTTTTTGACCGCTACAGATTGGCCCTCGATGCAATACTAACAGACGCTCAAAAGCGTTGGGCGTCGGTGCATTTCCTGGTGAACATGCTTGAAGCCTATTACTTCGCAGATGCCAGGGCCGTCAATGAAGCGTTGAACCTGGCCCCTCCTTTAAGTGATTGTGAAGAAGACGTGGAGGAAATTCGCAATCCAAAGAGCGAACTTAGAAAGCTGTACCCTGAGTTCAAAGAAGTCGAGGATGGTGGAAAAATTCTTGACCTTATTGACATCGAGCACGTTTTATCGCGACCTGATACATGCGCCTGGCTCAGAGCCCTATTTGCATGGTGCGTGAAGGTGTTGGAGCAAAACCCATCTTACAAATCATTGTCTCTATCTGACAAGTACCGACTGCGTGATGGGGCATTGAGTCCCATCACACGGACACAGTTAGACAATCTCAAGTCGCTGACTTGAGGGCGGGAAAGGAGACCATTTTTGAGATATCGCGACTATTTGTTGCGGCGGCTGCTATATACCATCCCGGCCCTGATCGGTCTGTCGATACTCATTTTTGTCATCGCCCGCGTCATGCCCGGCGACCCGGCCCGGCTGGCCCTGGGGCCGGAAGCCACCAAGGAACAGGTACAACGGTTGCGAGAAGAGATGGGCCTTAACCTGCCCGTTCACGTCCAGTATTTGCATTACATGAGTGGCGTCTTTCGGGGCAAATTGGGTAAATCTCTCTACACTCACCGTGACGTGATGATCGACCTGCGGGAATATTTCCCGGCCACCCTGGAGTTAACCACCGTAGCCATGATCATAGCTGTGTTGGTGGGCATTCCGCTGGGCATCATCTCGGCCATACGCAAAGACAAATGGGAAGATCACTCCTCGCGGGTGTTCGCCATGTCTGGCGTTTCCATGCCCCGGTTCTGGATCGGCATTTTGTTCCAACTGGTGTTATCCTATCACCTGGGATGGCTGCCTGTCGTTGGGCGCATCGACAGCAACCTCGACCCGCCGACCAAAATCAGCGGCCTGTTCATCCTGGACAGCCTGCTGACCGGCAACTGGCTCATCCTGGGCAATTCTGTGCAGCACATTATCATGCCGGCTCTCACCCTGGCGTTATCGCCCATTGCCCAGATCATGCGCGTGGTGCGGGCCAGCATGATCGAGCAGATGCGCAAAGGGTACATCCTGACCGCCAGAGCCAACGGCATGCCTGAAAATCTGCTGGTCTGGCGCTACATGCTGAAAAACTCCTTCATCGCCACCCTGACCATCATCGGGCTGCTATATGGTTTCTTCCTGGGCGGGGCCTTTGTGGTGGAGACGGTCTTTTCCTGGCCGGGGATGGCCCGTTATGGGGTGCGAGCTTTCATCTATCGAGATTTTAACGCCATCATTGCCGTGGTTCTGATCATCGCCCTGGCCTACGCCATCATCAACATCCTGGTCGATATGGCCTATGGCCTGCTGGACCCGCGCATCCGGCTGGGGGTCGAAGCGAGGGAGACATGAGCGAGATTGAAATGGGAATGGAAGCTGAGGTTGAGGTCGGGCAATACGAAGCCCGTTTCGAGGATTTACGGCGTACCCTGCACCGTTTGCGGAGCAGCACCCTTTCGCTGGTGGGGCTGGCTATCGTGCTGGCTTTGGTTTTGATCGCCGTCTTTGCTCCTCAGATAGCACCCTATCCTGAGGACGTGGACTCCGTCCATTTCGAGCGTGTATTCACCCCGCCCGGCGGCCAATTCCTGTTCGGCACCGACGAGGTGGGCCGTGACGTGCTGAGCCGGGTCATCTTTGGCACCCGCATCTCGCTCATTCTGGGGGCGGTGGTGCTGACCATAGGCTTGCTCATCGGCGTGCCGCTGGGGTTGCTGGCCGGGTACATGGGGGGCTGGGTGAACACCATCATCATGCGCCTGACCGACATCTTTCTGTCCATCCCGGCGGTGGTGCTGGCCCTGGCCTTCAGCGCTGTGCTCCCGGCTTTTGAACAGAATCCCTTTTTCAAAGAAATCTTCAGCCGTTGGCCGTGGTCGATCAGCATCATTGCCATTACCCTCAGTTGGTGGCCGTGGTACACCCGTTTGATGCAAGGGCTGGTGCTGTCCATTAAAGAAGAACCCTACGTGGAAGCCTGTCGTTCGGCGGGGGCCGGAGCCTTCTACGTCGTTTTCAAGGAGATTCTGCCCAACTGCCTGTCTATCCTGATCGTCAAGGTCACTCTCGACATCGGGTATGCCATCCTGACCGGGGCAGTGCTGGGCTTTCTGGGCATGGGGGTTCGTCCGCCCATTCCCGAATGGGGCACGATGGCCAGCCAGGGCCGTCTGCACCTGCCCACTCGTTGGTGGCTGACCACTTTTCCCGGCCTGGCTATCTTCGTCACCGTGCTGGGCTTCAACCTGCTGGGCGATGGCCTGCGAGATGCCTTCGATGTAGAGCTGGAGTGAAACTTTCTTGCCCTTTCTCTCTTTTTGTGGTATCATATAGGTATGATGATATAGATACTATCAAGGAGTGATGAAGTTGGCTACCTACATTAAGCGAGTCCAGACGGTCTTGAGCGAAGATCAATACCAGACTTTAATCCAGCTTTCGGAGGAGTCAGGCAAGCCGGTGAGCGCCCTTATCCGGGAAGCTGTGGAGCGAGTGTATTTTGAGCAGGTTGATTTGCAGCGTCGTCGGGCCGCGCTGGAAGAATTACTGGCCCTGGAAGCACCCGTGAACGATTGGGATCAGATAGAGGAAGAGATCATCAAGGGAGCTTTGGATGGGTGAGGAGGATGGAAGGGCGGTCTTCCTGGATGTGAACGTGCCCATGTACGCGGCCGGTAAAGATCATCCATATAAAGCTCCCTGTGCCTGGCTTATGAGGGAGATCGCCGAGGGACGGCTGGAAGCCGCCATCGACACTGAAATCATCCAGGAGATGCTCTATCGTTATGGAGCTTCACAGCTTTGGGATATTGGCGTGACCATAACCACGAATCTGTTGGAAATCATATCCATCGTTTACCCTGTCACTCCTGACGACGTGCGGATCGCTATAGAACTCTTTCGGCAGTACGCCCCCCGCGGAGTTACAGCCAGGGATCTCCTGCACGTGGCGGTGATGCAGAACAACGGCTTGAGCACACTGGTCTCAACCGATAAGCATTTCGATCAGATCGAAGGTCTTATCCGTCTGGATCCCCGGACTTTGTTTCCTGGGGATTGATTGGCCTGACTTTACCGGGGTTTTTCCCACCTGTTAGCGAAGGCCAAAGCGCCGCTATACTTGCACGGAAGCCGAAAGGATGGTGGCCCATGCCAGGCAAATCGTCCAGTTCTGTGAAGGTCTTTTATCCACCCTTCAGTCGTGAGGAGTTACTGGCTTTGCTGCCTCAGCGCCTCGCGGCGCTGCAAGAAAAGCTCCCCCTGAAACGGGTTGTGCTGTTTGGCTCTTACGCCACGGGCAAACAGACGGTCGCCAGCGACATTGACTTACTGGTCATTTATGCAGGTAAACCCCGTGAAGATGCCTACGCGCTGGTCAAACGGACGCTGAACATCCGCCGCCTTGAGCCCCACGTGTACGCCGAGGAAGAGTATGTGCCAGTCAGGATGACTGTCGAGCGGATGGTCCGCGAGGGCATCCCTGTAGCCCTGGAAGAGCGCTGAGTTGGTCGTTTGTTACGCTTGGTGGTATTGTAGAGGAGTTTTGGATGATTCTGCAAATCAGCGACTTAAAAGTCCATTTTGACGTTTTCGAGGGCGAAGCCAGGGTTCTGAACGGCATCGACCTGTACGTGGCTGAGGGGGAAACGGTCTCCCTGGTGGGGGAAACGGGCTGCGGCAAATCGGTCACCATCAGGACCGTTTTGCGCATTCTGCCCATGCCGCCAGGCCGCATCGTCAGCGGCCAGGTGATTTACAAGGGGCGAGACCTGCTGAGCATGAACATCAAGGAGTTACACACCCTGCGGGGCCAGGAAATCGCGCTTATCCCCCAGGAGCCCATGACTTCCCTTAACCCGGTCTTCACCGTCGAACAGCAATTGATGGAGCTAATCAAGTGGCAGGGGCGTTACACCGTGGGCTGGGCAGCAAGGTTCAGGCAAGGCTTTAACCGCAATGGAAACCGAGAAGCCTACGAGAAAGGCATCGCCCTGCTGGAAAAGACCAACATTCCCGATCCGGCGCGGGTGATGAAGAGCTACCCGGTGGAACTTTCCGGGGGCATGATCCAGCGGGTGCTGATCTCGATGGCCCTGGCTGGCAATCCCTCCCTGTTGATCGCCGACGAGCCGGGCACGGCCCTGGACGTGACCACTCAGGATCAAATCCTGCGCCTGTTGGAAGAAAGGGTGATCGGCGAAAACCTGGCCGTGCTATACATCACCCACAACCTGGGGGTGGCCCGCCAGATGAGCCGCCGCATTTACGTCATGTACGGCGGCGATATAGTGGAAGTGGGCAGCACCAAAGAACTATTCCGCGAGCCCAAACATCCCTATACCCAGGGGCTGCTGGCCTCCATACCCAAACTGACCGGCGATGAGGTGAGCGGCATTGAGGGACGTATCCCTGACTACCTGGCCCCTCCGCCGGGCTGTCGCTTTCACCCTCGTTGTCCACACGCCATGCCCATCTGCTCTACCCGGAAACCGACTCCCATCTCGCTGGCCGAAGAGCATCTCGTCGCCTGCCACCTTTACAACAAAGAGCAAGGTTAGACCAGTAGGCAACATACGCCTGCTGGCCGGAAAGGAGTTGATTAAGTGGCCTTACCCCTAATGACTCATCTTTGCGAGTTTGCTAGAAAGATAGCCATTGGCGAAATTGAAATATATAACGAGGCAAGTATTCAATATGAATTAGCTATTTTTCTTCGCAGAAATTTAGATGATATATGGAAGATTCAACTTGAAAGAAACATAGGTTATTTTGGTTTGGATAAAAAGCAGTGTCTAAAAAAGGAAATGGATATCGTAATTTTTACTTCATCTAAGCAAGAAAAGCATTGCATAGAAATAAAATATCCAACGCACGCGAGACATGCCTGGAAGATATTTAATGCATGTAAAGATGTGCGATTTTTAGAACAGTTGATTGGTTCTGGTTTCGGCACCTCTTACTTCGTGATGTTTGCAGATGATCCTCGATTTTATAATGATAAAGGAGATGATAGTATCTATCGTATGTTCCGTAAGAATAAGATGATCAAAGGCGAGGTGATAGAGCCTACAGGGTATAAAAAGCAAGCTTTGCACTTTTCAAGAGAATATAACATTGATTGGTATACAGTAAAAAATAATTTAAAATATTTTATAATCGAGGTGCAGCCATGACTCAGCAGGCTTTACTTTGCATAATACCTGTGGACATCTGGCAACTCCAGGAGGGGTGAGCAAATTATCTATGGAAACTGAATCGCTCCTTAAAGTGGAAAATCTCAAAAAGTATTTTCCCATCGCCGAGGGCATCTTCAACCGCCAGGTAGGCACGGTCAAAGCGGTGGATGACGTGTCCTTCACCGTCAGGGAAGGGGAAACCTTTGCTCTGGTAGGGGAATCCGGCTCAGGCAAAACGACGGTGGGCAAGGCCGTTATCCGCCTTATCCGGCCCACCGGGGGCCAGATACGGTTTGACGGCGTCGATCTGGCTATCCTGGCCGAAAGCCAGTTGAAAGAGTGGCGCCGCCAGATGCAAATGGTTTTCCAGGACCCGGCCGCCTCGCTCAATCCTCGTCGTCGAGTGACGGACATTATCGCCACCCCCCTGGAAGTGCACGACGTAGGCACGAGCCAGGAGAGGCTGAGACGCGTCAAAGAACTGCTGGACGTGGTAGAACTGCCGCACAAATACATGTACAGCTACCCCCACGCCCTGAGCGGAGGCCAGAAACAGCGCGTGGCTATTGCCCGTGCTTTGGCCTTGCATCCTCGTTTTGTGGTGTTAGACGAGCCCACTTCGGCTTTGGACGTCTCGGTGCAGGCCAAAATCCTGGCCCTCTTGAAGCATCTGCAACAAGAGTTCGGGTTGACCTACCTGCTGGTTTCTCACGATCTCAGCGTGGTCAAAAATGTTTCCGACCGCATTGCCGTCATGTACCTGGGCAAGATCGTGGAACAGGCTTCCACCGCTGCTTTGTTCCAAAATCCTTTACATCCCTATACTAAAGCCCTGCTGTCGGCCATCCCGGTGGTCTCCGACGAAGAAATCGACCTGATACCGGAGAAAGCGGTCCTGGAGGGAGATATCCCCAGCCCGGCCAACGTCCCGCTCGGCTGCGGCTTTCACACCCGATGTTACGTGAAAATGGACATCTGCCACGCCCTTCCCCCCCGTTTAGTCGAAGTCGCGGCCGGCCATCACGTCAGTTGTCACCTGTTGGCCGCGCCCCCGGCGGAAGAATCCTGACCGGCAGAAGTGCTGGTAGCAACACCACTATCCCGCCCGACAAATTCAGTCTTACCAGCAATCTATAAGCGTCCGAAAATGATGTATCCCAGCGTACCTATCAGAAGCACCGAGAAACCATAAGGGTACAAAAGCGTGACGAAAGGCTGGCAGACAACCACGGTGCCCAGGATGATAAGGGCCAATGAGGCATTTTCCCCAAGGGCCTTCACCTGGTTTCTGGTCGTCCTGGCCATATTTTCCTCCTTGCGCCCCCCACCAGCCCCAAGAAAACAGAAAGAAAACAGGGGGACGGCCTGGCATAGACCGCCCCCCAGCACCCGGCAAATTAGTATTTGATCTCTACCTTCTGGCCCGTCTCCGAAGATTTGACCAGGGCGTCGCTGATGACGGCGCACTTGTAGCCGTCCTCGAAGGTCCCGCCGTAGGGAGCGATGTCCTTGTCGTTGACGATGGCGTCGAGCATGTGGTGGACCTCGTGCACGAAAGTGTGTTCCCAGCCGATGATGTGCCCGTGCGGCCACCAGTGCTCCCAGAAGGGATGGTGAGATTCGGTAACCAGCACGTCGGTGAAGCCCATCGTCTCCTTGCGGCCATTTTTCCAGTAGACCTCCAGCTCGTTCAGACGCTCCAGGTTGAAGGCTATGCTCCCCTTAGAGCCGTTGATTTCAAATACATGGTGGTTCCTGCGCCCATAACAGAAGCGGGAAGCCTCCAGCGTGCCGATGGCCCCGTTTTCAAATTCGACCACGGCGGCAAAGGCATCGTCCACGTCCACTTTTTCTTTTTTGTGAGGGTCTTCCGCACTGGGGCGCTCGGTGATGAAGGTTTTGAGCGTGCCGTTGATCCACTTCGGCTCGCCGATGAGGAAACGCGCCAGGTCAAAGACGTGGGAGCCCAGGTCGCCCAGGGCGCCGCTGCCGCAGATCTCCTTCTTCAGCCGCCAGACCATGGCGAAGTCCGGGTCAGCGATCCACTCCTGAAGATACCGGATGCGGAAGTGGTAGATTTCGCCCAGCGCCCCCTCATCCAGGAGGAGCTTAATCTGGCGGATGGCGGGCACAAAACGATAGTTGAAGGCGCACATGTGCTTTACCCCGGCCTCTTCCACGGCCTCCCACATCTTCTTGGCCTCTTCAGCAGTGCGGGCCAGGGGCTTTTCACAGAGAATGTGCTTGCCCAATCTGGCCGCTTCGATGCATGGTTCGGCGTGCAGGTTGTTCGGGCCGCCGTTGTCGAAAAGTTGGATGCCGTCATCCTTCAGCATTTCTCGCCAGTCGGTATAATAACTCTGGTAGCCGTAGCGGCGGGCCGCCTCCGAGACAGCCTCCTCATCGCGCCCGCAGATGGCGATAAGTTTAGGGATGGCCGGGGGCGGGTACATCATGTAAGGCATCTTCTTGTAGCCATTGCTATGTGCCTTGCCCATGAAGGCGTAACCCAGCATCCCCACGCCGATCTCCGGCACGTCCCCAGCGCGGGCCACTGCTCCCATCGTCACGAATCCGACTTTTTCTCCGCTCATTCTATATCCTCCTCACATCTTCTAAAATCTTACTCACCAGCGAAGGCCGCGTCAAAAGCCCCTGCCGGGGGCGCGAAGTCCATCACGCGGCGCACGAAATCCACTGCCTCTTTAGCTCCATGTTCCCGGTCCATGCCGGCGTCTTCCCACTCAATGGAGAGGGGCCCATCGTAGCCGATCCGATTCAGGGCGCGGGCCATAGCCTCGAAATCCACTCCCCCACGTCCCGGCGAGCGAAAATCCCAGCCTCGCCTGCGGTCGCCGAAGCCCAGGTGAGCGCTTAAAATACTGCTCATCCCGTCCAGGGTGCGGAGGGCATCCTTCACGCGCACGTGGTAGATGCGGTCGGGGAAGCGCCCAATGAACTTCAGGGGGTCAACAAACTGCCAGTGGAGATGGCCGGGGTTGAAGTTGAACCCGCAGGTCTGGCGGTGCTCCAGCGCTTCCAGGGCCATTTCGGCGCTGTACAGGTCGTAGGCGATTTCGGTGGGGTGCACCTCCAGGGCGAACTTCACCTCCTCCTCGTCGAAAACGTCCAGGATGGGGTTCCAGCGGTCCGCAAAATCCTTGAAGCCCGCTTCCACCATCTCGGCGGAAGTGGGCGGGAAGGGGTACAAACGTCCCCAGATGCTGCTGCCGGTAAAACCGTTGACCACCTTGACCCCGAATTTAGCGGCAGCGCGGGCGGTGTTCTGCATCTCCTCAGCAGCACGCTGGCGGACTCCTGCCGGGTCGCCGTCGCCCCAGACGTCAGGGGGCAGGATGGCTTTATGCCGCTCGTCAATCAGATCGCAGACGGCCTGGCCTACCAGGTGGGCGCTGAGGGCATAGCATTTGAGGTCGTATTTATCGAGCAAGTCCCACTTTTTCTGGCAGTAGTCATCTTCAGCCAGGGCCTTGTCTACCTCAAAGTGGTCGCCCCAGCAGGCCAATTCCAGTCCATCGTAGCCCCACCCGCTGACCTTTTCCGCCAGCACTTCCAGGGGCAGGTCGGCCCACTGCCCCGTGAATAAAGTAACTGGTCGTGCCATGATACTCCTCCTTACAGATGCGTTTTCTCACCGCAGAGTTCGCGCTCGGCAGCGCAAACATCAGGCGGCGGGCACATTCCACTTTTCGTTACGGTCCTCGATCAGCCATTCCATGTCCAGCTCGCGCAAACTCTCCTCGCCGGGCACGGTGGTATTCACGTCCCAACCGATGAACTCCAGAAACTCCCGGTTCATGGCTCTGTAATCCACGGTGACGCCTTTAAGATTACCTTCCTCGATAGGAGGCTCGCCCACGATGCGGCCCGGCACGTTCCAGGCCAGGGGGTTGTGACCCTCGCGTAGGTTGAAGGCGTGGCGCATCGTGCCGATGCGCATCCCGGCCTCGTAAATCTCATCCATGGTGTAATCCCAGCCGGTCACGGCTGCAAGCTGTTCGGGCAGGCTTGGGATGTGGTAGCTGGCGTAGCCGAACATGCACAGGCCAGCGGCCTGGGCCACGTGGTAGGTGGTCATCCGCCTGTAATGGGGCTCGGCCCGGCCGGTGTATCCCTCGAGGTCCTCGGGCCAATCGACTCCCAGGCCCTCTATCAGCTGCCCGCCCTGGGTATGGCGGCCGGGGGTGGCGTCCAGGATATAGGTGGTAGCCAGGCCGGGCACAAAACGGGGGTCGTGGGCCGGAATCTCTTCGCCCTGAACGTGGACGGCGTACTCCTCCGCTCCCTTGCCGATCTTTTCGGCGGCCACTTTAGCCCCATCGGCCAGCACCTCCCCAAGGCCCTCTCGTCTGGCGATCTTCTCCGTCAGAGTCACGATGGCGGCCGCGTCACCCCATCTTAGCTCCAGGCCGTCGGTGTCGGCGGTGGTCAGGAGGCCGCGCTCGAAGCACTCGAGGGCCAGGGCTACCGCCGCGCCTGTGGAGATGGTGTCCAGGCCATACTCGTTGCAGATCTCGTTGAGCTTGATGATGGATTCCAGATCGTCGTTCAGCAGGTTGGTGCCGAACATAGCCAGGGTCTCGTACTCCGGTTTGTGGCCGTAGTGATCGTGCCCGGCCATCAGGGCGAAACGGCCTGTATCCAGTTTGACCTTGCCGCCACAACCGATGGGGCAGCCCCAGCAACGGTACCGCTTTTCCTGGTAAGCGATGACCGCCTCGTCGCTGATCCTGGAGCTCCTCTCCAGGGGGAAGAGAACCGGGCCCGCGCCCGCCCAGTTCTTGACCGGCGAGTCGCCGCTGATGGCCGCCTCAGCAGTGATCTCACAGGTGCCGCCCTTGTGCAACCAGTCGTATAAGCCGCCGGGTTCGGCCATGTATTTTTGGCGCAAAGCTTTGATCTTCTCTTCGTCGGCCATAGGTACCTTCAGCTTGCCTTTGACCACCACGGCCTTGAGCCGCTTGCTGCCCATGACCGCTCCCAGCCCGGAGCGTCCGGCAGCCCGCCCCTTGTCGTTCATGACGCAGGCCAGCAAGGAACACTTCTCCCCGCCTGTCCCAATGGAAGCCACTTCGACGTCTTTACCGTGCTCTTCCTTGAGGGTATCCTCCAGCTTGCCGACGTTCATGCCCCACAGGCGCCCCGCATCCCGCAGCTCGGCCTTCCCTTCGTCGATGAAGAGATAGACCGGCTTATCCGCTATGCCGCTGAACAACACCCCGTCGAAGCCGGCGAACTTCAGATGGGGCCCGAATCGGCCCCCACAATTGGCATCGCCCCAGGTGTGGGTTTTGGGCGATTTGCCGACCACCGTAAAGCGCGAACCGATGAGGGCCGGAGTGCCCGTCAAAGAGCCGGTCATGAACCCCAGGACGTTGTCCGGCCCCATAGGATCGACGCCGGCGGCCATGCGCTCGTAGAGCAGCCTGGCCCCCAGACCATAACCGCCAACGTACTGGCGGCACATCCCCTCATCGAGCGCTTCCTCCGCAATTTTACCGCTGGAAAGATCCACGCTCAGGATCTTTCCCATGTAACCGCGAGCCATATCGTCCCTCCTCTTCTTTCTTATCTTGTTGTGGATGAGCGATCAGGGCTATTATACCGCATTTCGCCCCGTTTGTACAGAGGCTATGCATGGCAGGACGAGCGGTCAAAGGATCAAAAAAACGGATTTATCGGATATAATACAGCGCAATCCGTTAAATCCGCCCCAGAATCTGTTGACCGCTCGCCGCACGCGGAGATAGGGGCTTTCTATCGGCGATTCAGCTTCGTGCTCTATAAAAGGTTAGAGCTTCCTCGTCTCCTGGACGACTACAGGGTCGTGCATAATGAAAACGACGGGACGAATTCAGGATGACGAGGAAGCTCCAAACGAGAGTTAGGGCTACTACAACGATAAGCTGCGACGTGAGATGGACGATAGGCGGCGACGTGAGACTGACGATAGGCAGCGACGTGAGGTGGACGATAGGCGACGACGTAAGGCTGACGATAGGCAGCGACGTGAGATGGACGATAAGCTGCGACGTGAGACGAAACTACGATGCCTCTCGCTGAAAAAGGGCCTGGCTACGACGTAGGTTTCAACGCTCCCTCTTTCTTACTCTGACTACTGCTTGTGCCAGTTGGTGTCTGGCTGCCAAAAAGAGATATAAAGCTCCCACTACAATTAATATTGTCAGCACACAACTTGTCCTTTTCACCTTAATGTCTGGGGAGTTTTACCTGAAAGCTACATTATTAATATACCACTTTTAGGACCCTTTGTAAATAGGAAAATTTTCCTATTCTGCCCCACCCCGTTAACGTGAGCTATAGGGAGCAGAGAGGGCCGTCCACTCTACTCTTGTGTGCCTGCTACATCTGGACAAGCCCGTTACCTACCATGCATTATACCACATCCACCTTCCAAGGACCTTCCAAAACGCCCCCCGGACCTTCCAAAAACCTTCCAATTTATCATTCACCGAGCCATTGGCGGTAAACTTCGTCCAGGCTCAGGCCGGATACTTTCTGGGCCACGTTCATAAAGTCCTGGGGGCTGGCCCGCCGGTATTTATACTCCCGCAGGTAGCGGCGCATGATAGCCAGATAGACGTCATCGCCTACCGTCTGGCGCAAGGCGTTAAAGAAGAGGGCTCCTTTGGCATAAACGATCAACTCGTAATTACCGGCGAAGGCGGCGGCCGGCTGGGCAACTACGGCGTCACGCCCCCGCCTGACCGCGCTTTCGTAGGGGATGAGCCACCGGGTGCGCAACAATTCCTCGGCCTCAGCCCGACCGTGGACCATCTGATAATAATAGATGGTGGAGTATTCGGTCAGCCCTTCGTCCAGCCAGGGATGGTTCAGGGGGTCGCTGCCGACCTGGTTATACCACCACTGGTGTCCAACTTCGTGGGCGATCAGAAACTCCAACTCCTCCCGCCACTTCCGATAGAGCGCGACGCCTATCAGGGACAGGCCCGGATACTCCATGCCTCTGTAGGCAAGAGGGGCTTCCACCACGTCGAGCTCGCGGTAGGGATAGGGGCCGAAACAATCGTTGTAGACCTTAAGGGCGGCGGCGGTATACCACAGAGCCGAGCGACCGGCCCTTTCGTCCTGGGGGAGATAATAGGAGTTGACCGTCGTGCCCTGGGCCACGCTGCTCTGCACCTGAAAATCCTGGCTCATGAGCAGGGCAAAGTCGCGGGCCGGGCCGCTGACACAGTGCAGAGTACGGCGTCCCTCGGCGATGTGCTCCACCTCCAACACCGAGCCCGAGGTGACCACTACCATCTCCGTCGGCACGGTAACGTCCACCTGGTAAAGGGCGGCCTCGCTGTAAACGGCGTCGGCGTGGGCGGGGGCTATCTCCAGGTGCCAGCCTCCATTCCTATCGTAGTCCTCGTCGTGGACCGCCAGCATAGGGTAGAAGCTGGGCAGGCTCAGGATGCCCTGGCTGTACCCGAAAAGGACGTAACCCTTGTCCTGCCGGGGAATCTCTACCGT
Organism: uncultured Anaerolineales bacterium; assembly: GCA_964646625.1. GTDB lineage: Bacteria > Chloroflexota > Anaerolineae > CAZYHC01 > CAZYHC01 > DAOULT01. The sequence goes on from CAZYHC010000005.1 coordinate 28,683, forward strand.
GAAGCCCAGCTCAATCTCGAGGGCCTCACCGGGAGGCAGGGGGCTGCCCAGAACGAGCTTAAGGGCGGTGTCTTGTGCCTCATAGGAGAAAAGGGCCTCCTGTCCGTTCACGGCGGCCTTATGGATGCGCGTCTTTCCTTCGTAAGCGGGCAGATTAGGGTAGAGCCTGAAATAGATCTCTCTTAGCTCCATCCCTTCCAGGTTAGTATATTCGAGGCGTTGGCGTCCGGCCAGAAACAGCTCCTCCGTGTCGATGTTGGCCTCAATGTGATAGTAGGGGATAGGGCCCAGGGCCTCTACCTCGTCCTGGGCGGCGGGCATCATGGCTTGTTGGTAGGAAGCCAGATCGCTGTCCGTTCCTTCACAGCCTGGGACGTAGCTCAGTATCGAGACACAAATGAGCGCCAGAATAAATGACCACTCATCCAGTTTTCTCGGCAGACGAACGTAGAAAGCCATGCCTTATTTTATCACAGGGCGCAACCAGGGGCAATAGAGCCACATTTGCCTTTTCAAAATCCTCTTGACAAATCTCCTATGAGGAGTTAAAATAGGGATAGTTCTTTTCACGGACAATGTGTAAAGATGCCAGTTGACTAGGGCGCTGGTTGGTGCTGGCGTTTTCTGCTAGTTTTCTGGCTAATGAAAAAGGCGAGGGTCATCGTCGAGTCTCGTCTTTAATTCCTGTAGGGAAGGGGGTGATAGAGCGAAAAAGAATCGGCTTACGCAGATTATGAACAAGAAATTGCTCTTAGAGCACCAAATGTAAAAACAAGGAGGTTTTACTTATGAGGAGCAAAAGGGTTTTGGTAATCCTTGGGGTGGTGACCATCGTGAGCATGGTCATGGTCAGCGTGGTGGCCCTGGCTCAGGAGGAGGCCGTGCCGCCCAACGAGAACCCGCTGGACGTCTACACCTGGGACTTCCCGGAGGATTTTGGGGGAGTGACCGTCAACGTGGTGGGCGACGCGGGCCATAACCTTAAGCCTTACGAGTTCTGGCAGGATGATTTTGCCCAGGTGGGCATCAACATCGAGATTATCGAGGTGCCTTTCGAGGGCGTATACGAGAAGGAGAAGACCGAGTTTGTGGCCGGCACCGGCGCCTTTGACGTGGTGACCTTCTACCCGGCCTACATCGGGGACTTCGCTGGCAATGGCTACCTCGAGCCGCTGGACGGCTACATGGCTAAGGACCCGGCGGAGGTCTGGGACCCGCAGGCGGACGACGTGCTGACCCCCTTCTGGAAGCTGTACTGCCAGTTCGGAGGCCAGACCTACGCCCTGCCTATCGACGGCGACGTGCTGATGCTCCAGTACCGCAAGGACCTCATCGAGAATGAGGAAGAGGCGGCGGCCTTCGAGGAGAAGTATGGGCACGAGCTACGGGCCCCTGAGACCTGGGACGAGTGGCTGGAGGTAGGCGAGTTCTTCACCCGCAAGGCAGGCGAGACGCTGGCCGGCGAGGTTCTGAAGGAAGACTTCTACGGTCTGGCCGAGTACGGGGCGCGCGGGTTCAGCCAGCACTGGTTCCTCAACCGCTTCGCCAGCACGGGCGGCAACTACTTTGACGCAGACATGAACCCCACCATCAACACCCCGGAGGCGGTGGCGGCCTTGCAGAACATGATTGACAGTTTGCAGTATGCACCGCCGGACGTGTTGGGCTACGGCTACCAGGAGCTAATGGAAGCCTTCATCAAAGGCTACGTGGCTATGGTGGTGCAGTGGACCGACGTGCCCAAGAAGGCCACCGACCCGGGACAGGGATCGGTCATCGTGGGCAAGGTGGGTGTGGGCCGCGTGCCGGGCACCAGGATGGCGGATGGCACAGTCGTGCACCGCTCGATGATGCCTGTGGGCCGCGTGGTGGCGGTGGCCGTCGATTCCGCCAACAAGGAAGCGGCTTACTGGGTGGCCAAGCACGTCAGCTACGACCGCAGCCTGGATGACGTGGCTACCCCTCTGACTGGCCTCGATCCCTATCGCACCTCCCACTTTGAGAACCCCCAGGCCTACGCCATGTTCCCCAGCGAGGAGGAGGCTCAGGGCTACCTGAATGGGGTAAATGCGGCTATGGCCGATGGCTTCCCGGAGATCTTCATCCCCGGTGCGGCTCAATATGGAGACTCTCTGGACCTGCACGTCAACAGGGCTCTGGCCGGAGAGGAGACGCCCCAGGAGGCCCTGGACGCTGTGGCTAAGGAGTGGGACGAGATCACCGACAAGCTGGGCCGCGAAAAGCAGATCGAGCTCTGGAGGGCCGCTCTGGAAGGCTACAAGGAACTGGGTCTGGTCAAATAGGCGGACGATCCTTTAGTAGGAGAGAGGCCCTGCCTCTCTCCTAACTTTATTCGCGAAGGAGTAAAATGAGCAACAGTACTATTACCCGTCCGGCCCGGCCACCGGAGCGCAGCGTGGGGCTGGTCAAGCGATCGTGGCTGGTGCCCATCCTGTTTGTACTGCCAGCCGTTCTGACCTTGTTAGCCATCACCATTTTTCCCCTTCTCTACGAGCTCCGGTTGGCTTTCGTCTCCTGGGAGCTCACCGTCAATGCTCCACCCCAGTTCATCTGGTTCAAAAACTTCGCCGATATCCTGACCAAAGATGCCCGGTTCTGGAATGCCATGAAAAATACCACCATGCTGATATTCTTTGGGGTGGGCATTCAACTCATCCTGGGGACAGGTTTGGCCCTGCTTCTCAACCGGCTGGGGCGCATCCGCACCTTTGTGACCTCTCTCTTCCTCATCCCGGTGATGATCGCGCCGGTGGTGGCCGGTATGCAGTGGACGGTGATCTACCACGACCAGTTTGGCCCCCTGAATTACATCATCCAACTTTTGTCCGGCTTCAAGTTGCACGGCTTCGCCTGGGTTGCCAACCCGAAGGTAGCCCTCATCTCCATCATGATCACCGACATCTGGCAGTGGACGCCCTTCATGATCCTCATCGTCCTGGCCGGGCTGCAATCCATCCCTGTGGAACTGTACGAAGCGGCCGAGGTGGATGGCTCTTCAGGCTGGCAGCGCCTCCTTTACATCACCATACCTCTCCTGGTGCCTATCCTGGTCATCGGGGTTCTCATTCGGGTGATGGATTCCTTCAAGCTATTCGACCTCATCTATCTGCTCACCAATGGCGGGCCTGGCAGCACCACCGAGACCGTCAGCTTCTACACTTACCTGCAAGGGTTCAAATTCTTCAGTCTGGGCTACACCGCAGCTCTGGCCTTCGTCCAGTTGATCATCATCACCATCATTGCCCAGGTATTCGTGGCTTTCCAGGAACGGCAAGCGAGGAGGGGGTAAACTGATGAGAAGACGAGATAACTGGTTTACGAAGATCATTACCACGGTCATTTTGGTTCTGGCTCTGGCCTTTTTCCTTTTCCCGGTGGTATGGATGTTCCTGACCTCGTTCAAGGACCAGGGCGAGGTCTTCTCCTACCCGCCGATTTTCGTTCCCTCCAAGATCGATCTGCGCAACTACGTCGGAGCGATGACGCCGCCGCCCGATGGTCGGGGGGGCCTCAAGAGCGTGCAGGACAGCCTGATCGTCGCGTCGGCCACCACGCTCGTCTCGGTGGTGATCGGCTCGCTGGCCGCTTACAGCATTGCCCGCTTTCGGGTGGGGGGGAAGAACTTTTCTTTCTGGATCCTTTCCACCCGCATGTTCCCGCCGGTGGCTTCCGCTTTGCCCCTCTTCCTCATCTTCAAACAATTTAAGCTCCTGGATACCCACCTGGCGCTTATCATCGCCAACACTATCTTTAACCTGCCTTTCGTCATCTGGCTGCTCAAGGGTTTCTTCGAGGATCTGCCGGTGGAATTGGAGGAAGCAGCGCTCATCGACGGCTGCTCCCCTTTCGGCGCGTTCTGGCGGGTGGCCCTGCCTCTAATCGCCCCGGGGCTGGTGGCTACGGCCCTTTTCGCCTTTATCTTCAGTTGGAACGAGTTCATGTTCGCCCTGCTTCTTACCCGTCGCAGCGTCCGCACCTTGACCGTGCTGGTGCCCAGTCTGGTGGGCGGCCACCTGGTACTGTGGGGGGAGATTGCAGCCAGCGGCATAATTTCCGTCATCCCCTGCATCACCCTGGCCCTGATCTTGCAGCGTTATCTGCTGCGCGGCCTGACCCTGGGGGCAGTCAAAGGTTAAAACAGAAAATTTTTTACAAATCCGCTAAGCTGGTGTATAGCCGAATAAGTAGCATATTGGCTGGACCTTAGAGTACAAGGAGGCACAATATGATGGGAATAACGCTCCTCATTCGCGCTTTTGACGAGACGCCATTCCGAGACGGCCGAGTAGGCTACTCTGGCAAATACTTGGATGAGATTATAGCCTTGTTCCCTGATTTCGTATCCCTTAATATTGAGTCCATTGATGGCGCAATCGGTATCTTTGCTAAGCGAGAAGACAATGAACGCCCTGCTAGGGAACTAAAGGTTCAATCCTTTGAAAAAACGTCAGCCGGTGTCCTGGTTTGCTTCTCAGTCGAAACTGAGATGGCAATTTCTTCAGGTGACTTAAGAAAACGCGCTTGGGGGCAACTCAAGAAAGCTGGACTGATTCAAATAGGAGAATATTTGCCCTTTTGCTGCTTATTCAGTGCCGAACAGGTTGACGCAATGCTGAGCAGCAAACCACGCGATCCCGCTCAACGTACCCTTGCAGACGAACTTGAACAAATGCAACAACGTAACGACTGGCTTGGTATATATAACAAGTTTGCGCCGATGGAAGAGATTGCCCGAGACCATCCGGCTGTATGGGACAACACTGAAATTTTGAGCACGATTGGCTTTGCCTGTGGCAAGTTAGCAGAGACTTCGCCGAACGAGATGCCCAGAGATAAACAACGGAAGCGCGCCTTCCTGGAGCAACAAGCTAACTATCGTCGCGAAACTGAAATATTGCGAAGGCGATGTATCGAACTGATGCCAGACAATACTGGTTATTGGTCAACCTTGGCATATTTGTATTATCAGAATGTTCTAGAGCTTAGCCAGCCTAAAGGTAGACGCGATGGAAACATTCGAGAAGAGGTTGACAAAGCATTAGAGTATTTCGATAAAGCGTTGTCGCTCGATGCGAGCCGTATTCAGGATCACTATCGAAGAGGCTATTTGCTTGCGAGAATTCTGCCTTCCCAAATTCTTTTTGGAAGACAGGTTGGCGATTCAGAAGATCGCTCTAGGCTAGCTAGGCAAAAGCGTCAACAGGGCATTGATTCCTTCCTTCAAGCCATTCGAGTTTGGGAGTCATTAACACCTACTGATGAGTGGGAAAATGAGAAACGTAAGCGTTACCGTAAAGAATACATTAGAGCACTCTATTGTACTGGCCGTGCCTACTATGAGCTGATTGTCAATGACTGGGATGAAGCAGTCTATGCGTTGGGGCTTCGCGAAGGCATTTCTGAGAGCGATAACGTTACTTATAACCCCAAAGATTTAGAGAACGCCGATCATGCATGGCGTTATTTCTATGCCTGTTGGGTTGCTGATAGGCCAGATGGTATGGAGGTCTCTGTTCAGCCGGAAGTGAATACTGCAACCCCAGTAAACGGTGTAGTAGAAGGCGTCTATAAGTCGTACTGGCTTGGTAAGGTTTCATTTGTCCGATATTGGCTTCTCAGCGGTAACGGCCAAAAGGATACTCCAGAGGCCATTGAGAATCGTGATAAGGCTGAACAGTATCTCGTTACCGCCCTCAAATTCCCATGGCCTCCAGAGAACCAACGGATGAAGAAAGACTTTGTTGCTGAGCTTCTAGCCCGACTTTATATCAGCAAAGGCGATTACACGAAGGCCGTTGAGGTTATTCAGAAGCACCGTTCTGGTAGATTCCTGGACGCTTACGTGGCACATACGTTAGCTTTGGCATCACTGTTGTCGGGGAGAAACGCCGAAGCCCAAAAGATACTTTCAGAGGCATTAAAAAGTCGTGGGAACAAAGCTATCTGGACAACCCACTTTTTGAAGGGATGCTCTTTTTTAAGAGAAGGTCATCTCGAAAAAGCAAGCCAGGCGTTTGAGAGAGCGAACATCGAAGCCAAAAAGCAGGGTAAAGAAACGCTTGATACATCACTTATTGGACAAGCATTCGTCTCGTACAAATCTGGCAATAGACCGGAAGCAGTAGCGTATTTAGAACAGGCAATTGGAATTAATCCGTACCGACTTTCTGTGCATAGACGTTTGGAGAATTGGCAGGGAGATTGTGACTAAACGCGGCAATCGCGTGGTAATAAGGAGGGGGCGAAATAAATGACCGAACCTAAAATCTGCGTGGTGGGCAGCTCGAATATGGACCTTATCTCCAAGATTCCCCGGCTGCCCAAAATGGGAGAGACCCTGGTAGGGCACTATTTTCACATGGGCTGTGGCGGCAAAGGAGCCAATCAGGCGGTGATGGCCGCCAAGATGGGAGCCCAGGTAACGATGGTCACCAGGCTGGGGCGCGACCCTTTGGGCGAGATAACCCTTAAAAACTACCAGGAGATGGGCATCGATACCAGCTACATCTTCTTCGACGAGGAGCGTTTTTCGGGAGTGGCTCCCATCCTGGTAGACGATGAGGGACGTAACATGATCGTCATCGTGCCGGGAGCCAACGATGGCCTGTCGCCGGAGGATGCCCGCCGGGCCAAAGAGGCTATCCTGGCCGCCGACGTGGTGGTCTGCCAACTGGAGGTGCCTATCGAGACCACCATCGAGGCTTTTCGTATCGCCAAGGAAGGAGGGGTACGTACCATTTTCAACCCGGCTCCTGGCCGCCCCCTGCCCGCCGAACTGCTGGCCCTCAGCGACATCGCCGCCCCCAACGAGACCGAGACCGAGATCATCACCGGCTTGTCGGTGGAGACCCTGGAGGAGGCCGAAACCGCCGCCCAAAAGCTGCGGGAGATGGGCACTCAGATAGCGATCATCACTCTGGGAGAGAGAGGGGCGCTGCTGGTCGATGACGAAGGCCCAACCCACGTGCCGGCCGTGGAGACCAGGGCGATAGACACTACTGGCGCCGGCGACGCGTTCATCGGCAGCCTGGCCTATTTCCTGGCCCAGGGAAAGGCCCTCCGAGAGGCCATCAAACGGGCCAACGCGGTGGCGGCCATCTCGGTCACCAAAGTGGGCACCCAGGTGTCCTTCCCCTGGCGCGAAGAGATCGAACATTTGCTGGACTGAGGTTTGAGAAGAATATAAAATAATCCGGCTACCACTCCAGCCTACGCTACGGAAAAAAACGCCCCCCGCACCGAGGGGTGTTTTTCCAGGGAGGTGAAGTGCAAATGGCTATTAGAGGGATGCTGCCGCGTCTCAGCCGACGCGGGCTTTTTTTCGGGGCGTTGGCCGCCGCCGGTGGCTTTCTGCTGGGGCGGCTGCGGACCTCTCCGCCCCTGGTCAGCGGTCAAAATGTGGGGCGCATCTATCATCAATGGAGCACGCCCAGCTACGTGGGCCTCTTAAGCCAGGCTTTGGATTGGGGCTCTGCCCCTCCGCTGTACAAAACCTATCCCCAGGCCAGGACGATCCCGCTCCCCCCTGATTTCAGCCCTGGCAGCCTCAGTCTGGAGGAAGCCATTGTCCAGCGCAGATCGCGCCGCAACTATTCCGGGCAGGCCCTCTCCCTGGCGGAACTGTCCAGCCTGCTCCACCACGCCAGCGGCATAACCCTGGAGGGGAGCTTTCCCCTGCGGGCCGCTCCTTCGGCCGGCGCGTTGTACCCTATCGAAATCTACCCCGTGGTGCACAACGTGGAGGATCTGGAGGTCGGCCTTTATCATTACGCCGTCCGCGAGCACGCCCTGGAACTGCTGAAAGAAGGCAATTTTCGCCAGGAGATAGTTCAACACGCCATAGGGCAGCGGATGGCGGGGTGGGCCAACGTCGTTTTCCTGCTGACGGCCATTTTCCAGCGCACCGAGTGGAGGTATGGGGTCAGGGCCTATCGTTACATCATGATGGAGGCCGGCCACATCGGGGAAAACGTATATCTGACCGCCACTTCGCTGGGGCTGGGGGCCTGCGCGGTGGGCGCTTTCCTCGACGAGGGCCTGAACCGTCTGCTGGAAGTCGATGGCGAGGAAGAAGCAGTTATCTACATGCTCACGGTAGGCAAAGTTTAAAGCGGCAGGTGCGCGGCACTTTGGGCAGTGCCGTGCACCTTTTCAGCGCCTTCGCCAAGTGCCGCGCACTTTCAGAAGTGCACGGCACTACGGGTCTAATACGGGAAGAAGCTACGGACACTGCCATTCACAGGGATGGGATAGCCGATAAGGCCGTAGCCGTTAAAGTCAAAGCTGGCCCCGAGGAGGTAGGCGTAGACCCCGCTGGCAGCCGTGATCTGACCAGAGTGCGTAAATCTGGCAGTAGCCGGTCCATACGGCGATGATTCGGACACAAACTCGAAAAAGCCGGTGTAGTAGACCGTGAACTGGTTGCCCGCTGACCCCACGTTGAGGGTGCCTTCCATCACCTGGCCTAAGTAGAGATTCTGCATAACCATCGTGCAGGCGCTCTGATATGTGTCGTTGATGCCTCCCACCAGGTTACCGCTACCAAAAATGCTGAAGCCGTTACCATACGTAGGCCCGAACCGTAAGGAGCCGGAGGCTTCAGCCATCAGCGGGGCGTAACTCTGCGGCCTGATAATCGCTGCCTCGGGAACCACCCAGGTGGGCGTGGGCACGAAAGCTTCTGGAGCTATCCAGGCGGGTGTGGGCATGGGGGCATAAGTGGGGGCAGGCACAGGCCCGTATGGCGATAGATTCACTACCAGATCCCACTGAATCTTTGGCTCACATTCCGGCCCCTTCCAACCCTTTGGGAGAGGCATCTGGCCGCTGAGAATGACGTTCCCTTCGCTATCAAGAGCTCGCCACTCGAGCCTGTTGTAAGACAGCCAATCCATCGAGGCATCGATACAGACCCCCCCGTCATAGCGTCCGTATAAAGGGGTGGCATCGCCTGAACCTGGGGTCCAGTCCGTCCAGTTTGGGGGATCGTCGATGCTCAACCAGCGGAGTTTGATAACGGCCACCTCGGCGGGCAGACAGGTGAAGCACAATTTCCCCCTGACACTCTTATCGCAAGGCTTTGGGGTGGGAGTCGGGATTGGCTCTTGAGCTATGGTGACAGGCTGAGCAAGAGTGCCGGCCACCAGCCCCACCAGGGCAAGCAGAACGAGAATCACCAAAGGTTTTTTCATTTTCTTTCCTCCTCGATTCGATATCCCTGCCCCTGCCAATAGTTATTATATAGCACGTCCTGGTCAGATGTCAAATCAACGAAAGAGGAAGGGTGCGTCCAGATTTTAGGCGAGTCTCTTTTCGCCCGCTCCCAGTCCCCGTCTCGGGGACATATTGGATAGCGTCACGGTGTTTCACGATCACCGCCCCCGGGGACGGGGGCTGGAGCAGCTGCCACTCGAACACAGTGGTATCGCTTTCTACCAAACGTTGTCCAAAGGGGTCAGCATCGAGCCTTTACTCACCCTCAACCTAACCTCTACCGAACCTACACCCACAAGGGAGCAAATCTATGTTATTGTGGAGAAGAGGCGGGAAACCCCCACCTGTGATTCAATGGCAGTAGTTCGCAAAACTGTGGACCAATCTACGAAACTTTTGAGGATAGTTTTTCAGGATAGGGTGAATAGCAACCATGAACGCGAAAACGAAAGTTCGGGCCTCCACCCGCATGTCGCCGAGGGCCAGGAGATATTTCGAAGAAGAGTTTATACCCCGCTACAGGGATTTGCAGGCGGAGATCAGACGCACCCCACTGGTGATACTGATATGGGGGCCGGGGGAAAGCGGGGGAGAGCTATACAAAAAACGCCTTCGGATCAGGGATGCTTTGAGAATGAAAGGACACGCCGCCATTTTCAGTGAGGAAGTCCCTGGGGGCGCTATCGACATCCCCATGTCTCTCAAGGGCCAGGAATTCCTTCAGGCTCACGCCGCTGATTTTGTCATCGTGATCCAGGCTTCCTATGGGTCTGTGGCCGAGGTGCATGATTTTGCCGAGTTCAGGGTCATTGCTTTCAAACTCCTGATCTTCATCGACGAGAAGGCCCAAGATGGCTATAGCTATCAGGGAGCTCTCAAAGAACTGCGGGCCCTGTATGGTAACGTCGAAACCTATCAATATCCCAGAGATATCACCGAGTGCACTTTACTGGATAAAGTCATGCAGCGGGTGGAGGTCTTGCAAGTGACCAAGTGGCGAGCCTTTCAGAGCGCCAGGGGATGGAGGCTTGTCTGAGATGACAAGTTTTTCTGAGAATCTTCTAAAAATCTACCAGAAGCACAAGGATGAAGTTGATATACTCTGTGACCAGTCGCTATTATTTACTTTGGCCTTTGTCAACCACATCGGAAGGGCAAGGCCCGATCAACTGAAGGAAGAGCTAGGTGTATCGAACAGAGAATTGTGGGAGAAGCTCGGCCCTCTGTTGCGCAGCGGGGTGCTGGAGGAAGTGGAAGGAACGATCAGGATCACACCTTTGGGCAGACAATTTCTCGCTGAACTGGGGCTCATTGAGCCGCCTCCTGCCTGGCCGCTACCAGGCTCCAAGGATGGCCCCGGTCCACATCTCAAACCCACCGATCTTCTGGGAAAATCGCTTTTAATTGGGCTGGTGATAGGTCTGGTCATCTCTCTGGGCGTGATAGGGGTGCTGGAGATCCTGGCCCCTGCACCGGCACCGGCCATGTTTACCCCCACTTCTACGGTAGAGGGGCTTTATCGCCCTTCCCCGACCAGGCCAGTCACGGTCACGGCCACAGTCTTCATTCGCCCCACGTCATCCTACCTTCCGACCTACCCTCCGACCTATGTTCCCACCGCGAGAAGACCCACCTTTACGGCTACGGCTACCCCTACTTCCACCCCGCTCCCTATCGTCACCGTCTGTAGCCCTCCTCAGGGCTGGACTCTCCACACAGTGCAGTATGGCGACACGCTGCAATCGCTGGCCTGGCGTTACGGCACCGATGTCCAGACTATTATAAGAGCTAATTGCCTGACCAGTTACGAGCTCATACCTGGACAGTTGCTATATCTGCCCTCAGCATCGCCTTCGCCGACCCCCGTCTGGCCGACTCCTACCTTTACCCCCTGTCGTCCTCCCTGGGGCTGGCAGATTTACACAGTGCAGTACGGCGACAGTCTGCAATCGCTGGCCTGGCGTTACAGCCTCGACGTTCAGACCATCGTGAGCGCCAACTGTCTGACCAGTTACAACATTGTGCCCGGCCAGCAGTTGTATCTACCGCCCTGGCCGCTTACCCCGACTCCCACCTTTACCCCTTGCGGTCCTCCCGTGGGCTGGTATATTTACACGGTACGGCCCGGCGACACCCTTTTCTCCCTGGCCCAGACCTACCACACTACAGTAGAGGCCATCGGGAGAGCCAATTGCCTGACCGATTACAACATCTGGGTGGGACAACAGCTCTACCTGCCGCCCAAACCCACCGCTACGCCGACCGCCACCTCAACCAATACGCCGACACCTACCTGGACGCCAACTATAACCCCGACCGTCGATACCCCAACACCCACCTGGACACCGACTATAACCCCGACCGTCGATACCCCGACGCCCACCCTAACCCCGACCGAAACACCCGTCGTTGAGACACCCACCCCAACTGAGACGCCTACGGCCACCGATACGCCGACCCCGACCGACACCCCGACTGAAACGCCGACGCCAACTGAGACCCCCACGGCCCAATGCGACGCCAGCCTCGTCGTCGAGTTCGGCCCCAATCAGACCGCCTGTGATGAGGGCGTCACCTTCACCCTGACCGTCTCCAACAACGGCCAGCAAGGGACGGCTCAAAACGTGGTGGTTGGTCTCGGCGTCATCCAAGGCCATGAATACATCGCCAGTCTTGCTCCTACCCAATGGCAGGTGGGGGACATGTCTCCCGGCCAGAGCATCAGCGTTGAGGTCGAAGTCATTACGAGCCAGGCCTGGAGCACAGCACAACCGGGGGCGCAATTCTCCCTGAACGCGGTGGTGAACAACGAGGAATGTCGGCCCGATCACAACGTAGGCAAGAGCGATACCGTGGACGGCTTTCGCGCCGAGGGATGTCCGCTGCCAGAGATTTAATGCAGGCAGGCTATTCCGTAGCCGAAGCCTCCACTTTATCTTTGGGCAGGTAGGGCGCTTTGATGAAGACCATCTTGAGAGGCTGGTCGCCGTCGTTGTGGATATCGTGTTTATCAGCAGCCTCCATGCGTACTGCGTCTCCGGGTTCGACCGCATACTCGGCGCCGTTAACGTAGACCTGGCCCTGCCCCTCAAGGAAATAGAAGATCTCCTCCACCTCTTCATGGTAGTGTCCGCCCAACCATTGGTCAGGCTTCAGGAGAATGATCCCCCAATCCACCTTGGGGCCGCGCATAAGATATTTGACCCCGCTATCGACGTCGCGATATTCCTGCTCGGACTCTTTAACCTTTTCCATCGTTCGTCTCCTTGTTTATCAGTCAACTTCTACGCTTCTTGCGCTTTCCCCTGTCCCTCCTCCTTATCTGACGCACTGCCCCCTTTTTGCCAGCCCTCTCAAGCCGGGCCAACACCTGGTGGGCGGGATGCGTTGGATCAGCCATCGCCTGCTTGACCTGGTGATAGTGTGATTCCAACCGGGCTACGTAGGCGGGATCGTCCTCCAGCATCTGCTGCACGAAGCGGAGAAAGAATTCGGCGTACTCGCTTTGGGGGTTCAGTGGATCGAGAAAGGGATTAGTCACTCCCATCCGTGTGATAAATTCGTCGTCGGGATCAAAAGCAAAGCTGATCGAGGCCAGGAAGCCCCGCGCTGCCTGCCGCCGCGGGAGCACGTTGAGCATGACCCGCCGACAGTCGCACGTGGGATCGGAACAATAGAACTCTACCAGGGCGTATTCGTCGTCGGGAAACACAGGGTGGTCCTGGGTGGTGATGGTGCGGGTTTCAGCCTCCCCCTGCTCTCGAAAGAGCAGGACAAAGGGTATCAGTCCCATTTCCATTTTCATCAGCCCCCTTTGAGCAAGTCGGCGCCGGTCAGCTCTCAATCTTGGACGCTCGAAAGTGGCGGCTCTGGGCCGTCCAATTGCTCCAGTCCGAGTTGTCGTAAGCTCGTCTCCCTTAGCCTTTGACCGCCCCGGCAGTCAGCCCCCGCACAAAGTACGATTGCAGGAAAATAAAGATAGCCAACGCCGGGATGGTAGCGGCCACCGAACCGGCGAATAGTGGCCCCCAACGAGTCTGATACTGGCCCACGAACAACGACAGAATGATCGGCACGGTCTGGTTTTCCAGGCTGGGCAGGTAAGAGAGGGCGAACATCAACTCGCCCCAGGCAAAGAGGAAGGAATAGATAGCCACCGCCGCCATCCCTGGCAGAACCAGCGGCAGGGCCACCCGATAAAAAGCCTGGAAACGATTACAGCCATCGATCAAGGCCGCCTCTTCCAGGTCACGAGGTACTTCATGGAAGAAGTTGCTCATAAACCAGATAGCGATCGGAGTGGTGAAAGGCAGGTAGGTCACTATCACCCCCGGCAGGGTATCCAGGATATGTAATGCCTTTAGCATCAGGAAGAAGGGAATGACGAAGATAGTTTGGGGGAACATCTGACAAAAGAGAATACTAATGAAAAGGGGCTTTTGGGTCGGGAATTTGAAGCGACTGAAAGCATAAGCGGGCATCACCGACAACAGGATAGAAAACAGGCCGGTACCGATGCTGATTAGAAAAGTGTTGAGGAAATAGCGCCCAAAATTGTGCTGGAACACTACCTTCTGGTAATGTTCAAAGGTTATATTTTTAGTTATATAAATGATGGGAAAAGAATATATCTCTGGATAAGTCTTAAATGAAGTTATCAGAAGCCAGAGGAAAGGGAAGGCCACTATTATGGATATTAAGATCAAGAGAAAATACACGATGGCCTTACTAAAGTATTTGTACACTTTAGCTCCTTTCCGGCCTGGTCAGAAAATATACATAAAATGAGCTCACAACGAGGATGATCAGGAAGTTAATGGTAGATATAGCGGCAGATTTTGGGAAATCCAGAAAGGTGAATCCAACCAGGTAGGCCCAGGTAACATAGGTATCGGTGGATTGGGCCGGGCCGCCTCCGGTCATAATGTAGATGAGTGGGAAATAGTTGATGGTGAAAATGATGGTCAGCAGGACAGTAAGGGTAATGGTCGGGCGCAGATGTGGTAAAATCACGTGGCGAAAGGTGGCCAAACGCCCGGCGCCGTCAACCTGCGCCGCTTCCAGAATCTCGTCAGGGATAGTCTGCAAGCCCGCCAGGTAAAACATGGCCGAGAGACTGAACCCCTTCCAATTATTGGCCACGATCACCGAAAAGCGGGCCCAGCCGGGCTGGCCAAGCCAGGCGATGGGCCTCAACCCGACCCTCAGCAGCAAATCATTGAATACCCCGTAGAGGTCGTTGTACATCCAACGCCAGGCCAGCGCACCTACTATATGCGGTGTGGCCCAGGGCAGCACCAGGATAATAGCCCGGAAGAAAGGTCTGCCTCTGACCTTCTGATTTAGCAACAGGGCTACACCCACACCTATTATCAATTGTGGGATGATGCTGCCCAGCGTCCAGATGGTGGCGTTATAGGTAACTTTCTGGAAAAGCGGATCGACAAAAATCTGGCGATAATTGGCCAGAGAAAATGCCCCTTTGCTCTGAAAGCTCAGAAAAACGTTCCAGCAGATAGGATAAACTATCAGCCCAAGCAGCAACAGGGAGAAAGGCATCACCATTATGTAGGCGGTGGTCCATTCTGGCTTCCAAAACCTCTGCCTCTTTTTATGCACCATGTCCGGCGATAAACTCTCCTTTCTCCATAATCTATATGCTTTCCTGAGAGAAGGGGCGGGGTATCTCGCTTTTTCCCCCGCCCCTTTCCTAGCTACGAAGTAGTGCTAGCTGTTATTCACCCTGGAGAATTTTATTGATGTTATCGGCGGCTCGCTGGACAGCTTCCTCCGGGGTGGCCTGACCGACAACGACGCTCTGCACCATGTCCTGAATTTCGCTGGAAATCTGCGGCCACTGCGGGATAGGGGCGCGAACATCGGCCGTCGGGAAGGTTTCCAGGAGGACGGTCCAGAGCGGGTTTTTGTACGTGGGCGTTTCTTGGGCCGCATCCATGCGGGTAGTCAGCGGCCCAGCGCTCTTCGTTAACCAGTACAGCCACACGTCCTTGCTGGTGATGTAGGCGATGAAGTCCCAGGCCAGGTCCTTCTTCTCGGACTCTGCGGCCACGACCGAAGCCCAGCCCCCGAGGACGCTGTAAGGCTTCAGGTTGTAAGGGTGCATCGCGATCGCGTATTGGCCCTTAATGTCCGGGTTGGCCATTTCGATGAGCGGGAAAGACCAGGGCCCTCCAATGGACATGGCTACTTGCCCCTGGGCCATGGCCGTGCGGTAGTCATCCTCACCCTGGTTGGCCGTCCCTGGCGGGGAGACACCGTATTTGGTGAACAACTCGGCGTAGAAGCGCAAGGCCTGCACCCCGCGAGGATTGTTGAAGGCGGCCGCGGAGTAGTCCGGGGTCAGGAGATGTTCGCCATTGCCTCCCAGGAACATCATATAGCCCAGAGTGGAGATCTCCGATTTGAGGCCGGAGACGCCATAGCCATAGATGCCTTTGTCCGGCTGGGTGAGCTTTTGGGCCGTTTCCAGCAGGTCATACCAGGTCTCCGGGGGGCTATCGGGGTCGAGCCCGGCGGCTTCGAACATGGCTTTGTTGTAGAGGAGCACCCGGTTATCGGTAAACCAGGGCACGCCGTAGCGCGCGCCCTCGAAGATAACCGTCGGCCACAGGTTGGGCCAGATTTGCTCCGTCCCTTCCCACTCGGCCAACTGATCCTCCAATGGCTCCAGCCATCCTTCAGCGGCAAAGGTGGGCACCCAGCCGCCCAGGTCAGCAAAACAAACGTCCGGTGGCGAACCGGCGGCGAAAGCCCCGACCAGCTTTTCGTAATAGACTTCGAATCCGATGAGGGTGTAGTTGATCTTGGCTCCGCTTGCGGCCTCGTAATTTTTCATTATCTCGTCCCAGAGCTCTTCCTGCTCCACCACATGCCCCCCGATCCAGACGGTCAGCGTCTGGCCCTCAAAGGACTCCTGAGCAGGGCCGGCAGCGGACGCCAGGGGCACAGAAACGACCCCCACCATCAGGACCAGCGCCACCATGGCCTGAAATATCTTGGTCTTTAGGCTAAACATTTCTTCTCCTCCTCCTCTTTCTTTGTAAGTTAGATTATTATTTAACTTGCACCTCTAGCGAACTCGTTTAATTTACCACCTCCCTTCCGCTTTAGAACGCCTGAAAACTGTGGCTATCCATGACAAGTTCATTATATCACTATCAGGCACACTTGTCAAGCCGTTCTATTCTCCAAGCCGCTCTAGTCTCAATGAATGAAGGTGTTTAACTATGAGCGACATAGTTTTATCAACTCAACAGATCGGACGGGCGCACCCAACTTCTTTCCGCGATGGATTTTTCCACCGCTTCCAGCACGGCCTGACACTTCACCCCATCCTCGAAATTGGGCACGGGCATCTCGTCGTTCGCCAGAGCCTTGAACAGCTCGTAAGCCTGGTTGACGAAGAGGGAGCCGTAGTGCGTGAAGTGGCCGTTGGGCCACCAATTGCGCGCGTAAGTGTGCTGTGGGTCGCCGACGTAGATGGCTTTGAAGCCCTGTTGGCGAGGCGGGTCATCCCAGGAAAAATAATGCAGTTCGTTGAAATAGTTGAAATTAAAGCGCAGGCTTCCCTTCTCCCCGTCTATCTCCAGGCCGAACCTTTGCCTGTTCCCCCCGGCAAAGCGCGTGACCTCGAAAGAGCCTAACGCCCCGTTGGCGAAGCGGGCCAGGAAGAGCGCGGCATCGTCCACCGTTACCTGGCCTTTCTTCGTGGGGTCGTCCACCAAGGGGCGTTCCTTGCGGAAAGTTTCCCACATGCCTATGACCTCTTCTATCTCACCCACCAGGAAGCGGGCCAGGTCAACCACGTGTGAACCGAGGTCCCCCAAAGCGCCGGAGCCGACGTTTCCCTTTTGCAGTCGCCAGACCAGGGGGAAATCTTCCGGCATGATCCAGTCGGAAAGCCAGGTGGCCCGCCAGTGACAGATGCGCCCTATTTTGCCTTCTTCGATGAACTCCCGGGCCAGGGTCAGGGCTGGTATGCGCCGGAAGTTGAAAGCCAACATGTGTTTGACCCCGGCCTCCTGCACGGCAGCCAGCATCTCTTTAGCTTCCGAAAGGCTGGTGGCCATAGGCTTTTCGCAGATGACGTTTTTCCCGGCACGGGCCGCGGAGATGGAGATTTCGGCATGGGTATTGTCGTTGGAACCGACATCGACCAGGTCGATGTCCTCCCGCTCGACCACTTTCCGCCAGTCAGTCTCCCATCCCTCCCAGCCATACTGCCTGGCAGCGGCCTTCACCGCCGCCTCGTCCCGGCCACAGATGACTTTCATCACCGGCTGGAACTCCGGCCCGAAGAAAATGGGCAGGTTCTTGTAGCCGTAGGAATGAGCCTTGCCCATAAATTTGTAGCCAATCATGGCGATGTTGACCTCATTCATCTCCTCTAATCCTCCTATTTGCTTTAAGATACACCCAGCGCCTCGATCAGCAGCTTGGTGCCACCGTATTCACTCCGCTCAGTCTACAGTCACCACCGGTTCCATCTGGCGCAACTCCTCCAGCGGGATGTGGCACATGATGCGGTGCTCTTCTGCGGCCTGTCTCCAGGGCGGCGCTTCCGTCTCGCAGATCTGGCCGAGCTTGCGGGGGCAACGGGTATTGAAGCGGCACCCGCTGGGCGGCTCGAGGGCGCTGGGCACTGTACCTTCCAGGCGGATGTGCTTCTGTGCCGCGCTGGGGTCAGGGATGGGCACCGCTGAGAGCAGGGCTTCGGTATAAGGGTGATAGGGTGGAGCGTAGATCGCCTCGGCCGGCCCAAACTCGCAAACCTGTCCCAGGTACATCACCGCCACGTAGTCGGAGAAAAAGCGGACGATGCTCAGGTCGTGGGCGATGAAGACCAGGGTGGTGTTGTACTCCTGTTGAATCTCCATAAGCAGATTGAGCACCGCGGCCTGCACCGACACGTCCAGAGCCGAGACCGGCTCATCGCAGAGCACCAGGTCCGGGCGGCTGGCGAACGCACGGGCGATCCCTACCCGTTGTTTCTCCCCCCCGCTCAACTGCCGGGGCAGGCGGTCATAGTAGCGTTCGTCCAGTTTAACGGCGTCCAACAGCCGCAGTACTTCGCCCCTCACCTGATCGGAGATCACCGTCCTGAAGCGTTGTAGCGGACGGGCGATTTGATGTCCCACCGTAAAGAAGGGGTTCATGGTAGAGTCGGGGTTTTGGAAGACCATCTGTAGCTCTTCGATGAGCTTGAGGTCTCGCTTTGATACGGGGATGGAGACGTCGAAGCCCATAAACTCCACTGCGCCGCCGGTGGGGGACTCCAGACCGACGATGGTTTTAGCCAGGGTGCTCTTCCCGCAGCCCGATTCGCCCACGATGCCCAGGGTGCAGCCTTTGGGCACTTCCAGGCTGACGTCGTCCACGGCCTTGACGTATCGTTTTTCTTCCAACCCCACTATACTGGCCAGCGAGGTCTGGGCCTGCTTGTAATAGGTCTTGACGTTCTGAACCCGCAGGATGGGCGTCTCTTTTTCACGTTCACCCCAGCATCTCAGTTCCGCCAGCTTAGGCATCAAGTCCGGCGGTGGTTGCCACTCCGTTTCGGCTACCTCTTCGGCGAACAGACAGCGGGCAAAGTGGTCCCCATTCACTTCGCGCATTTCAGGATGTTCGAGGCGACATTCCTGGCGGGCGTAGTCACAACGCGGCTCGAAGATGCAGCCAGGGGGCAGGTTCGTTGGGGAGGGCACCCGCCCCGGGATCGGGTATAGGTAGCTGCTCTCTTTACTGCGGCCCAGCTTGGGCACGCACCTCATTAGCCCCTGGGTGTAAGGGTGCATGGGGTGCAGAAAAATGTTCTCGACCGAGGCCCGCTCGACCATTTCGCCGGCATACATCACCCCCACGTTGTTGCTGACCCGGGCCACCACTCCCAGGTTGTGGCTGATGTACATGATGGCCGTGTCGAAGTCGCGCCGCAGCTCGGCGATGAGGTCCAGAACGGCGGCCTCGACGGTCACGTCCAGGGCGGTGGTCGGCTCGTCCATAATCAGCAAGGCCGGATCGTTGAGCAGAGCCATAGCAATGACCACCCGTTGCTGTTGCCCGCCGGACAACTGGTGCGGATATCGCGCCATGACCGCCGCCGGGTCAGGCATGTACACCCGTTGCAGCATGGCTATGCATTTCTGCCAGGCCGCCCCTTTCTTAAGACCGCGGTGGACGGTCAGCACCTCGCTCAATTGGTCTCCGATGCGCAAGCTGGGGTTGAGGGCCTGCATCGGATCCTGGTAGACCATGGAGATCTGGTTGCCTCGCATACGTTGCAGTTCCTTCTCCGACCGCCCTCTCAACTCCTCCCCCTGAAATATGATGCTGCCGTTGACGATCCGGCCGTTGCGCCCCAGGAAATTCACGATGCCGAAGGCCACCGTGCTTTTGCCGCAACCCGACTCACCGACGATGCCGTGGGTCTCGCCCTGCACGATCTCGAAAGAAACGTTGCGCACAGCCTCCACCTCGCCCTTGCGGGTCTCATACGAGATAGCCAGGTTTTCAACCTTCAGGACGGTTTTACCCATTGTACGCTCCATTAATTCACTCTCGTGGCTTGCATTGTTACGGCTTGCAACTTTCCCCATTATACCCCAGGCTGGTGGTCTTGGCAAGCTCCATTTTCTGAGACGATGGCAAACGCTCATCGTTCGTGTCTTCAGGCACAATCCACCATCCAACGATCTCCATCGTAGCCCAAAATGGATCGATGAAGGCCACAAATGTGACCATCCGATCGGGGACGATTGACAAATTTTTGGCATAGTGTTATAATCTCAGTGATAGATCCGCTTATTATCACCACTACCTTAATGACAGGTAACGTATGTAATGCCTGCCAGCGGGGAGGTTATGTAAAATGATTGCCACCGATCTGAAAGCGAAATACACTTTTCCGCGCATAAGCAGACTCAAAAACAAAATCCTCTCCACCGAAAGAAAGCTCTACATCGAGCGGGCCAGGCTGATAACCGAAAGCTGGCAGCAAACCGAAGGAGACCCGACCATCATCCGCAAGGCCAAAGCTTTGCGGCACATCCTGCGGCACATGACCATCGAGATCGACCCCGACGAACTGATCGTCGGCAACCGCTCGCCTTTGCCCAGGATGGGGGTGGTCTCGCCAGAGATGGCCGTCGAATGGATAGACCAGGAACTGGAAACGCTGCCCACCCGTCCCCAGGACTCCTTCGCCGTAGACCCACGGGACATCGAAGAGCTGCGCCACGAGATCTTTCCCTACTGGCGTGGCCGCACCCTGTACGACCAGGTTAAGGCCGCCATCCCGCCGGACGTGGAAGAGGCCCGACAGGCTAAAGTCTTCAAGCTGAACCAAACCGATCACGGCCAGGGCCATACCCTGCCCAACGTGGAGCGTTGGATACACCAGGGCCCGAGGCTCCTTCTCGACCAGGCCCGACGCCTCCTGGAGACAGCATCCCCAGGCGAAAAGGCCGACTTCTACCTGGCAGCCATCGTCAGCCTGGAAGGGGCGATAGCATTCATTGAGAGGTACGCCCACCTGGCTGAGGAACAGGCTGCCCTCCAGCCTGCACACCGAGTGCACCTGGAGGAAAGCGCCGCCATCTGCCGCCGCCTGGCTGCTGCCCCGCCGCGCACCTTCAGGGAGACGGTGCAGGCCCTCTGGTTCCTGTTCGTCATCCTCGAGGTGGAATCCAACGCCAGCGGTTTTTCGCCGGGGCGGCTGGACCAATACCTGTACCCTTACTACCGCCGTGACCTGGAAGCGGGCCGGCTCTCCCAGGAGGAGGCCCTGGAACTTCTGGAAAGTTTATGGCTGAAATTCAACGAGATCGTGCTTTTGCGCAACGCCGAAAGCGCGCGCTACTTTGGCGGTTTTCCCATCGGGTTCAACGTCATCCTGGGCGGCCAGACCCTTGAGGGGCAGGACGCCACCAACGAACTCTCTTACCTCTGTCTCCAGGCCCAGGCCGATCTGGGGCTGCCTCAACCTAACCTCTCCGTGCGGCTGCACAGCGGCACTCCTGAGCGGTTTTTGCTGGCGGCCAGCCAGGTCATCAGCTACGGCGGAGGGATGCCTCAGATTTTCAACGACGAGGTAATCATCCCCGCCCTTTTGAACCGCGGCTACCCGCCGGAGGAAGCCTACAACTACGCCGTGATAGGCTGTGTGGAGATCTCGGTGCCAGGTAACACTTCAGGCTGGAGCGGGGCGGCCCTGTTCAACATGGTCAAAGTGCTGGAACTGACCATGACCGGCGGGATAGACCGCCTGACCGGCCGGCCAGTGGGGCCTGCCACCGATGGGCATTTTTCGTTCGAGGCTTTTGAGCGGGCCTACGAAAAACAGATGGCCCATTTCGTGGAGTTGATGGTCAAAGGTTCCTGCGCCATCCAGACTGTGCACGCCCAGGTCGCGCCCACGCCCTTCCTTTCCACGGTCATCGACGATTGCCTGGAAAAAGGGCGGGACGTTTCGAGCGGCGGAGCGCGTTACAACTTTTGCGGCGTCCAGGGCGTGCAGGTGGCCAACGTGGCCGATTCCCTGGCAGCCATCAAACAACTCGTCTTTGAGGAAGGCGCGCTCAGCCTGTCCGAACTGAACCACATCCTGGACGTTAACTTTGAAGGTTACGAGCCGCTACGCCAGAGAATGTTGAACCGCGTCCCCAAATATGGCAACGATCACCCTTACGTTGACGAGTTGGCCCACGAATGGGCCACAAAGTATTGCCAGATGGTAGAACGCTATCCCACGCCACGCGGCGGAATCTTCCAGCCGGGCTTTTACACCGTCTCCGCCCACCTGCCCCAGGGACAGGTGGTGGCTGCTACTCCCGACGGGCGACCCTCGCAAACTCCGCTGGCCGACGGCGGCCTCTCGCCCATGCGCGGCCTGGATCAGAACGGCCCGACCGCCGTGCTGAAATCGGTGAGCCAGGTAGATCAACGCCTGGCCTCCAACGGCTGCCTGCTCAACCTGAAGTTCATGCCTTCGTTCTTCCAGGGTGAGGGGGGGCTGAAGCAATTCGCCCATCTCCTGCGGGGGTTGGTAGAACTGAAGATCATGCACACCCAGTTCAACGTCATTTCCGCTTCCACCTTGCGCCAGGCCCAAAAACACCCTGAGCAGTTCCGCAACCTGGTGGTGCGCGTGGCTGGATACAGTGCCTATTTCACCGAGCTAAATGAAGAGCTTCAAAATGAAATCATCGCCCGAACGGAACACACGGGCTGAAAACCAGGGTTTGGTATTCGACCTCCAGCGGTTCAGCGTCCACGATGGGCCGGGCATCCGCACCCTCGTTTTTCTTCAGGGTTGTCCTTTGCGCTGCCAGTGGTGCGCCAACCCGGAATCACAATTTCAGCACCCGGCGCTTTTCTACAGCGCGCCGAAATGTCTGGGCCTCGACGTTTGTGGCCTGTGCCTGACGGCCTGCCCGGTCGACGCGGTGAGCGCGGTCAACGGGGCGATCGAGATCGACCGCACCAGATGCACCAGGTGCGAACAGTGCCAGGAGGTCTGTTATGCCGGGGCGCTCCAGTTGGCCGGGCGGGAGATGTCCGTTGCAGAGGTGATGGCCGAAGTCATGAAAGACGCGGTCTTTTACCGGCACTCCGGCGGAGGCGTCACCCTGTCGGGGGGAGAGCCTTTGCAACAGCCGGATTTCACCCTGGCCCTGCTGCGGGCCTTGCAGACAGAGGGCCTTCACACCGCCCTGGAAACATGCGGCTTTGCTCCCTGGCCGCTTTTACAAAAGCTGCTGGCCTACACCGATACCCTGCTTTACGACATCAAGCACCTGGACCCGGAAAAAAGTCGCGCCTTTACCGGGCAGGACAACGCCCTCATCCTGGAAAACGCCCGGCGAGCAGCCCCTATCGCCCGGCGGATGATCGTGCGCTTTCCCGTCGTGCCCGACTTCAACGACGACCCCGCCGTAGTCCAGGCCGTGGGGCAATTCACGCAGGACATCGGGCTGGACGAAATGCACCTCCTGCCTTACCACCGGCTGGGCACTTCCAAGTATCGCCGATTGGACCGGGAATACGCGCTACCCTCTCTAAAGCCCCCGACGGAGGAGGCAATGGCCCGGCTGAAGGCCCTGCTGGAAGAGCTGGGCCTGCGCGTGCGGATTGGGGGCTGAAAGACGCTACCACCTGCCGACGAGCAAGCTAGAATCAAAAAGGAGAAATGGCCATGAGTTACCTGGAAGACATTTTGGAACAACCGCAGGCTCTCCAAAGAACCCTGGACGTTTACCCGCCCGCTGGAACGCTTTTGGAAAAGGTAAAAGCACGGGTAGAGCAGGACCAGCCTGGACTTATTCTTTTCACCGGGATGGGCAGTTCGCACTACTGTTCGTATCCCGGTTGTATATATCTTAACGGGCAACGGTTATGGGCGGTCATGCTGGATTCCGCGGAGCTATTGCACTACTACAGTCCCCTGGTGAACGAGCGGGTTTTACTGGTGGCCACTTCCCAGTCCGGCGAAAGCGTCGAAGTGAGAAAGCTGGTAGAAAAAATCCAGGGCCAGGCCCCGGTGCTAAGCGTGACCAACGGCCTGGAAAACTTCCTGGCCCAACACAGCGACCTGGCCCTGTACACCGAGGCCGGCGAGGAACAGGCCGTCTCCACCAAAACCTACACTACCACTCTGGTCGTTCATTACCTGTTGGTTACCACCCTCACCTCCACCCTGGATCGGACCAGGCGGGAGCAGCTTTCCCGAACGGTGGAGGCCGCGCATCAATTTCTGTCAGACTGGCAGAAGTACGTCGAGCCTGCGACCGAACTGCTTAAGGACTGCCAAAGCCTCTGTCTGCTGGGGCGGGGGCCCTCCATGGCCTCGGCCATGACCGGAGCGGTCATTATCAAAGAGTCCGCCAAGGTTCACGCCGAAGGGCTGAGTTGCGGACAGTTCCGGCACGGGCCGTTGGAACTGGCTACCCCCGATTTGGGAGTGATTATCTTCAGCGGGGCGCCGCGCACGCTGGATTTGAACCACCGTCTGGCCCAAGACGTGGCCCGCTTCGGGGGCAAAGTCGTGCTGATCGGCAGCACCCTCCCCGGCTCCCAGCACCAGAACACGGTGGAGATACCTTTGCCCTCGCTGGACGAGTTTCTGTTACCCGTCGTGGAAATGCTGCCCATTCAACTGCTGTCAATCGGGCTGGCCGAGGCCAAGGGCCTGGCTCCAGGCCAGTTCCGCTACGCGGGCAAGGTAACGCTGGAAGAATAAATTGCCTGCCTGCGGCCTGAGCCTTGACAGGAAAACCGTATATTGTTATAATCTGGTAAGCTGCCTGACACTACAGGCTCGTCACTTTACTACGATGTAACCTTACTCCCATAAAGGGGTACCCATTATTCCAGCCACCTGACCCGGTTCCCCAACCAGCTCACCCCAGAAAGGAGGTGCCAAACAGTCGATTCAGATCCGCTTTAAGTTTAGGGCCGTTAGCGGCCCCGTCTGTAAAGGAGCAAATAAGAAATAAACAAGGAGGTTCGGATGATGAAAGGCTTAAAGGTTCTAATGGTATTGGTCGCAGCAGCTATGTTGGTGGCCCTTCCCTCGCCGCTACAGGCTGCTCCCCCCGCTCTGGAAGGAACGATCCACGTCATCGGTATGGAGCAGGCCGGGATGAGGCCGGAGGAAATGGAAGAAATCGCTGCGGCCTTCATGGAGCAATATCCGGACGTGGAGGTGGTGCTCACTTTCGTGTCCTACGATGCTCTACACGATAAACTGGTCACCTCTATTTCGGGAGACAAGCCCGCCTACGACGTGGTGCTGGTCGATGACATCTGGTACGCCCAGTTCGCCGAAGCGGGCTGGCTGTGGGACATCACCGACGAGCTCACCGACGAGATGAAAGAAGACATCTTTGAAGCGGCCTGGTACATCAGCACCTACAAAGACAAAGTGTACGGCATCCCCTGGCTGCTGGACCAGAAGTATTTCTTCTACAACACCAGGATTCTGGAAGAAGCCGGCTTCGACGCCCCGCCGCGCACCTGGGAAGAACTGGTCGAGCAGGGCAATGCGATGAAAGAAAAAGGGCTGGTGGAATATCCTATCATCTGGTCGTGGGCCCAGGCCGAAGCGGCCATTTGTGATTTCGTGACCCTTCTCTACGGCAATGGGGGCGGGTTCTTCGACGAAAATGACCAGCCCATCTTCAACGACGAGAGGGGAGTGGAAATCCTGACCTGGATGGTAGACACTATCGACCAGGAGATATCTAACCCGGCCTCGGTTGCCTCGGTCGAAGAAGACGTGCGCAACGTCTTTTCGCAAGGCAAGGCTGCTTTCGCCACCAACTGGGTGTACATGTATGACATGAGCCAGGACCCGGACGAGTCCCAGGTAGTCGGCGAAGTGGGGATGGCCTTGATGCCCGCTTTCGCTGCGGCGATGGAGGAGGGCGTGGTCAGCGCCACCAACAATGGCTCGATGGCTTACTCGGTCACCGCCAAATCGGAGAACCAAGAAGCGGCCTGGGAGTTCGTCAAGTTCCTGACCAGCAAGGAGATTCAGATCAAATATTCGGCGCACCAGTTGCCCGTCTGGGAATCTGCTTTTGAGGACCCCGAGCTGATCGAGCTGAACCCGGTGACCGTGCCGATGTTCGCCGAGCAGTTCCCTTACTCCTACGTGCGGCCCAAGGTGCCCTACTACACCGAAGCCTCCAAGGCCATTCAACTGGCCATGCAAGAGGCTCTGACTCACGCCAAGAGCCCTGAGGAAGCTCTGAACGACGCCGTAGCCAAGATCAAGGAGATGGCAGAGTAAGTCTGCACCGTTGACAAATCATCTATCGGCTCGGTCACTCTGTCCCTGGAGTGGCCGAGCCATCTCTTGCCGCGATTGCCTGCGGAGTGAGGAGCGCGTGAATGGCTCATAAGAGGAACTCGCTGCTGAGCAATAAAGAGATGATCTTTGCCTGGGTGCTGATTCTGCCCAGCGTGGTGCTGATTCTGGCCGTGATCCTTTACCCGATCCTTACCACCCTCTATTTGAGCCTGCACGAAAGCAGTCTCATCAGCCCGGACACGGCCATTTTCAGGGGGCTGGGAAACTACTTCGACTTCCTGCAAGATACCGTTTTCTGGCAAACCATAGGGCGCACTGCTTATTTCACCTTCGTGTCGGTGGGGATAGAATTGGTGTTGGGCATTGGCATCGCCCTGCTCATCGACGTCCGGCTGACAGGCTGGCGTTTCCTGCGCACCAGCATCATCATCCCCTGGGCCGTGCCTACCATCGTCAATGGAGCGATCTGGCGCTGGATTTACAACTCGGACTATGGGGCGTTGAACGGGCTGCTGCTCCAGTTGGGGCTGATCGGGCGTTACGTGCCCTGGCTGGCGGCCCCCTGGCGAGCGATGAACATGGTCATCATCGCCGACATCTGGCACAGCGTGCCTTTCGTGGTACTTATCATTCAGGCGGCCCTGGCTACCCTCCCCGGAGAACTTTTCGAAGCCGCCAGCATAGATGGGGCCAGCTCCTGGCAAAAGTTCTATTACATCACGCTGCCCCTTTTGCGCCCGGCCATCCTGGTGATCCTGGTCATCCGCACCCTGGAAGCTTTCCGCGTGTTTGACATCATCTACATCATCACTTTAGGTGGGCCGGTTTTCGGCACGGTCACTATCTCTTTTCTAACCTACCTGGAAACTTTCAGCTATCTGCACATCGGTCGGGGGGCAGCTTTATCCTTCATCGTCTCGGCCTTTATCATGTTCATGGCTTTTGTCTACGTCAAGCTGCTCTACACCGAAGACGTAGTGGAGGTTTAAAACCATGTCCTTCAGAAGCAAGCACTTACTACGCAATATAATTCTATATGGGTTGATGATCCTGACCCTGATCGGCATTTACGCTCCGCTGGCCTGGCTGATCATCTCCAGCATTTCCACCCGTAAAGAGCTTCTTTCGGTGCCGCCCCACTGGATTCCCCATCAACCCACTCTGCGCAATTATCTGGCCATCATTCTCTCCCCTAAAGGCAGTTCGACCGTGGCCCGGATGTTCAAGTTTGCCCTGTTCAACAGCTTCCTGGTGTCAGCCAGCGTGACGATAATCAGCCTGGTGATCGGCTCGCTGGCGGCTTACGCGTTCGCCCGCATTCGATTTCCTCTCCGCAGGCCGGGCCTGCTGATGATCATGGGCACGCGGATGCTCCCGGCTATATCCATCATCATTCCCCTGTACATCATCGCTTCCAACACGGGAATCCTGGATACCCCGCTGGTGCTCATCATGGTATATCTGAGCTTCACTTTGCCTTTCGTAGTCTGGATCATGGCCAGCTTCTTCCAGACGATTCCGGTGGAACTGGAGGATGCGGCCCGCATTGACGGCTGTTCCCGATTGGGGGCGCTCTGGCGAGTGATCTTGCCCATTTCCGGGCCGGGTCTGGTGGCGACGGCCATTTTCTCCTTTTTGCTGGCCTGGGACGAGTTCTTTTTCGCCCTGATCTTCACCAGCACTTTCAAGGCCAAAACCGTTCCCGTAGCCATTGCCGAATTCACGGGCCGTCACGCCATCGACTATTCGAGCATGGCCACCGGCGGGGTGTTGGCCGCCGTTCCCCCCGTGCTCCTGGCTTTGATCTTCCAGCGTTACATCGTGAGCGGCCTGACCGCCGGGGCGGTCAAAGGGTAGTACCCCTTTGAAGTGGGAGATTGGTGGGTAATGGGTATGGGTAATTGGTAATGGAAAATGGCAGGCTTCGAGGATAAAACGGTCGTCGTGACCGGCGCCGGGCGGGGCATAGGGCGGGCCATCGCTCTGGGGTTCGGGGCAGCAGGGGCCAAGGTAGTGGTGGCCGAAATCGACCGCCGCCTGGCGGAGCAGACGCTGGCCCTGCTGCCTGCCGGGCGTGGTCTGGTGGTTCAGGTGGACGTGTCGCAGGCCGCCGCAGTAGAGGCGCTCGCGGCTCGCACCGTCGAGCATTTCGCCACCCTCGACATCCTGGTCAACAACGCCGCAGTGGTCAACCCGGCCCTGCTGCTGGACTCCAGCGAAGCCGACTTCGAACACATCATAGGCGTCAACCTGAAAGGCTGTTTCCTGTGTTGCCGGGCGGCGGGCCGGGCGATGATCGCCCAGGGGAGAGGAGGGCGGATCGTCAACATCTCCACCATCAACGCCCAGCGAGCCGAGCCGTATTACGGCCTCTACACCGCCTCCAAAAGCGGGCTCGAAGGGCTGACCAGAACGCTGGCCGCCGAACTGGGCCCTTACGGCATCACCGTGAACGCCGTGGCTCCTGGCGCGGTCATCACCGAGATAAGCAAATACGTCGCCTCCCAGGAATTGAGGACGGCCAAAGCCAGGACGATCCCTTTAGGCCGCCTGGCCGAAGCGGAGGATATCGTCCCGGCGGTGATGTTCTTCGCCTCCGAGGGAGCGGGCTACGTCACCGGCCAGATCCTCCATGTCGATGGCGGGTCGTTCATAAACAGCGGAAGAACAATCGACTGGACCTGAGAACGAAAAGACTGTAGGCGCCCGGCACTTTGGAAGTGCCAGACCCCTGGGAAGGGAGCTATGGTAAGGGAAACCATGAACGTGAAGGAAAAGGAGCAGTACATCATCGGCATAGATATCGGGGGCTCCAACACGTCGGTCGGAGCCGTTGACAAAACGGGCCAGGTGCTCAGTCGTCTGCGAGAGGCCACCAATCCTACCGCCGGGCCGGAGTCGGGGGTGCGCCGCATCAAAGCGATGGTGGTCGAAGCCATGCGCCAGGCCGAAATAGAGCACGAGCAACTGCTGGGCATCGGCATCGGCTGCACCGGCCCGGTGGAACCCGATACGGGCCGCATCATGAACCCTTACACCCTGCCCACGTGGGAAGGGTTTAACATATTCACTCCTTTTTTAGAAGCCTTCAAAGTCCCGGTGGCACTGGAAAACGACGCCGACGCGGCCGCCCTGGGAGAGTTCTGGGCGGGAGCGGGCCAGGGAACACGCAACATGGTGTACGTCACCATCAGCACGGGGGTCGGCGGGGGGCTGATCCTGAACGGACAACTTTACACCGGGGTAGGCTTAACTGCCGGGGAACTGGGCCATCAGGTGGTAGACGTCAACGGCCTGCCCTGTTACTGCGGGGCCAGAGGCTGCATGGAAACCATGACCTCCGGCCCGGCCATCGCCAGAGAAGCCCGGCAAAGGATCGCTGAAGAGCAATCGGCCATCCTGGCAATGGTCGGCGGCGACCGGGAGGCCATCACCGCCAAAGTGGTGACCGAAGCGGCCCGCGCCGGCGATGCCCTGGCTCTCAGCATAATCGAGCAGTCGGCTTTTTACCTGGGGATCGGCCTCTCGAACGTAATCACCATCCTGGCTCCAGACATGATCGTCATGGGCGGCGGAGTGATGCGCAGCTGGGACCTTTTCGCCGACAAAGTCAAAGAGACCATCGCCAACACCGTCAGTCACGTGCCTTACGAGCAGGTGGCCATCGTGCCGGCCGCACTGGGCCAGGACGCGGGCCTGATCGGGGCCGCCAAAGCCCTGCTCGACCGTAAACGATAGCTAAAAGGGCGCGGCACTTCCAAAGTGCCGCGCCCCTTACAGTTCCCTGTCCTCAATGGTAGCGCATGAGCTCTTCGCGCAGGCCGTCGGCAAAGAGGTTAAGCCCTACCACCAGGGAAGAGATAGCCAGCGAAGGCCACAAGACAGCCCAGGGATTAGTCCAGATATAGCGGCGTCCCCGAGAGACCATGCTGCCCCAGTCAGGTGACGGGGGCGGCAGGCCCAGGCCCAGGAAACCCAGTGTGCCGATAGCAAAGGCAGCATAGCCCACCCTCAGCATGGCGTCCACCATGATAGGGCCCGAGGCATTGGGCAGAATCTCCACAAACATCACATAGAAAGGGTTTTCCCCCCTCAACTTTGCCGCAGCGATGTAGTCGCGGGTGCGAATGTCCAGGGTCAAACTGCGCACCAGCCGGGCGATGCCGGGAGCGCCAGCGATCGTAATAGCGATGACCACATTCGTGGCAGAGGCCCCGACGGACGCGATGATGATCAGATAAAGCAAGATGGTTGGAAAGGCCATCATGGTGTCGAGAATGCGCATCACCACCTCGTCCACCAACCCGCCGAAGTAGCCGGCCACCAGTCCTAATGTGATCCCGATGGCCATGGCGCACAGCACCGATAGGGGGGCCAGGATCAGAATGATGCGGCTGCCGTGGGCCAGACGAGCCCAAAGGTCTCGCCCCTGATCGTCGGTGCCCAGCGGGTGTTCTGGCGATGGGCTCATGTTTACGGCCCGGTGGTCCTGCTCCAGCGGACCATGCGGCGAGACGAGGGGGGCAAAGATGGCGACCAGAATCCAGAAGATGACGATCCCTAAGCCAACGAGTGCCACTTTAGATCGCGAGATAAGGGCGATCGTTTCTCGCAGACGTTGCCACCGCGATGGGGGGGTGGAAACTGCCGATATAGCATGTTCGCTTACCGCCATAATGCTACCTTTCTCTTGGTGAGCAGTAGATTCTATTCCGGTGGGAACTCAAATCGGACACAAGCCGTCACTCCTCAGGCGTAGCGGATGCGAGGATTGAGGAAAGCGTAGATGATGTCAGCCACCAATTGCGTGCCTACGGCCAGGAAAACCATGATCATGGCTCCCGCTTCCATAGCGAAGACGTCCTTATACAGCGCGGCATCCAGCAAGTACCGCCCCAGGCCAGGGAAGCCAAAGATCGCTTCCACCACCACGATGCCGCCCATCAGCCAATTGACGTGCAACATGATGACCGTGATGGGAGCCATCAACGCGTTGCGCAAAGCGTGCTTGAAGACGGTGCGCCAATAAGGCAGACCCTTGAGGATGGCCGTACGGATGTAAGCGGTGTGCATCACTTCTACCATGCTGGCCCGCGTGATCCGCAGCACGTAACCGAGCTCGATCAGCGTGAGGGTCATAACTGGCAGGATCAGCATCTTCGGGTTTTGGAAGGCCGCCTTGTCGCTCACGAATACAGTGGCGCCGGGCAACAGGCGCAGCCAGGAAGTGAATATCAAGATCAAGAAGACGCCGGTGGCGAATTCCGGAGTGGCAGTGGTCACCAGGCCGAACACTGAGAGGATGCGGTCCAGCGCTTTGCCTTCGTTGAGGCCCGCCAGCAGGCCGAGCAGGAGAGCCAGAGGCATGACGATCACGAAGGCGATGGCCGCCAGGAGAATCGAGTTCTGGAGCCGTCTAAGGAGCGTATCAGCCACGGGACGGCCGGTTTGCACCGATTCGCCTGGGTCGCCGCGCAAGATGCCCTTTTGCAAGGGGATATACTTCCTGGCCCCACCAGCCTGCTCCACCCACCAGCCTGCCCCCTTGGCTCGCATCCAGTAGGTTTGCCCAGTGCCCTTTTCCCACATGACGGCATGGTTGTGAAGATCCACCCCCCAGAAGGTGCTGACCCCCGTTCCGTCCGTCTGCCACCCGTCATCGTCAACTGATTCCTCCACGGTGCCATCCGGCTTCAGCCGCAGGGCGATGAGGTCTGCGCCTTCCATTTTCCATCGCACCAGGGTGCCGTCGTCTTCCACGGCCCACCACTCGTAGAACTCAGTCCCTGGCTTCTTTCTCCGTTGCAGGGGCATGCCCACAAGCCGCGCTGCTCGCCAATCGCTGCCCACCAGCCAGGTGATGTATCGGATGTGCGGCGGCTGATTCAGGCCCAACTGCTCCCGAAAGGACTCCTCCTGCTCCGGCGTAACGAACGCCCCCAGGATGTGACGCACGACGTTGCCCGGCGCGAGCTCGCTGATGGCGAAGATGGCCACGGAAACGATGAACATCGTCAAAAGCATGAACCCCAGACGTCGCAGGATAAACTTGACCATAATAAACGCCTCTGAGCCAGACTTCCGAAGCCTCCAAGACTTCGGAAGTCTCTTAAGAACTTAATCGGGGGTGGGGCAGGCCAGAGCTCGATGGTGACGGCCGGCCCCACCCCCGATTGCTGACAGATTTGCCTGGCAGCTATAGGAAGCCGCCCTACGCTCTGACAGAAGACCTAGTCCTCCTTGAGCCAGACCTCGTTGAAGAGATCGTAGTTGGTCGGGTGAGCCTTGATATTCTGGACCTTCTTGTGCATGATGGCCCACCCGTTGCGCCAGTAGGGGATGCCGATGGAGCCGCGCTCCCACTGGATGTCCTCCAGCTTACACATGATCTTGCGGCGCTCCTCCACATCCAGGGTGCCCTCGGCTTCCTTCACCAGTGCCGTGAACTCCTCATCGCACCAGCGGGTTTCGTTCCAGGGCACTGGCTGGCCTTCCTTATCGCAGATGTAGGCCAGGCTCAAAACCATCGTGCCCAACGGGCGGTGCGTCCAGGGCGTGATGCCCAGGTCACTCTCGGTCCAAATGTCCCAATAGGCGGAGGTGGGCATTGTATTGATTTCGATGTTGAAGCCAGCCGGGGCGGCGTCCTCCTTGAGCGCCTCCGCGTAGGAAACGACCTCCGGCCAGCCGGACCCCACGTCTATCTTAACCGTGAGCCCATCGGGATAACCGGCCTTTTCCAGCAGCGCCTTGGCTTGCTCCGGATCGTATTCGGGAATGGGTTTCTCGCAGTACTCCGGATGGACCGGCGCCACGTGGAAGTCCTGGCCCAGGGCCCCCTGACCGTAGAAGGCCAGATCCAGTATCTTTTCGTGGTTCTGGCACAACTTGAGCGCCATGCGCACCTGGTTGTCGGTCCAGGGCGCCCTGTCCACCCGCATGCGCAAGACGGTGGTCCGAGCGGTAACGACGGGGAGTATTTGAGCGTTTGGATCATCCTTCAGGCCCAGGTACCACTCCACAGGCGCTATCTCGGTCATGCCATCTATCTCCCCAGCCTGGAAAGCGGCGATAGGGGCCGATATCTCCTCGCCCAGATCGATGTAGGTGATGCCATCCATGTAGGGCAGCGGCTCGCCGTCCACGCCCGTCTGCCAGTAAGGAGGGTCGTCGCGGCGCTTGAGCACCGAGCGCTCACCCTCAGACCACTCCTCCAGCGTGTAGGGGCCGGTGCCGACCGGCGCCTTGAGGAAGTCGCCTTCGAAAGTGCGGTGATTCATGATCTGCGCCGGGTAGTGGAACAGGTGCTCCGGCACGGCGCTCTGCGCCGAGTCGAGGTGAAGCTTGACCGTGTAGTCGTCCATCTTTTCGATGCCCTCTGGCTTCAGGTAGGACATCAGCCCCAGGATCGAGGAACCTACCTCCGGATCCAGCCACTGGTCCAAGTTGAAGACGACATCGTCAGCATTGAACTCGTCGCCGTTATTGAACTTGACCCCCTGGCGCAGGTAGAGCGTCCAGGTCTTGAGGTCCTCGCTGGCTTCCCACTTCTCCAACAGGTAGGGGTGAGTGATGTTGTCTCCGTCGGTCAGCGTCAGGTACTCGGCCACATGGCGCGTCTGGTTGGCGGGATGCACCCAGGAGTAGCGGGCAGGGTGATCGATGCGCATCACGCGGCCGAACATGCGCAGCGTGCCGCCGCGCTGCACCTCTTCCTCGGCCATCCGGATGGCTCGCTCCAAACGCATTTCCTGGATGTCTTCGGCGTGCGCCACCTCGGCCACAAAGCTTTTGGCGGCGAAGGCCGACAGGCCCAGCAAAGTGGCGTTGCGCAGGAACTGGCGACGGCTGATCCGTCTTTTCCTGTACAACTCTTTCAGTTCAGGAACGTAAGAATGCTCTTTCTTTCCTCTTTTTTGCACTTTCTTTCCTCCTTCTTTACGTATTTATATAAATAGATTCAGAGCCATCAAAGGGTGCGATGGCTCTCCCCTCTAACGTGGGGCTGGCTTGAAAAAGACAACTGGCTTAATATAGAGGTGAGGAGCAAAATAGACTCCAATGCTGGTGCAGGGGGCTTAGTCTTCAAGCGTGATACGGGCTCGTGCTAACTGGTCATCTTATGCTACATTATACCACACACCAGGTATTACGCGCAAGGCTGGCTGTGAGGGAGTGAGGTGAGGGAGGGAGGCGTCCAGGAATTTTGGCGACTGCTCATAGCCCTCGTCCCCGAGGGCGGTCCAAGCAAGCTGTTTCGCCCCTGAGTCGCCTCCGAGACGGGGGCCTGGAGCTTTTCTGAAGAAACCCGCAACGCAGGGAGCAGTGGGGCTATCCCGTGGTCACAAAGCGGTAGCCGGCCCCGCGTTCTGTCAGGATGTAGCGCGGCGATTTAGGGTCAGGCTCGATCTTTTGGCGCAGGCGAAAGACGAACACGCGTACGTAGTCAACGTTATCCACGTGATCCCAGCCCCACACCTGTTCGAGAAGCTGGCCCGTACTGAGTACGTGGTTGGCGTGTTTGACCATCACCGCCAACAGATTGAACTCGATCGAGGTTAATGGCACTGGCTCGCCCTGCACCAGCACGCGGCGGTTGCCCAAATCTATCGTCAGGTGGTCGTCAGCATAAACCGGCGTGGGCTTCGAGACAGAGACGCGCCGCAGGACAGCCTGCACCCTGGCTAGCAGTTCGCTCACCCGGAATGGTTTAGTCAGGTAGTCGTCTGCTCCCATATTCAGCCCCCGCACGATGTCCTTCCCATACACGCTGGCGGTCAGTATGATGATGGGAACCTCAGAGACTTCACGGATGCGCTTGCAGACCTCCCAGCCATCCATCTGGGGCATCATAATGTCGAGAATGACCAGGTCCGGTCGCAGGTCGAAGAAAACATGCCACCCTTCCTGACCATCGTGAGCCACATGCACGACATAGCCTTCGTGGGCCAGAGCGTATTTGATCAGCCGCCTCAGATTGTAGTCGTCATCAATGACCAGAATGGTCTGGTGATCAGCCATGTGCTCACTCCGCGCTTGATTTGGCAAAGCACGTCGGTGTTACCGCCAAACGTCATTAACTGGAGAGCCAGGGTGTTGAAAACGACAGCCTGACCACATCCCAAAATCCCAATTGTCCGAGAGCTTCTCCCATCATCAGTATAAGGCGATATGATAAAGCTGGCATAAATGAAACATAAACAGAACATAAAAAAGGGAGACTCTTCAAGAGGACCCTTGAACCGTGGCCCTATTTCGTGATCGCAAAGCGGTAGCCGGCCCCGCGTTCTGTCAGGATGTAGCGCGGCGATTTAGGGTCAGGTTCGATCTTTTGGCGCAGGCGCGAGACGAACACCCGTATGTAGTCAACGTCATCCATGTGCTCCCAGCCCCACACCTGTTCGAGAAGTTGGCGCGTACTGAGCAGGTGGTTGGCGTGTTTGACCATCACCGCCAACAGATTGAACTCGATCGAGGTTAACGGCACTGGCTCGCCTTGCACCAACACGCGGCGGTTGCCCAAATCTATCATCAGGTGATCGTCAGTATAAACCGGCGTGGGCTCCGAGACAGGGGGCAGGGTGGCACGCCGCAGGGCGGCCCGCACCCTGGCTAGCAGTTCGCTCACCCGGAATGGTTTAGTCAGGTAGTCGTCTGCTCCCATATTCAGCCCCCGCACAATGTCCTTCCCACGCGTCTTGGCCGTCAGCATGATAATAGGGACCTCAGAGACTTCACGGATGCGCTTGCAGACCTCCCAGCCATCCATCTGCGGTATCATAATGTCGAGCACGACCAGGTCCGGTCGCAGGTCGAAGAAATCACGCCATCCTTCCTGACCATTGTGAGCCACATGCACGATATAGCCTTCCTGGGTCAGGGTGCAATCGATCAGGTGCGTCAGATTCTGGTCGTCATCAACGACCAGAATAGTTTGTTGATCAGCCATGTTTTTACTCCACTTGATTTTATGAACGGTTTGCCCATTATTATACCATATTGATGAGGAAAGTTGTAGTCTAATGACTATGCGAAGTCTATCGCCCGCCCCAAACGCGGACCGTCGAGACAGCTTACCCCCCTGCCGTCGGAGCAAGGAGCAGCCAGGGCGAGCAAAGTCCAGTATAGAACCAGAACTACCAGCTTATGGATAAATCGCTCTGGCCTGAGGATGAGGGAACACCAGGAAGTCAGAGAAGAGCAAAGCCGTGTTCGCGCTTACGTGCACAGCCACAGGCCCATACAGGTTATTGGTCTCGTCCTTTTCTAAAACCGCACCATAGGGCTGAGGCGCGCCGTAAGAATCGGCCAGAACGTACACCTGGTGAGTACCTGGCGTAGCAAAGCGACCTTCCCAATGACTGTAAAGCGAGTCATAATTGTTGGAGTCGAGGGTCACGCTCTGTCCTGGCCCCAGGGTGGGGACAGACCAGACCAGACCGTAACAGTCCGCAGGTGGTGCTCCGCCTGGACAGGTATCCGGCCAGATGCGGTTAACCGCCGGGGAGGCGATCGGATCAATATAAAGGTCAACCTGGAAGTCATTAGCCACTCCATTGCCCTGGTTTATAATTATAGCATAGATCGTGGCTAATTGACCAGCGGCCGGATCGGCAGGATCAACCCTGACGTCTTGCACGATCAGATCGGCCTGCGAAGGATGACTATTAAAAATAACCGGCAAATAGCAGGAACCGAAACCGATCGGCTCCACGACCATTACCGTACCCCAGGCTGTGCTGAGGCAACCGCTGGCCGCCGTGCTGGTCAACCCAACCGTGTAGAGGCCCCCGATGGTATAGGAGTGGCTGGTCGCAGTTATGGCCGTCGTCACTACCGTGCCATCGCCGAAATTCCATTCCCAGGCCACTCCTCCCGTTCCAGCATCGCTGAAGGAAATGGTCTCGTGCACAGCGGCCATTGTGGGGGAAATGACCAGCCCGGGGGACGGGGCCTCCACGACCGTCACTGTCTGGCTGAAGGTCTCAACGCAGGCCGCCGCCCCGGTGACGACCACCGTGACCGTCACCGTGCCGCTGGTGAAGGGCGCGCTCCAGGTTACAGCCGACGAGGTTGCGCCGCTGACGATTGTTCCGCCCTGCACCTGCCAGCCGTAGTCCATGTATCCCGCGGCGAAGGAATGAACAACATCTGCCTGGTAGGCACACACTGCCGTGGGCCCATTGATGGCTCCCATAGGAAATCCGCTGACCAACACGGCCTGGCCGAAAGTATCGGCACAACCGGCCGCGTTGGTCACGACTACAGTGAGCCATACCGACCCGCCGGTGGAGGGCGCGTTCCAGGTCACGGAAGGATTGGTCGCACTGCCCACCAGGGTGCCCCCACTCACCGTCCAGTCGTAGGCGGCGTAACTGTTCGAGAAGGTGTGGGTGATGCTCGTCTGGTCGATGCACACAGCCAATGGCCCGGTAATGAAGCCCGTCGGAGTGGGGCTGACCACAACCACCTGGGAAGTGTGGGTGATGCCGCAACCGGTGGCCGCCGTGACGATGGACGTGTAGGCCCCGGCGTTACTGTAGCCGTGGGTGCGGGTCTCGTCGGCGCCCGTGCCCACGATGGTTTCCGTCGGCGAGCCGTCGCCGAAATCCAGGGTGTAGGTCACTCCCGACACGGCAGTGATGGTAAAGGCCCCCTCCTGGTTCACGCACAAAGGCGACTCCAGGCTGTAAGCGATGGGCGGCAGCGGCTCAAAGACTTCCACCACGGCGGTAGCGATGGTGACGCCACACCCGGTGGCCGCCGTGACGATGGTAGTGTAGGCTCCGGCGTTACTGTAGCTGTGGGTGCGGGTCTCGTCGGCGCCCGTGCCCACGATGGTTTTCGTCGGCGAGCCGTCGCCGAAATCCAGGGTGTAGGTCACCCCTGCAACAGCAGTGATGGTAAAAGTCCCTTTCTGGTTCACGCACAAAGGCGACTCCAGGCTGTAAGCGATGGGCGGCGGCGGCTCAAAGACCTCCACCACGGCGGTGGTGGCGATAGTGCAGCCGGTGGCCGCCGTGACGATAGTAGTGTAGGCCCCGGCGTTACTGTAGCCGTGGGTGCGGGTCTCGTCGGCGCCTGTGCCCACGATGGTTTCCGTCGGCGAGCCGTCGCCGAAATCCAGGGTATAGGTCACTCCCGACACGGCAGTGATGGTAAAGGTCCCCTCCTGGTTCACGCACAAAGGCGACTCCAGGCTGTAAGCGATGGGCGGCGGCGGCCCATCGAGGTAGAAGTCCCGGGTTACGGAATGGGCGCAACCCTGATGGTCGGTTACGACGAGGGTAATGGTGTACGTGCCGCGCTGGGTTATCACGCCGGGCGGGGTGCTCATATCCGGCATGGGGTAGGCCGCCGGGTCGTTGACTACGGTGGTGCTATCGAGAAGCCCGCTGCTACCGTATAGCAACCAGGTAAAGGTCAAACCCTCGGTGTACCCGGGGCTGTTTATGTCGCAGTCGGTGGTGGTGTTAGCGTAATCCACGCTCATGTCGCAATGAGGGGTAATCGCTCCGATAGCGGCCACCGGCGGCTGATTGACGTGGAAGCCATAGGTATCAGAGAAGATGGAGCCCACGCTGTCGGTGGTGATCAGCGTTATGGCGTAGTTGCCGCATTGAATGTACTGGTGGGTGGCAATGATGACCGTTTCGCCGGTGGCGAGGAGGCCGGAGTTTGTCCCATCGCCGTAGTACCAGGTATAGGTGTAGGGCGTGACGCCAGTAAAGTGGCCGGTGGCAGTGACAATCTGGTTGCAGGCCCCAACCTCCACCGCCATTGTGGCGCCGGAGGAGCAGTTTATCTCAAAGGCTTGCGGGCCGTAACCGTTATTCTCCCCATCACATTCGCAGATAGGCTCTAAGGTGGCAGTGATGGAATGTGTGCCGTCAGCGTACGTATCGGTTATACCGGTGCGGACCAAGGTGGTGGAGGCCCCGGGAAGGAGTGCTCCGGCGAGTGTTTTGGTCAAGGTGTAGAAGTTGGCGGCGTCTATCCCTACATAGGCGGTGATGGTTGTACCAGCCGGGAGGGGGCCGGTATCGTCCCCATGACTCTGGTTGGTTACGGTGATGATAATAGTGTCGCAGGTCGGGGAGAGGGGCTGGACGCTGGCTATAACAAGGTCAGGCATCGGTTCCGGGCCGCTGGTCTGGCTATCGCTGGGGCTGGATCGCCATTCGACGGGACTGGCAGGGTCGCTGCAACGAGACTCTCCGCACTCGGATGCCCCGAAGGCGCAGCAGCCGGTGGAAGGGTCGCCATCGGGCAGGCCACAACCCCAAAAAGCACTCACCCGAACCTGCCGCAAGTTATCGCTGCAAATACCACCGGAGGCACGTTTATATTGGACCACCGCGCTGTAGATGGCTGATTGGCCGGGGAGCAGATCGGCCAATTCCCAATAGACGTAATCCCGTCCGCTCAGATAAATGCAGCGGGTGGGAACGTCCGATACGTACTCCAGATCCATGTTATAGGCGAATCTGGCTCCTATCCGCACCGCCTCCGCCGTGACCGCGCTCACGTTGGTGACGGTGATGTACCGGGTCACTTTGTCGCCGCAGGTAACGCCGGCGGGCACGGGGGAGATTTTGAGCTGAAGGTTGGGCCCCTGGACAGTGAAGTCTTTATAAACGGTAATATCTCCAGCCCCATCCTGGCTCACAACAGTCACGTTCTGCCCCGATCCCGAAACGGCGTTGCAACCGGGAGTAAAAACAGCAGAACGGGTGATTGTTTCTCCAGCAGCGATCACACCCACGTTGAAAACACGTTGCGTAGGGATAAAACCGCCGGGCATAGAGCTGGTAACGATTACTCCGGTGGCGTCAACCGCATCATTGTTAGTAACAATAATAGCGTAAGTAAAGGGAACACAGTTTGTAATATTCGTCGGGCCAGTTACCGTAACATCATCTTGAGCGATGAGAGGCAGTGGCCGGGGAGGAGGACTTAACAAAGGAGCCGCCTTGCCTCCCGAGGCAGGTTGGGAAAGGAATTCCGCCTCAACAGGCAGAGACCAACCGGGGGGCTCGAGCCCGGGCACTATTAAAGTCCTGAAAAATGGGGCCATTTCAGAAACCTTTCCCTGCGGGGGATTCAACCCAGGAGGCTTTCCTGGCAAGAGAAGGGAAGTGGGGCCCAGTTTCCTACGAAGAAGTTGCTCGAGAGAGCGATAAGGGATAGGAGAAGCAGGCCCATTCTTTTCTCTCTCCCAGGAGGAGAGCTCAGCAAATACATCCTGGCCGGTTGCTTGAGCATATACACCATGTCCCTCCGAATCCATAGAGGGCAGAATAGCACTCAGCATAACCACAGCGATAAGCGACCTCAGCAAAATAATCCAGGCTGTCCGTTTCATGCTTTTTTACCTCCTTGAGAACTAAAAGCCACTTTTGCCCCGTAATAACCCCCGCGGTTGTATCCACTCAAATGGGATCCATGGCCTTTAAAT
The DNA here is from genome assembly GCA_964646625.1 of uncultured Anaerolineales bacterium. GTDB lineage: Bacteria > Chloroflexota > Anaerolineae > CAZYHC01 > CAZYHC01 > DAOULT01. Next base: position 69,206 of record CAZYHC010000005.1, read on the forward strand.
TGTACCACATAAAAGTTAGTATTTAGTAAAAAACCTATTAGAATTCGGTTAGAATTTCAATCCTGCATCTTTGGATCACGCAACCGCCTGGATATACAGAGCTTGACAAAAACCGGATTTCACATAATATAATGACAAACACTCAAAGCCAGGGAGGATAAGCGTGAAAACAATTCTATGCTATGGTGACTCTAACACCTGGGGCTACAACCCCGTTACCGGGGAACGTTTCTCCAGAGATGAGAGATGGCCCGGCGTGCTGAGGCAGGAACTCGGAGAGGGGTACGAAATCATCGAAGAAGGATTGTGCGGGAGAACCACCGTCTGGGACGATCCGATTGAAGGGTACAAAAGCGGCAAGGAATACCTCATCCCTTGCCTGGAGACTCACAAACCTATCGACCTGGTAGTGATAATGCTGGGGACTAATGATTTGAAGGGCCGTTTTTCTCTTTCCGCCCTCGATATCGCCAACGGGGCCGGAGTTCTGGCAGACATTGTCCAAAAGAGCGACACGGGGCCTGCCCAGGAATCGCCCGAGGTACTGTTGCTGGCTCCGCCACCGATAGCGAGGCTGGCCGGCACCGAGTTTGAAGAGATGTTCGATGAAGACGCTGAATCCACCTCAAGAAAATTTTCCGAGCACTACAGGCGGGTCGCCGGGGAATGTGGCTGTGAATTCCTGGACACCTCAGAGGTGATCGTCTCCAGCGAGGTTGACGCCATTCACCTTGAGGTAAGCGAACACCAGAAGTTGGGCCAGGCCGTTGCTGCTGCGGTGAAGAAAATCCTCGGATGAACTGTTATTAGTGTGCCATCGCAGGCCCGCTCAAAAGAGAAGCTCTTGCCTTGCCGAGGGCTTCTTTGTTATCGGAGGTTGCGCCGCCTGTGCCGCAATCGCGGCGAGAGCAATCTGCATCGAACCTTCGAGGTTTCTTCATAACATCTTCACATTATTCTGATACAATAAAGGCTGGTTGGAGGAAAGCCAACCCAAATCTAAACGCGGAAGGGGCGAAGCGGATGATTAAGAAGAAACTTATCCTGCTGGCCGGCGTGGCGCTGATAGTGCTGCTACTGGAGGGCCTGGGCGGGGGGGCGTTCCTACTCGCTCAGGAGCCTACGCCCATACCGACTCCAACAGCGGTCGCTCTCAAGGCCGAGGTGGTGGTGTGGGGCTTGAACGTCAGGAGCGGTCCAGGTATAGACTACTCGAAGCTGGGGCACCTGAAATATGGTCAGGAGGTTGAGGTCCTCGGTCGGGACCCGGCCACTGGCTGGTTACAGATCGCCTATCCTGAGGCCGCCAGCGGCACGGGCTGGATCTCTGGCAAAGAGACCTACGTGCGACTGAAGGACTCTTCGGAGACGGCGCCCATCGTGGCCGTATCCGACCCGCCGCCGACACCATCATCGGCGTTGGCCGGTGATGGCGACAACCTGGGGGGCAAACTGGTGTTTCAGACTTCCAGTGGAGGGGACATTTACGTCATCAATGCCGACGGCACGGGCCTCCGTCGCCTGACCGACGGTCTCGACCCCACCTGGTCGCCCGATGGCAGCCAGGTGGCTTTTGCCCGTTGGAGCTTCCCGTATGGGCTTTACGTCATCAACGCTGACGGTACTGAGGAACGCCAGGTCCTTGGTGCGGCCCAGGTCAAGGCTCCCGACTGGTCGCCGGATGGGACGAGTATTGCCTTTACCTACCAGCATGGAGGACACCCGTACAATTGGGAGAAGTGTCGCCAGTTCACCCCCCCTGGCGCGTCTGAGCCTGTTTATCGCTGCCGCGAGATGCCGGCCGATCCGTGGTGGAAGCTCGGCGTGGTTTACCTGGAGGATGACCGCCTTCACGAGCTATACTGTCATGATTTCAGCTATTCGCCCACCTGGTCACCCGACGGGACACGCATTGCCTACGCCAGCGACCAGGGCCTGGCTCTGACCTGGGAGGACGCCACCTCGGCCGTCTCCCGGGATCCCAATACCGGAGCCCTGTCCCTGAATAGGACGCTGGACCGCTCCCCGGAGTGGTCGCCCGATGGGACACGCCTCGTTTTCCAGTTTTGGTCCCACGACCACTACGAGATCATGGTTATGAATGCCGATGGCTCGGGGCGCACCCTGCTAACCAAGAGCCCGGTGCTGGCCGATGCTCCCATCAGCAGCGTGTCCCCCGCCTGGTCGCCCGATGGACAACACGTCGTCTACCTGACAGACCCCCAGGGAAAATGGGAACTGTTCGTGATGAACGCCGATGGAGGCGAGCAGCGCCCCATGTTCGAGGGAGTTCTGGATGACCTGACCTTCGAGTATCACAACGTGGACGAGCAGGTGGTGGATTGGGGCCCTTGAGGCGGCGATTACGGCAAAGCCTCAGTGCGAGAAGGAAGATTAGGGAAGATTACCGGCCTTCTCGTGACTGTTCCAAAAGTTCCAGAATTATGGAGGTGAATTGATGAGTTCTTTCCTGAGTAACAAGCGGCTTCTCTTCATTATCGTGATAATCGCACTTCTGGCCGCCGGCGGCGGCTGGTACTACTATAGCCAGTATCTTCCGGCCCAGGCGTCTCCTCCGACAGAGACGATCAAGACGGCCCGGGTGCGGCGGGGGAGCCTGGTTATCAGTGCCAGCGGCACCGGCACGCTGGTGCCGGCCGCCCAGGTGAATCTGAGCTTCCCTACTGGCGGCGTTCTGGCTGAGATGCTGGTGGAGGTGGGCGACCGGGTGGAGGCCGGCGATGTGCTGGCCCGGCTGGATGACACCGATGCCCGGCTCCAGGTGGCCCAGGCCGAGATCAACCTGCGCCTGGTCGAGCTTGAACTGGCCAAACTGACCGGGGAGCCGGATATAGCGGACCTGGCCGCGGCCCAGGCCAGCCTGATCTCAGCCCAGGCGGACCTGAACAGCCTGACCACGCCTTCGACCGCTGAAGGGCTGGCGGCAGCGCGGGAGAATCTGATCAGCGCTCAACAGGCGCTGGCCGATCTCCTGGACGGGCCCTCGCCGGAAGAGGTTGCCGTGGCCAAGGCCGACTTGCGAACGTCGGAAATCACCTTGCAGCAAGCTCAGGCTGCCTACGACAAGATCGCCTGGAAAGCCGGCGCCAGCGCCACCTCCGAGGCCGTGACCCTCTGGCAGGCCAGCACGGACTACGAGAAGGCCAAGGCAAACTACGAGCTGGCGGTAGCCGGAGCTACAGAGGAGGAGATCGCGGCGGCGCGGGCCGCAGTGGCCCAGGCTCAAGACGAGCTCAACACCCTGGCGCAAGGCCCGGATCCGGAGGATCTGGCCGCCGCCCAGGCCAAAGTGGACCAGGCTCAGGCCGAGCTTGACGCCCTGCTGGCCGGCGCGTCATCCGAGGATCTGGAAGCAGCTCAACTGAACGTGGACCAGGCGCGCAGCGACCTGGCCGCGGCCCAGGCCGACCTGGAGGACACTGCGCTCAAAGCTCCCTTCGCCGGCATCGTCACCGCCTGCGGGGCCAACGTGGGCGAGATGGTGGGCACGGACGCCCTCATCAGCCTGGCCGATCTGACCCGGCCCCTGGTCGAGCTCTACCTGGACGAGGCCGACCTGGACAAGATCACCGTCGGCTACGAGGTGGAAGTGGTCTTCGATGCCCTGCCCGACGAGACCTTTACGGGACACGTGGTGCGGATAGACCCCGAACTGGTTGAGATGGAGAGCGTGCCGACGATACAGGCCCTGGCCTCCCTGGAGGGGGCGCAGATCGGCAATCCCCGCTCCCTGCCGGCCGGACTGAACGCCAGCGTGGAGGTCATCGCCGGCCGGGCGGAGAACGCGCTGCTGGTGCCGGTCGAGGCGCTGCGGGAGCTTTCCCCCGGCAAATATGCGGTCTTCGTCATGGTGGACGGCCAACTCCAGGCGCGCTCCGTCGAGGTCGGGCTGATGGACTATGCCTACGCCGAGATCATAAGCGGCCTGGAGCAGGGAGACGAGGTCAGCACCGGCGTCGTGGAGACGAAGTAGCCAGTTGCAGATTGCAAAATGAACTGAGGCAGACTATGAACGAGCATCTGATCGAAGTGCAAAATCTGACCAAAATCTACGGCAGCGGGGAGGTGGCCGTGCGCGCCCTGGATGACGTGACCCTGACCATTGACGAAGGAGAGTTCGTGGCTATCATGGGATCGTCTGGCTCTGGCAAGAGCACGCTGATGAACATCCTGGGCTGCCTGGACCGGCCCACGGAGGGGCGCTACTGGCTGGGCGGCGACGACGTGAGCAAGTTGAACAAGGCTCAACTGGCACGCGTCCGCAACCGCAAGATCGGCTTTGTCTTCCAGTCCTACAACCTGCTGCCCAGGATGAGTGCGCTCCAGAACGTGATACTGCCCTTGCTGTACAACAGCAACGGTCCCCACCGGCAAAGCGCGACCGGGCGGGAGGCGCTGGCGATGGGCGCGCTGGAAGCCGTAGGATTGGCCGACCGAGTACATCACCGCCCCAACGAACTGTCCGGCGGGCAGCAACAGCGCGTAGCCATCGCCCGCGCCCTGGTCAACGACCCGCTCATCATCCTGGCCGACGAGCCGACGGGCAACCTGGACACCAGTTCCAGCCAGGAGATCGTTGCTATCCTGCGCGAACTGCACGAGCGGGGACGGACCATCGTGATGATCACCCACGAGCCAGACCTGGCCGCCTATGCCCAACGCATCGTCCACCTTCGCGACGGGCGGATGGTGGATGGGAAGGAGGAGTGAGATGAATGTATGGGAGACCATCCGGGTCGCCTGGGAAGGGATATCCAGCAACAAGGTGCGTTCGTTGCTGACCATGCTGGGCATCATCATTGGCGTGGCGGCGGTCATCGTGATGATGGCCGTCAGCGCAGGCACCGAGGCGACTATCGCAGAGCAGATCGGCGCCCTGGGGGCCAACCTGATTATCGTCAGAAATGAGGGCTTCAGGCGTGGGCCGAGTGCCCGCGGGGGCTTCCCCGAGGGCCTGGACTATGACGATGTGCTGGCTATAGACGCGCAGGTGAGCGGCATCACTGGGGCGGCCGCCGAACAGATAGCGGACTCCCAGATCATCCGGGCCGGCTCGCCAAGCATTGAGAGCGATGTCACGGGGTCCATGCCCGGATTCCCGGAGGTGCGCGGGGTGCCGGTGGCCGAGGGCCGCTTCTTCACCCAGGAAGACCTGGATCGCAAGGCCAAGGTAGCCGTGCTGGGTTACCAGACAGCTAAGGACCTCTTTGGGGAGACGGACCCTATCGGCCAGGGCCTCACGGCGGGCAGAGTCAAGCTGACGGTCATTGGCGTCACAGCCGAGAAGGGGAGTGTGGGCAGGATAGACTATGATCAGCAGGTCTACGTGCCCCTCACCCTGGCCTTCCAGCACTTCACGCCCAGCCGACGGATCGGCGAGAGGGTAATGGCTATCTACGTCTCGGCCGAAAGCCAGGAGACGATGGAGAGCGCCATCACCCAGATCGAAAGCCTGTTGAACCGTCGCCACAACGTCACAGCCGTGGATGATCCCTTTTTCGGCATCACCACCCAGAACGACATCATCGAGTCCCGGGAGGCGACGACGGCGGCTTTTCGCACCCTGTTGACCTGGGTAGCCGGGGTCTCCCTGCTGGTAGGGGGCATCGGCATCATGAACATCATGCTGGTCAGCGTGACCGAGCGGACGCGGGAGATCGGCATCCGCCAGGCGGTGGGAGCGGCGCCGGCCGACATTCGCCTGCAGTTTCTCACCGAGGCCCTGGTGCTCAGCCTGGTGGGAGGGCTTATCGGCGTGGCAGCCGGGGTGGGAGGTTCGTGGCTCTTCGGCCAAACCAGCGACATGCGCACGGTGGTGGTGTCCAGTTCCATCCTGCTGGCCTTCGGTTCGGCGGCCACGGTGGGGATCTTCTTCGGCCTCTACCCGGCCAACAAGGCCGCACAACTCGATCCGATCGAGGCGCTGCGACACGAGTAAATGACTAAAGACCAGGCGCCGGGCACTTTCTGAAGCACCTGGCACCTCATATCAAAATGATAAAGTCAAAATGATAAAGGAAAAAGACATGATACGGAAAACGGCAGTTTTAGGGACTTTGCTGGTGCTGATGGTGACATTGACGGCCTGTAGCGGCATCCCGATCTTGTCGAAGGGGAGTGGCGAGACGAATACGCCGGCCAGAGCGAGCAGCACCGCCCCGACCCTGAACGCAGATTATCCCGACGCTTTGCCGGTGCACATTCAACTCCTGGTGGGGACGCTGCTGCTGGAGGAGACACCCAACGCAGTGACCGCAGCGCAGGCACAGGAGTTGCTGCCCCCGTGGCAGATGCTCCGGGCCTTGCAGCAGAGCGGCACCGCCGCTCAGGTGGAGGTCGAGGCCGTCCTCAACCAGATCCAGGCGGCGATGACGCCCGAGCAACTGGCGGCCATTAAGGAGATGCGCCTGACCCCGACCAGCATGCGGGAGATAATCCAGGAACTGGGCCTCGGCAGAGGTGAGGGTGAAGGTGAGGGTAGCAGCGGTGGTCGGGGGGGCGGATTCCGCCCGCCGGACGGGTTCGGCCCGGGTGGCGGGTTCGGCCCGGGTGGCGGGACGAACCTCAGCCCTGAGGAGCAGGCCACCGCCATGGCGGAGCGGATGAGCTCAGGCTTCGGCATAGCCCTGATGGACGTGCTCATCGAGATGCTGGAGGCGCGGGCCGGGCAGGAAGCGGAAACGGCTACATCAAACTTAGCTTCACCTAAACCTTCTTCGCCGGTGGCGTCCAGGCCCACGGGGCAACGACCGGCCCTCACCCCTCCCCCCGCAGAGCTGACGGCCCCAGCCACGTCTACGCCCACGGAAGCGCCTGCAAAAATGCCAACAGTTACAGCCACCCCGATGGTCAACTCCCCTGCCACTACTGCTCCGTCGCCTACTGCTCCGTTACCCACGGAAAGACTTGCTGAGGCGAAAGTTGTGGCGGTGGTCATCGCCAGTGGGCTGAACGTCAGAGGTGGCCCCGACGCGGCCTATCCGATCCTCGGTGACCTGGGGAGGGGAGATGCAGCCGAGGTGGTCGGCTTTCACCCAGGCAGTGGGTGGTTACAAATCATCTTTGAAGAGGCGCCAGAGGGCCAGGGTTGGATCTCCGGCAAGGGAGATTACGTCACGATTGTAGGCTCTCTCGACGCCGTGCCTGTGGTCGAGGTTCCGCCGCGGCCTACATCATAAAAATAACTTATATAACCTTCACGACCTCATCATCACTTCTTCACATCCTTCTGACATAATAGAGGTGGGTTGAGGAAAGTCAACCCAAATCCAAACGAGAAAGGAGGTGCATCAGATGACCAAGAAAAGGCTTATCGTCCTGTCCAGCGTAGCACTGATAGCGCTGCTGCTGGCGGGCCTGGCCGGAGTGACGTTCGTACTCGCTCAGGAGGCCACTCCCACCCCCAAGACCTATGGTCGGGACGGTGGTGGCTGGGGTGGTTTCGGCTGGCGCGGCGGTGGCTACGGCTTTGGCCGGGGCGTCCGGGGGCAGGCGGAACTGGAGGCCGCCGCCGAAGCTCTAGGCATGACCACCGATGAGCTGTCCACCCAACTGTGGGGCGGCAGAACCCTGGCTGACCTGGCCGACAAGGCCGGCGTGGACCTGCAGACCGTCCGGGATGCCGTAGATGCTGTGCACCAGGCAGCCCAGCGGGATGCCATCGAGCAGGCCGTGGAGGACGGATACCTGAGCCGAGAGCAGGCCGACTGGCTGCTTGAGGGGCTGGAACAAGGCTTCTTCCCCGGGAGACGGGGCTTGGAACAGAGCTTCTTCCCTGGAGGACAAGGCTTCAGGGGACCAGGCTTCGGCCCTGGAGGACAGGGCTTCAGGGGACGGGGTTTCTTCCCTGGAGGACAGGGCTTCAGGGGACCAGGCTTCGGCCAAGGCGGCCAAGGAATGGCTAGGCCGTCATTTAAGGGCAAGTGACCGTTGCAGCCCGCATTTACAGTGTAGCTAAGAGGGTGAATCGAACGAGTAATGTGGGGGAGGAGCGTCCAGGCGCTCCCCCTCTTACTTACGCACCTGACCTTCACGATTTGTTCATAATTCCTTCACACTATTCTGGTACAATAGTTAGGTAGACAGAAGGAGACACACGAAGAGATGGCTAAGAGCAAAATCCTGGTGGTTGACGATGACCCCAAAATAGTGGAGTTGGTGCGGCTCTACCTGGAGAAGGATGGCCACCGGGTGCTCGCCGCCTGCGATGGCCTGGAAGCCCTGGAATTGGCCCGCCAGAAGCAGCCAGACCTCATCGTGCTGGACCTGATGTTGCCCGAGATGGACGGCCTTGACATCTGCCGCATCCTGCGAACCGAGTCCCAGGTGCCGATCATCATGCTCACGGCCAGGACCACCGAAGGGGACAAGCTCGTCGGCCTGGAGCTAGGCGCTGACGATTATATCACCAAGCCCTTCAGTCCCCGCGAGCTGGTGGCCCGGGTGCGGGCGGTGTTGCGCCGGGTCGGCCAGGAGGCCCCTCAAGTCCCCCTGGAAATGCGTTTTGCCGACCTGGTGATCGACCGCCGCTGCCACGAGGTGCGGGTGCAAGGCGAGGTCGTGCATCTCACTCCCACCGAGTTCAAACTGCTGGAGGTGCTGGCTGGGGAACCGGGGCGGGCCTTCACCCGGCTGGAGCTTCTGGACCGGGTCTTCGGCTACGATTTCGAGGGCTTTGAGCGCACGGTAGACGCCCACGTGAAGAACCTGCGCAAAAAGATCGAGCCAGACCCCAGGCAGCCAACCTACATCGAGACGGTCTACGGCGTGGGCTACAAGTTCAGCGAGGATTGAAATGTTCCATACTCTGCGTTTTCGCCTGCTGGTGATAATGATCCTGGTGGTGGTGGCAGCGGTGGGGGGCATGGCCTTCTTCAATACCCTGGCTACCACCAGGATGTTCACTCACTACGAGAAGAACCGGGGGGTGACGCGTCACCAACGTTTCGAGATGCTCCTGACCCAGCACTATGCTCAGAACGAAAGCTGGTCCGGCGTGCAACCTGTGCTCGAATGGATGGGTCGGAGCACGGGGGAGCGACTGATCCTGGCCGACGGGGAGGGGCGGATCGTCGCTGACTCTGCGGGGGAGTTGGTCGGGCAGCCAGTGGGACAGGATTGGGATACCCCGGCCGCGCAGATCGCTTATGACGGGGCAACGGTGGGCGTCCTCTATGCCGATTTCCCCGGCAGGGATGTGGAGCCTGGGAGCATGGTCTTCCCGGCTCCCGGCAAAATCCCCCCCCCGCCCCCAGGTATGGATCCTGGGAGCAGGGACTTTCTGGCTTCCGTCAACCGCGCTCTGCTGCTGATCGCCGTGGTCGCCGGTCTCAGCGCCGTGCTGCTCATCCTGGGCCTCTCGCGCCGCATCCTCGCACCGGTAGAGGCCCTGACGGCGGCTGTGCGGCGAATGGAAGCGGGAGACCTGAGCCAGCGTGTGGAAATCACCTCCCGGGACGAGATCGGCGATCTGGCCCGGGCCTTCAACGCCATGGCCGATGGGCTGGCCCGGCTCGAAGAGTTGCGCCGCAACATGGTGACCGACGTGGCCCACGAGCTGCGCACTCCTCTGTCCAACATCCGGGGCTACCTGGAGGCCCTACAGGATGGCGTGGTGGAGCCAGAGAGTCGCATCATTGACTCCCTCTACGAAGAGACTATGCTCCTCAACCATCTGGTGGACGACCTGCAAGAGCTAGCCCTGGCCGAGGCAGGACAGATCAGGCTGGAATGCCGGCCGGTGGCCCTGGCCGACGTCGTGCATAGAGCCGTCGAGGCCGTCCGTCCCCGGGCGGAGGCCAAGGGGATGGCCTTGCAGGTTGATCTGCCGGAGGATCTGCCCCTCGTGAACGTCGATCCCCGGCGGGTCGGCCAGGTGTTGCGCAACCTGCTCGACAACGCCCTGACTCACACCCCGCCGGGCGGGGAGATTGCCGTCGCCGCCCACGCCGGCGGCCAGGGGGTCGAGGTCAGGGTGCGAGACACGGGGAGCGGCATCGCCGCTGAGGACCTGCCCTACGTCTTTGAGCGTTTCTACCGGGCCGACAAGTCACGGTCGCGGGCCACCGGGGGAACGGGGCTGGGATTAGCCATCGCCCGCAGCCTGGTCGAAGCCCACAGAGGACGTATCTGGGTGGAAAGCACCGAAGGCCAGGGCTGCACCTTTACCCTGGCGTTGCCTTTGACCGTTGAGACCTGAGCCTGCAATGTAACCTGAACTTACCTGACGGCGTAGGCAGGCTGTACCCCCTTCTTCTGAGGCACCCCGTTTATGTTTTGTTTAGGTTTCATTTATGCTGGTTTTATCATACTCCCTTATAATAGTAATGAGGGAGGTTCCTGGACAATTGGGATTTTGGGATGTGGTCAGACCGTTGCTTTCAAAGTCCTGGCCCTCAAGTTAACGGCCCTGCCATTAGGTACTAAAGTACTATTGTACAAATGGGCACAATTGTGTTATAATGTGGTAAAAGCTTTTTGGTAATGTGGAACTGGTAATGACTCGTTTTACGTTGGTTTCGCGCTGGAACTGGCCGAATGGATGTAGGATAATATGCTCGAGTCTGAGGCTACCTCCATCTGGATGATAATGAGTATAAGTTACTTACTCCACCTGGGGTAGTCTCTCCTCGTTTTGGCCGGACTCCAGAAGCTTTGAAAGCACGCTCCAGGATTATGAATTGATTATGAGTTATGGATATAGATAAGCGCTACACAGAAGCCACAATTAAAACTGCCACTAACCTCAGAACCATCGCCCAATCGACGACAGTACGTGACGTATCAAGGCTCTCCCTGCCCGAAATCGAAGCCGTGATCGACCTGGTGGCACGGGTCATCCCCGCCGGCAACGTGCCCGGCGTCATCCTGAGCGGGTTATTACGCCTGCCAGGACGCAGACCACCCCTCAAAACCATCAAAAGAGACGTCAACCTGCTGTTTAAAGGTGTTGGACAATTCCTCGATCAGGCAACGTACTTCGGAGTCTTCGCCGGACCAGCAGCTGTCATCTGGGGCTATCAGAACCTCCTCAAGCTGGCGGGCAAAGACCCCGATGACTCTTTCCCGGAAGGCACCTGGCAGTTCTACGTGGATTACGCCCTGCGAGAAGACACTGCCCGCCACACCAGTGAAACTCACGGCTTTGACACCGTTCTCAACCACCACCAGATTCGCCTGAGCACAGTGGACCGCCTCACCGCCTGGGTGATGGCCGCCATCCACTGTCTGTATCAATACGACGAACTGCTGAAAAATGAGTGGCGCGAGCGCGTCTACACCTACCTGCTGCGGGAGATGACCAGCGACCAGCCAGACGCGGCGCGCTACGCCCGACTCTACCACGATTGGGAAAGACAACGTCCCTACGGTCGTGGCTCAGATGCGGCCGCCGGTGAACCCTATACCATGTATCGCCGCACCAAATTTGACCGATTCCTGGAAGAGGTAACGTGCGACTTAGACAATAAGCTGCGCCGCGAATGGATCGAACGGGCACGGGCGGCTGAAGCCCATGAACTTCCCGCTTACCAGCAGCAAATGTCTATCCTGGCCTACCTGGAACCAGGCATATATGGCGAGACATGCACGCCGTTCCCGCTGACCCAGGCTCAGGTGGGCGTCATTCACCAGGGCCGCTACTATCTGATACCGGTTTGCTCACCAGGCACAACTCAGCCAGCGGACGTGGCTGCCGTGCGAGCGCAGGTCGCCGCCCTGATCGACCACCCATCCGACGCCCCCCCCGCTCAACTGGCTTCCCTGGCCGGGATCAGACGGACGGCCTTCGCCGACCTGCGCAGTAAGCTGCACCAGACCTTGATCAAGGAACTGGATGCTCTGCGGCTGGCCCCCATCCTGCTCAACCTCGACCAGCGCCCCCGCCATCTCCCCCTGTCTGAGTTGCGTCAGACCGAACGCGGGGTGGGCGACCACGCTCTGACCATCTTCAACACGGGCCAAACCTACATCTTCGACCAGTCCCACATCTTTTTCGACGGAGCATGGGGCGCCGCCTTTGCCGAAATCATGACCAGCGAGGCCCTGGCCTGGGCCGTCTACCTGAATACCCTGCCCCCTGCCCAACCCGGCCAAGCGCGTCCCCACGCCCTCGCCCTTCAATTTCAGGCTCCTGAACTGCACCTCATCCAGCAAGCTCCACGCGTGGCAGCCGAGGCCAGTGTAGAAACCGATGTCGCCAATCTCAAAGCTATCCTGGCGCTGCGCACACTCTTCAAGCGACGTAACGACCTGCTGCAGTTGACTGTTAACGACCTCCTGGTACTCTATCGGGCCATCCACGCCGCCAACTATCGATTCCACCCTGACCTGGCGGCGGAACTTTCGGCCCTCACCCGCGACAGCACTACCCGGCAGGCCGCCCTGGAGACATTGAAGGCCATTGAGAGCTCCAGACAGGTGAATCCAGCTATTCTGATCCCGGTAGATGCCAGTCAGCGCTCCCCACGCGACCGCCTCTACCCCATGAGCTTTGAGGTCCCCCTGAACGATTTGGATTTGCTCGACTTACACCAACAGGTAATAGCCGTCCTGGACGCCTACGAGAATGCAGTTGGAGACCGCACTGAAATCTACGCTGAATTCGACCGCCTTCAGCGCTCCTATCTGGCGACGTTGGCGGGCTTCGGCGGGGTGTTGAGCAAAGCCAAGGAAATTGCCATCACGGGCGAAAGCGCCAGTGTGGGGGCCATCAAGCTATTGGCACACATGCCGACTCCATTACAGCGCATGTTAGATAAGATTCCCGGACGTTTCGACGTGCTGAACGATATCATCAAGGGGCGAGAAATACTCTCCAACGTGGGAGCAGTGGCGCGAACCAGCACCCTCACCCGGTTCATCACTGCCAAAGACGACAACGATAAGAAAACGCTGGCCTGGGGGATTCTCACCGATGCCAGGGGCGTGATGCGTATCACCCTGCGTGATTTCCGGCCACACGTTGGGATGTTGGAGGCCGTTGGCCGCCAGGACCTGGCCATTCGCATCGCCCAGGATTACCTCGATGCCTACGCCCACGGCCTGAACACCTTCATCCACGACCTGCGACGCATTACCCAGGCCAGTCGCGAAACCCGGGAAAGCGGAGGTAAATGATGATTGACGATACTTTGATTGGGTATCAACTGGCCAACTTCAGAGTCGAGCGCGTTATCGGACGCGGCGGTATGGCCCAGGTCTATTACGGGTGGGACGTGAAACTGCAACGTCCGGTGGCCATCAAGGTTATCGACATCCGTTACCGGGGCGACCCGGCCTACGCCAAACGCTTTGTGCAAGAAGCGCGGGCGGTGGCTACCTGGCGGCACGAGAACGTCGTACAAATCTACTATGCGGATGACGAAGGTGGATTCTACTACTTCGTCATGGAATACATTGAGGGGCTAGACCTGGGCGAGCTGATGGCCCAATACGCAGCCGAAGGCGAACTGATGCTCCACGACGACGTACTGCGCATCGGACGAGCCATTGCCAGCGCGCTGGACTATGCCCACCAGAAGGGCGTTATTCACCGCGATGTGAAACCATTGAATGCGATGATAGCGAGCGATGGCCGGGTGGTCTTGACCGACTTCGGCCTGGCCATGGACGTAGAGCAGGGCTCGCTAGGCGAAGTGGCTGGTAGCTCACGCTACATTGCCCCGGAACAGGCTCGCCGTTCTGCCGACGCCGTCCCGCAATCCGACCTGTACTCGTTGGGCGTCATCCTGTACGAAATGCTGACGGGCACTGTGCCCTTTGATGACCCCTCTCCCACCACTGTGGCCCTCCAGCACATCACCCTTCTGCCCCCGCCCCCGCGGCAGCTCAATCCCGATCTCAGCCTGGAGACCGAGGCCGTCCTGCTGAAGTCATTGAACAAATCTCCGGAGAAACGCTATCAAACCGGCAGCGAGTTGATGAACGCCCTGGAAAAGGCTTTGCAGACCTGCCAGCCTGCCCCCGCCGAGCAGGCCGAGCTGCCGCCGCTGCCAGCCGGGGTGCAACCTCCGGCCGCACGCTCCCTGTCACGAATGTCGGCGATGGAGAAAGTCTCCCTGCACCTGAAAACCGGCGCCACACCGCCTGCCGACGCTGCCACACCCCCTCGGGCCGAGCGACCCACTACCACACCCCATCGGATCAAACCACCCACCCCCCCGACGCCACCACCCCAGGAACAACCACCCAGCGATGTCCCGCCCGTGGCGGACGACAGCCTGCTCGGACTACAACTGGACGAGTATCGCCTCGACGCTCTGCTGGGACAAGGCGGCATGGCCCAGGTCTATTACGGATGGGACGTGCGCCTCAAGCGTCACGTAGCCATCAAGATTATAGACGTGCCGTTCCGCACCAACTCAGATTACATTGTGCGTTTCGAGCGTGAAGCCCAGGCCATCGCTCAGTTGGATCATCCTCACATCGTCAGACTGTACCGCTACGGCGAAGCCAACGGTCTGCTCTACATGGCGATGCAGTACATCGAGGGCGTAGATCTGGACTCTGTGCTTGCCGACCACCGGGATGAGGGCAAATTCATCGCCCCACAAGAGGCTGCTCGGATCGCCAGGGCCGTCTGTCTCGCCCTGGACTACGCGCACAGCAAAGGCGTGATCCACCGCGACATCAAGCCCTCCAACATCAGGCTGGACCGGCAAGGGCACGCCATCCTGACCGACTTTGGCCTGGTTCTGCTCACCGAGGTCGGAACGCGGGGCGAGATTTTCGGCTCCCCCTACTACATCGCCCCCGAACAAGCCATTTCCTCAGCCAGAGCGGTGCCCCAAAGCGACCTCTACGCCATGGGGGTCATTCTGTATGAGATGTTCACAGGCGATGTTCCTTTCGACGCCAAGGAACCGCTCGATATCGCCATGCTGCACCTGACCGAGCCGCCTCGTCCCCCACGAGAATTGCGTCCTGACATAAGCCCGGAACTCGAAGCGGTGCTCCTCAAGGCGCTGGCCAAAGAGCCCGAAGAACGCTATCCCAACGGGGCCGCCCTGGCCGACGCCCTGGACCAGGCGTTGCAGGTCGCACCTGTGGAAGCGGTGGCGGCCCCGGCTCCAGTTCCAGTTCCCCCTGTCTCGACCCCTGAGCGGGTCGCGGTGGCCACCCCGCCGCCAGTGCCGAAGGTGGTTGCGCCCCCTGCCGTTCAGCAGGCTAAGCCAAGAGCTGTTCCAGCCCCACCAATTTCTAAGGTCCCTGCCGCTCCTCCAGCGAAAAAACCAGCCAGAAGACCTCTGCTCGCCTATGTGAGCATCATTGGCATCCTCCTGGTACTGCTATCCGCTGCTGTGCGCTTGCGGATGACCGGAAGCGGCGAGAGTGGGCAAGCGGGAGAACATCATACCCCAACGGCTGAAGCAATGCTCCTCACGCCAACCGATGAAGGTCCAGCAACGGAATATACCCCGACGGCTGCGGTAGTGTCATTCACGCCGGAGGCCACTACCGAGCCCCCGAAACCTACAAGTACAGAAGCGCCAACTCAAGCGCCCACGAGCATACCAACCGATACTCCTGCCCCTACAACGATCGCTAGCATACCCACCGATACCCCTGCCCCAGAGGTTCAAACGCAAATCCAGGAGCTCACCTCTCCTGATAGTGGGGACGAGAGGATGCCTATCGCCCGCGAGTTGGCGGAGTTCCTGGAAAAGAACGACCCGACTACCGAGACCGATTTCACTCGCTGGGGGCTCGACAACGAGACCCTCCGGCGCCTGGATGAGCGCCTGGACCTGCTCCTGCAAGCCTTGTCTGTTGGCTACGGCCGCAGCGGTCAAAGCGTCTTCATCGTGCTGGTGCCCGCAGGACAGGGAAGCGTAATGGGAATAGCGGCCATTGAGACCGGTTCCGGCGATATCTTCGAATTCGACAGCGTCGGTCGTGATGATGATGAACTGGTGTTTTCCACCTTTCACAGCGATCTATTGCTCAGACTGACCATTGGGTCAGTCACTTTCGAGACAATACCGATAACCGGCCGTGCCCGTATCTTCGAGATCAAATAGGGCTCCGTCTCAGGCGCCGCCGATAACACTTCTCCGGGACCTGAAACATACCAGATAGAGAGGGGAGGATAAGATGGGAGAGGATGTTTCTCTCCTCTCCCATCTTCCACTCCCAGGGGCGAAGCCCCCGCCGGTAAGGACGGGGGCCTCTTGTTTTCAGCGGGATCGCGGGTTGACAAAATATAGCATGTGGCTATAAAATTAGCACAGATTTCCCCTGATGGATTTCTGACCGAGATTGAATACATTGCTGAAGAGGAGAATACAATGAGAACGTCAAAAACTTTTATCAAAGCTTTCGTCCTGGCTTTTTTCATCGTGGTCTGGCTGTTCCCCTGGCCGCATCCCATGGTACTTACGGTCAGAGGGCAGGGGTGCCCACTCCCTGTAGCCAACGAGTTCGCCGCGCAGTGGGATGTCGCCCGTCTGGGTTGCCCGCTGGACCTCTGGCGAAGTGTGGCCTTCGCCAGAGAGCCTTTTGAGCGCGGACTGATGTTCTGGCGCGAGGACGTGCGGCAGATCCACGTCCTTTTCCACGACGGAACCTGGTGGAACTTCGCCGATACCTGGCAGGAAGGTATGCCCTCCTCCGACCCGGCCATCATCCCGCCGGCCGGGTTTTACCAGCCGGTCAGGGGCTTCGGGCTGGTGTGGCGCGAAGGGGCAGGCGTGCGGGATAAAATCGGTTGGGCCACCGCCGAAGAAAAAGGCTATACCGCCATCGTACAGGCTTTTGAGAAAGGAACGATGTTCACCGCCGACGATGGTTCGGTCTACACGGAGTACAACGACGGCACCTGGCCCGCTTCTCCGGTCCTAACGCTACCCCGGGCTCCGGCCTGTCCTTTCTCCGTGCCTCCGCAGCTCGCACCCACCTGGCAGCAAGACCGCCTGGGCTGTCCCATCGAGCAGAGTAAAACGACCGAGATGGCTATAGAGCCTTTCGAGCGGGGGCTGATGTTCTGGCGCGAGGATGTGCAGCAGATCCACGTCCTCTTCAACGACGGAACCTGGTGGAACTTCGCCGATACCTGGCAGGAAGGTATGCCCGCCTCCGACCCGACCATCATCCCCCCGGCCGGGTTGTACCAGCCGGTCAGGGGTTTCGGGCTGGTGTGGCGCGAAGGGGCAGGCGTGCGGGATAAAATCGGCTGGGCCACCGCCGAAGAAAAAGGCTATACCGCCATCGTACAGGCTTTTGAGAAAGGGGTGATGTTCACCGCCGACAATGGCTCGGCTTACACGGTGTACAACGACGGCACCTGGCCCACGCTACAGACTGCTCCCGCCGCCACCCCTACCTCCGGCCCAGAGGTGGCCCGCCTCAAAGTCTGGGAGACGGCAGGCTACCAGCGGGCTAAACAGGAGTTGCAGGACTTCAAGAGTGAGAGCGCCCACTTCTCGCCCGACGGGAGACAATTTGTGGCCAGCACCGGCCCGGCCCTGTACCTGATGGCTACCGATGGTTCCTCGCCTGTGGCGTGGCTGGCTGCGGCTCCGGCGGGCTATCACATCGGTTCCGACGTGTTGTGGTCGCCGGACGGGCGATACCTGGCCTTTTTCGTCTACGACCCGGTCGGCGGCGGCATAAGCAACTATAACGTCGGCTGGGTGAGCAGCACAGGCGGCACGACCCAGGTGTTGGTCACCAATTCCGGCCAGTCAGCCGACTGGCCCCGCTGGACCCAGGATGGACGGCTGCTCTTCACCATCTACCAGGGAGCTGACGATCACGTAGGCCAGGTGTGGCTTTTCAACCCCGACGACGGCACGCGCCTCCAGCCCACAGAGCCCTTGCAAGTCAGCGCCGGTATCGTCGGCCAGCAGCACTATCCCTGGAAACCAGGTAAGTTCTGGACACCCCAAGAAGGTGGAACTTACGTAGAGGATTATTAGGCTGCTGCCGGGGGCTGACACGGACATTTTGGTCACGGATTTCACAGAGGGGCCCATTCCGGTGCGCGGTAAATCCGTGTTATCCGTGACCCGAATCCGTGTGTGCTTGTCCCAGAAGAAAAAGGTTACGCAAAAGGAGGAACAGGATGCGCAAGATCACTTTAGTTCTATTGAATCTGGCCCTGATAGGCGTTCTTCTGAGCGCCGCAAGCCACATGGCCGCCGCCACACCCACCCCGACAGATACCCCGACCTCCATCCCTGCCACCCTCGAAGACCTGCTCCCCGCCGCTCGCGACCTGTGCGAAGCTGCCGAGCGTGGGCCAGAGAGCAATATCCTGCCCGGAAAAATGCTCGCTCTGAGGAGCGTAATCTACTTCGAAGACGAAGGGTGGAAGATAGATGGCGACTCCATCCCTGATTTTATGGAAACCCGCTCCCCCTCTGAACTGGCCGCCCTGGTCTGCATCAGAGAGAGTAGAGAAGTAGCCAGCATCTATAGGGATGGAGACCCGATCTACAGGCTCTACTGGGACGTGCGGGTAATCAGTTGGCCGGACGGCCAGGCCATTGCCTCGATGAACATCCCCGGTGGTGAGGCTCCAAGCTTTAAATACGGCGGAGGCCCTGGCTATGGTGCTTCGCCATCTTATGACTGCCAGAGATGGCTGAAATCTCTGGCGCCTCCCCCGGACCATCAGGCGATGGCCTTCAGCGGTCACAAAGACGCGGTCGAAAGCGTGGCCTTCTCCCCGGACGGGAAGCTGCTGGCCTCGGGCAGCCTGGACAAGACGGTGAAACTGTGGGAGGTGGGTACGGGAAAGGAGATAGCCACCCTCGCCGGCCACACAGACTGGGTCGAAAGCGTGGCCTTCTCCCCGGATGGCAAGCTGCTGGCCTCGGGCAGCGACGACAGGACGGTGAAACTGTGGGAGGTGGAAACGGGAAAGGAGATAGCCACCCTCACCGGCCACACGGGCTGGGTCGAAAGCGTGGCCTTCTCCCCGGACGGTAAACTGCTGGCCTCGGGCAGCGTGGACCACACGGTGAAACTGTGGGAGGTGGAAACAGGCCAGGAGGTGACGACCCTCATCGGCCACAAAGACCGGGTCTACGGCGTAGCCTTCTCCCCGGACGGCAAGCTGCTGGCCTCGGGTAGTTGGGACAGGACGGTGAGACTGTGGGAGGTGGAAACCAGCCAGGAGGCGACGACCCTGGCCGGCCACCAGGATTATGTCTACAGCGTGGCCTTCTCCCCGGATGGGAAACTGCTGGCTTCGGGCAGCGTGGACCACACGGTGAAACTGTGGGAGGTGGAAACGGGTAAGGAGGTGGCAACCCTGGCCGGCCACCTAAACCGGGTCAAAAGCGTGGCCTTCTCCCCGGACGGGAAGCTGTTGGCTTCGGGCAGCCACGACGATACGGTGAAACTGTGGGCGGTGGAAACGGGCCAGGAAGTGGCGACCCTGGCCGGCCACCTGAGCCGGGTCAAAAGCGTAGCCTTCTCCCCGGACGGGAAACTGTTGGCTTCGGGCAGCAAGGACGACACGGTGATTCTATGGGAGGTGCCGGAGCGGTAGCTGGCGGCTTACTTTGAAGGTCTCTTGGAAGGGGGCAGAGCGGGGCATGAGGTGCCTGGCACTTCTGAAAGTGCCAGGCACCTGACTTTGGAGGTCTTAAAGAAATCAAGGTTGGGCATCCAGGAAGAAAAGTTGAATAAATTCCCGCGCCAGGGCCAGGGTTTCCTCTTCTGCGCCTTGCATCGCGGTAGAGACCCTGAACATCACTGCCCCCTGTCCTGCGGTGTCACGTCTGGCGTCGGGCCAGATGTAGAAGTAGAGGGTGATGGTTCGCCCCTCCTCACTGGCGGCCACCATCTTCAGGGCATAAAGGTCCACCCCGCCGATGGGAATGGCTTCCGAACTCACCTGGGTTTGCCAGCCGATGGAGCGGTAACAAATCTGGGGCGGATGGAAGCTCTTTAACTTGTGGCTGCCGATGAGGGTCAGCCACAGGTGGGGCCGGGACGTTTCCTCTAAATCCACCCCTGCCTCGTCGTAGCGTTCGTAACGGCGCAGGAGGTAGTGCTCCGGTTCGAGGATGATGAAAACCTCCTGGTTGGTCTCCGGCACGTCCACGCCGCGCCATCTTCCCAGTTCCAGGGGGAGGTCGTCCAGGTTAGGACCCAGTCGAAAATCGTAGGGTGTGGTGACTGTCCGCTGACGGTTTGTCCTGAGCCAGGTGTCGATGTCCGTTACAAAGGTATAACCAGCCTGCGCCCGTTCGAGCTCTCTGTCCTGAGCGGAGAGGAATATGGCCCCCAGGCCGGTGAGGGCCAGCAGGACGATAGTTACCAGATATCGGAGCGGATTTCTCGACATCCTGACCTCCTGCTGAAGAACAATAATACAGCGAAAGCGACCAGAAAGAAGATCGGGCCGGAGAGGCCGTGGTAGTAACCTAAGGCTGCCTCCCGCCCCCAGAAATGGCCTATAATCAACAACGAGGTCACGCGCCCCACGTTAGCCACCAGAGCCACCGGTACGGCCAGCAGAAATAAGCCCAGTTTAGCCCGCCAGGGCCCGGCGACGACGTAAATCAAAACCGTCGCCAAAGCCAGCATGACGATGAGAGAACGCAGCCCACTACATGGCGCCCCAACCACCAGCGAGCAGCTTTCCAGAACGATCTGCCCCCCCTGATTCAGGGCCGGTATGCCCAGGGTTTGCACCAGCGCCGTAGAGCAATGGGCGGTAAAGGCTTGCAAGAGAGGACTGACCGCTTCGACGAGGGGCAGAGGGATCATAAAAATCAGGCAAGTAAGAGGTAAAAGAAAGCGGTTCAGGGCCCGCACACCCAGAAAGTAGAGGATCAATCCCCCCAGAACGACGACGAAAGACAGGGCTGAGAGGAAAGGCGCTCTCAGGCGCAAAGCCGTTAGATAAAGAGCCAGGCCAGCCCCCAACCCGGCCAGCCCCCAATTGGAGGGTTGTCTTTCGACTCTGGCCCAACCTCGCCAGATGAAAAAAGCGGCAATCAGGGGTATCAGCGGCCCGTGAGAATAATAGTCGTTGGTCCACCACTGATAGCTCAGCCACCGAAAGGTTGACCAGAACAGCGCGATCAAAAGACCGACGATGACCAGGCCACCCGCCCATTTCAACCATCCTGAATCCAAGCGTTTGGCGTCCACGCCCCCTCCGACCTTTCCCCTCCCACCTCTCTGACCTTTCGTGGCCCCACTTACACGATTATTGTACCACCTTTCCGCCCAATTATCCACCGCGAGAATGCTCTGCCTATTCCTCGGCTGTCACATACTCCATCATAAACTTCAGAATCAAGTAAGTGGATACCGCCCCAGGATCAGGATGCCCCAAAGACCTTTCCCCCAACGTTTTGGCCTTACCAACAGTGGCCACCATCTCTTTTGTGTCTTCCATTCCCTGCCTGGCGGCCTCCGTGACCGCGATTAGACTCTCATCAAGCGGAGCCGAGGCCAGTTCTTTAGACTTCAGGGCGGCCGGTTCGAGCGCATCCACCACGGTCTTATCGCCCGCCTTCGCCCCACCTCTCTCTTTAACAGCTTGCAGTCCATCGAGAAGCACGAGTGAAAGCGTCTTGGAGTCAAAGAGGTGCTGCTCGCCGAGCCGCTTAGCCCCGCCTCTAAACAGAGTGCCAAACACTGGCCCCGCAGCGCCACCGATGGACATCATTAAGGCCATGCCAATCGCCTGGAGCAACTCGCCAATCGTGGTGAAGGCCTGTCCCTCTAATTGCTGGTGAACAGCCTCAAAGCCTCTGGCCATGCCCACACCGTGGTCGCCATCACCTATGGCCTGGTCCGCCCGCGTTAAAAGCTCCTTGCTTTCCACCATCCTTCTGGATAGGTGCACGAACATCTCTCTGGCTTCTTGCAGGCTTAATTGAGATTTTCCCATCGCCTCACACCTTCTTAAAGCCAAAAGAGTGGGCGGGCAGGTCATAGTACTTTTTCAGCTCATCGTCCAGTTTCATCAAGGTGATGGAAAATCCTGCCATCTCCTGGCAGGTCAGGAAGCCACCTATGACGGTATCGTGGACCGCGATCCCTTTATCTCTCAGAAGTTGGCGAACCTTTCTATTCACAATCAGAAGTTCCATCAAAGTGGTGGCCCCCAAGTTATTGATCAGGAGACAAACTTCATCGCCTCTCTGGAATGGCAGGTCAGAAAGGATCAGGGCCATCATTTTCTCCACCAGTGCATCGGCGGGGAGCATCTTTTCTCTGGAAACGCCTGGCTCACCGTGCGCGCCCATCCCAATTTCTATCTCATCCTCGGGGAGCTCAAAGGTTGGTTCGCCGGTCTCCGGGATGGAGGCCGCCGCGACCGCCACCCCCATGGAACGGGTGTTATCACGGGCTTTGGTGGTGACCCGGACCACCTTGTCCAGATCGTTTACCGTGGCTGAGACTCCACCCGCGATCTTGATCACGAACAGATCTCCTGCTATTCCGCGGCGCTCCTCCATCTTTTCAGGAGGGGCAGCGGCCACGTCGTCCCAGACCAGGACCGTCCTGGTCTCGATGCCTTCTTCGGCAGCCATCTCGGCGGCGATATCAAAATTCATTCGGTCGCCAGCGTAGTTCCCATAAAGGTAGAGGACTCCCTGGCCTTGATCCAGGGCCCTGGTAGCCTCCAGGATGACATCTGGCGTAGGGGCGGCAAAAATAGGGCCACAGGCGGCCCCATCGGCCATATTTTCCCCGATAACCCCAGGGAACAGCGGCTCGTGGCCGCTCCCCCCTCCCACCAGAAGCCCCACCTTGCCGGCGGGTAAGCTGGACTTAACCAGGGCATTGACCCCTTCCAGCTTTTTAACTTTTCCGTGGCAGGCCTCCACCAATCCCTCAAGCAGCTCCGACACCACGTTCTTAGGGTCATTTATAATTTTTTTCGCCTTTTTCATCTCTCCCCTCCTCAATGCTTTTGAAGAAACAAAAAATGCCCGCCAGGGGCCAGTTTGCCTCCGGCGGGTTCTTATGCTATACTCCCCACTGCCGGGGTTGTGAGAACCTCTAAGGGTTGCAACCGCCTCCATGCAGGTTTCCTCCTCGAAGATAACTTTGTATTACTCTCACGCGGCTATAATATCATAATTGTTCTGAGATGTCAAATTTTGTTGCGGTGGGGGTTGGCTCAAGGATGTTGGGATATGAGCAGTCGCCAAAATTTCTGGACGCAGCCAGGCTGGCTGGCCGACTTGACTCTGCTGGCGTTTTGGGGTAAAATGATTGGTGCATGGGTTGGGGAGCCGTGCCCCAATTTCTCGTTGCTCGGTAGAGAGCACAGGATATGGTATACTCCCCACAAATTGAATAAAGATCCGGCAGAGGTGACCTGACGCCCGAAAGCCACGGCTTAAAGGGGAAAGACCGGTGCAAGTCCGGCGCTGTCCCGCAACTGTAATCCTGGTAACTGGTCTCTAGAGGCCAAACGCCAGGGCAGCCAGAAAACCCGCCTCTGTCACGCTCCAAGGACCTTCGAGAGAAAGGGGGTAGGAGATTATGGTCAAAGCGCCGTAACTTATCCCCTTGTCGAACCGGCAAGGGAATTTAGCTTATCAGACCACTACCCGACCTCAGTTGGTCGGGCTTTTTATTGCGAAAAAAGTACCAGGAGGAAAAAGGAAAAATGAAAAAGTCACTTTACCTTACTATTGCTACGTTTACCACTTTGACTATGTTATTCGTGGCCGTGCCGGCCCAAGCCGACCTGTTCACCGACCAGAAAACGGCGGTGCAGCAGGCCCTGACCTGGCTGAAGAGCCAGCAAAACGACGACGGCGGGTTCGGCCGCCCGTACAGCGGAGCCTACATAACTGCCCAGGCAGTGCTGGCCCTGGCCGCCGCCAACGAGGATTCCAACCAATGGCAAAAAAACGGCCACAGCCCAATGGACTACCTGTCCGGCCTCATGGCTACCACCCCTTATACCCTGAGCGGGGGCCAGACCGGCCTGCTCATCTGTGCAGTGGTGGCCGGGAACGGCCACCCGCGTGACTTTGCCGGGCGCGATCTGGTGAGCTACCTGAACAGCAGCCAGTACGATTCCAGCAGCGGTAAATTCAGCGGGCTGGACGTTTCTGACCAGGGCTGGGCTATGTTGGGGCTGGCCGCGGCCATGGAGCCCATACCCGCCAAAGCCGTCACCTGGCTCAAAAACCAACAACAGGCCGGAGGCAACTGGACCTACAGCGATCCGAACCCTAGAGATGTAGACATCACAGCCCGGGCCATGCAGGCCCTCATCGCTGCCGGCGAACCGCCTACCTCTACGGTCATGATCGAGGCCACCAACTACCTGAGCACCACTCAGAGCACCACCGACTCCGGAATGCCCCAGAGAGCCGGCCAGGACTCCAACACCAACTCCACAGCCTACACTATCCAGGCCCTTATTGCCAGAGGAGAGAACCCCCTGGGCGCGGTCTGGAGCAAGAGCAGCAACCCGCTGACCTTCCTGCTGAGCATGCAACAGCCCGATGGCTCCTTCAAGTGGATAGCCGGCGAGGCCGGAGACACCCTGCTGGCTACCGTCCAGGCCATCCCGGCCCTGATGGGCAGGCCGTTTCCTTTGCGCGGCCGGCTGGTGGCGGCCCTCAAGGCTATAGACTTCATCAAAACCAAACAGAACGATGATGGCGGCTTCCCCCAAGGTTTGCTGCTCAGCGGCCCGGAGTCTGAAGCAGGGGGCACGGCCAGCGCCGTGTACGCTTTCGCCGTCAACTGCGAGGCCCCTGACCGCGTGAAGAAAAACGATAAATCGCCGCTGGACTTCCTAGCTACCCAGGCCGCGCTCTATACTGCCGCCGCCGACGCCACTTCCAAGATGATTATAGCTACCGTTCTCGGCAACAGGAACCCCAGAAACTTCGGGGGGGTCGATCTGGTGGACAGGCTCAACAGCTTCGCCAGCCCCAGCGTGGGCTACGGCAACTTCGTGAAAGACCAGACCTGGTCGGTGTGGGCGCTGAACACCATGCGGGCCTCGGTGCCCGTGACCCCTGCCAACTGGCTGAGAAGTAGCCAGACTGCTCAAGGCGCCTGGGGCTGGAACTCGCCGCCTTTCACCGCTACGGCCTGGTGTTCGCCCACCGTGGTCATCAGCACCACAGAGCCGAGCGCCACCGCCTGGGCTATACAGGCTTTGATCGCTTCCGGCGAGCCGGTCGTTGGGACCAACAGCGTGGTCATCGACAACGCCTTCAACTACCTGAAAACCACCCAGAACCCCGATGGGGGCTTCCTGTACACTAACGTAGACGATGGTTGCGGCTTTTTCGATCCCAGTTCCAACGTTTTCGTTACATCTTACGTCATCCAGGCTTTGCTTGCTGCCGGACGCGATTCCGAAAGTTGGGATTGGGCCAGGCACATGACGGGGACAAACGATATCTCTATGACAGTCCATACTCCCATGTACCACCTGCTCAACTTGCAGCTCGCCGATGGGTCATTCCCCTGGACGACGACCACCAAAGACACCACCAGCATCGCCGCCACCTACGAGGCTGTCCCGGCCCTGCTGGGCAAGTACTTCCCGCTGCTGCCCTGCCAAAACAGAGCTTACTTGCCCGAAGTAACCCAAAACATCACCAGATAGCTGTGCAGCCAGGTGCCTGGCACTTCCAACAACGAACAAAGTGCCAGGCACCTGATCTTATTGTAGATTGCCATCTGGCATCGCCTTGTGGTATAATGCCTGATGTTCAAGGATTTAAGGAGATACACCGTGAGACCTCAACTGGTTTTGACCCTCCTGGCTGTGACGTTGATAGCCGTGCTGCCGGTTGCGGCGGACCCGATCGTTCGCCCGGATTCGCTCGGTTTCGAGGACGTGTACCCCTCCCCTGGGAGCAGCGGCCAGACGAATCGCGCCGGGTTGGTGATCGATTATGGAGAAGGCACGGTAGAAACTCACTGCGTGGAGTTCAGCGAGACGTACATCACCGGGCGAGAGCTGCTGGAACGCGCTGGCCTTAGCGTGGAAAACTATGGAGGCTTCATCTGCAACATCGAGAGGGTTGGCTGCCCGCTGACCGACTGCTTATGTAAATGTAGAACCGACCCCTGCCTTTACTGGAGCTACTGGGTTAAAAGTTCGCCGGGGCAGGGCGACTGGAACTATTCCAACACCGGGGCCTGGTTGCGCCAGGTCTACGACGGCTACGTGGACGGCTGGCATTGGGGAGAGGCCGCCAAACCGCCCCACTGCTCCCACGAAGAGTTGTGCGGCAGCACCGACACGGTAGGGCCTGTGGTTCTGCCGGTTCATCAAAGCCCCGGCCTGGCTACCGGCGACGTTACCCCCCGCTTCACCTGGACGGCGGCCTGGGACTGTCAGAGCAGCGTGGCCGGCTACAACCTGGAAGTGACCGGCACGACCAAAATCTACACCACCGCAAACGCTTACTATGACTGGCCCACCCCTCTCTCGGAAGGGTTGCATGGCTGGCGCTTGCGGGCCTACGACGTGCCGGGCAACTATTCGGCCTGGACGGCCTACAAACAGTTCGGGGTGGATACCCAACCGCCCACGCCCGTAACCCTCCAGGCGCCTGCTGATGGCGCATTCCTGGACGCCAACAACCTGTCTTTCGATTGGTCAGACAGCACCGATCCGCCCAAAAACGGCTACTCTTCGGGAGTGGCGGGCTACCACCTGGAGATTACGGGCACGGGCGGTACAATTTACACCGCCCCCGCCTCAACCCTGGCGCAGAGCGCCGGGATAGAGGCCGCCGTTGCCTCGGCCTTCACGCCCACCACCCTCATCGACGACGGGCATCACGGCTGGCGGGTGAGAGCCTTCGACGCCGGGCTGAACCCCTCCACCTGGTCGCCGCATCGCCACCTGACGGTGGATGGCCCACCGCACGCCTTCGACCTGATTGCGCCGCTCAGTGGAACGGCGGTGTACACTCGCACTCCGCTCCTGGCCTGGCAGCCCAGCGCCGACCCGGTGGCTGGCCTTAAACATTACCGGGTAGAAATAGGTTCCGCTTCCTGGCAGTTGATCACGGTGCCTGCCGACGTGACCGTCGCCAGACCTCCCACGCCGCTGTCCAGCGGAATTTATACCTGGACGGTTTATGCCTTCGATAACACCGGCCACTCCCGTCAGGCGAACGAGACCCGTAATTTCAAAATCCAAATGGACACTTACCTGCCGGTGACGATAAAATAAAGATTCAAGCCCCAGAGAGCACGGAGGACACAGAGAAAGAATTTTTCCCCTCCGTGAACTCTGTGTACTCTGTGGCTAAACCATTGATGCACGGTTACGAAACGCGGTTTTGAGAAAGCGAGGACAGAGATGGCAAAGATAGGGAAAAGGTGGCTTGTGTTGTCGGCAACGCTGCTGATTTTCGGTCTGCTTTTGCAACTATCCCCTGCTCTGACGCAGGCCCAGGGCTCCAAGCGAGCAGGGTTGGTGGTCAAGCTCGGAGACGGCAGGGTCGTCACCAAATGCCTGGAGTTCAGCGAGAGCGAGCTTACAGGCGAGCAGGTACTTGACCGCTCCGGCCTCTCTCTGGTCAAGGATTACTCTTCCGGGATGGGAGCCGCCGTATGCAAGATCGAAGACCGGGGCTGCGACTATCCGGCCGAACACTGTTTCTGCCAGTGTATGGGGGGGAGTTGCCAATACTGGGCCTATTTTCACCTGAATTCCGACGGCAGTTGGCAATATTCGGGTATGGGGGCCACCAATCACCGCGTTCAAGACGGCGAGGTAGAAGGCTGGGCCTGGGGCAATGGCGAGGTCGGCGGTTCCGACGTAGCGCCACCACGCCTGTCTTTCAACGACATCTGCCAGCCAACCTCACCCCCGGCGGGAAACCCAACCTCGCCCCCCGCAGACAACCCAACCTCGCCCCCGGTGAGCAATCCAATCATGCCTCCGGTCGTCAATCCTGGCAGGGGAGAGGATTCCGAACCAGACGATTCCGACTCAGAATCCGACAGGCCCCCGCCCCCCAAACCGTCCATCAGCTTCCTGGCCGATGCCGCCCAGATTGTGGCCGGACAGTGCACCACGCTGCGCTGGGACGTTGAGAACGCGCAGGCCATCTATCTCGACGGGCAAGGCGTGACCGGACACGAGGCCAGAAACGTGTGCCCTCCCCAGACCCAGACCTACGAACTGCGCGTGGTCAGCACTCACGGCGAATCCAGCCACCAGGTCACTGTCAACGTCATCCCCCCCACGCCGACGGACACACCTCCCCCGACCGCCACTCCTTTGCCGACCAGCACGCCCGCCCCCACCGATACCCCTCTGCCTGCGAACGTTCCATCTCCGACGGCTACTCCCACGCCGACCGACACGCCTGTGCCGCCGACCGACACGCCTGCGCCCAGCCCTTCCCTTACGGCGGTGGCGATGGTCGTCACTGCTGCGCCCACCCCACTCCCGCCTGCGCCCCCTGTCGAGAAAGGGCCATCTCCCGAAGAGAGGTCCAGCCGACTCACCTGGTTCGTCATCCTGTCCGGCATCGCGGTAGGGACGGTGGGATTGGGCGGGCTGGCCTTTGTGACCGCCTTGATCGTGCTGGGCTTCGTCTATTTTTACTTCCGGCGGCGAACAGCGCGGACGGACGACGATTATAGAGGCTACTGATGTACCACACTACTACCTGGCTGCTGTGGCTGGGGGCGGCTATCCTGCCCGCCATGCTCACCAGGAATCCCCTTTATCTGATCGTCCTGTTCCTGGCCGCGGCCATCGATTACGACACTCTGGGCCGCACCTCGCCGCTGGCTGCCAGTTGGCGTTTCTTTCTGAAAGTGGGTCTCATCGTGGCGGCCTTCAGCGCCCTGTTCAACCCTCTGACCGTCCACTACGGCGATACCGTTCTCGTCACCCTGCCTCGTCTGCCCCTCAGGGTGGGCGGAGCGATCGTACTCGATCTGGGCGGAAAAATCACCCTGGAGGCCCTCAGCTACGGCCTGACGGGGGGCCTGAGCCTGATGGTCGTGCTTTTGATATTTGCCACCTTCAACGCCCTGGTCGATCATTACCAGTTATTGCGTTCCATTCCGGCCTTCATGTATCAGACCGGGGTAGTGGCCTCCATTGCCATCGCCTTCGTGCCCCAGATGGTAGCCAGTCTGAAGGAAATCCGCGAGGCCCAGGCCATTCGTGGTCATCGTTTTCGAGGGGTGCGCGATCTTCTGCCGCTGCTCATGCCTCTCCTGACCAGCGGCCTGGAGCGAGCCATCCAGTTGGCCGAATCGATGGAAGCGCGCGGCTTTGGGGGAAACGTTTCCAGGGCCAGCCCCACACGGGAATTAATGTATAAAGCCCTCATCGCCCTGGCCTTGCTGGGACTGCTGGCCGGAGTGTTCTGCCACGTCTATTTCAAAGGTGAAGGTGCCTGGCACTTTGGAAGTGCCAGGCACCTGTTGAGATGGACGGGCGCTTTCCTCATAGCCGGTAGCCTGCTCCTGCTGGCCGGGACTTTCCGGGCCATAGGTCGCCGGGTGCGCCGCAGCCGATACCGGCGACAACTGTGGCGCCGACGGGATACCATCGTCAGCGCGGTCAGCCTGGCCTCGCTGGTCATCATTGCTACTTTCTGGCTGTGGGATAGGAAGGCCCTTATTTTCTACCCTTACCCGCGCTTCGGGTGGCCTGTTTTCAATCCTCTCATCGGGCTGGCTCTATTAGCTGCCGTCGTGCCCGTCCTGTGCGCTCCGGCCAGGCAACGAAGCTCCAGCCCCCGTCCCGGGAGCGGGTGACCGTAATACAACCGCCGATAAACGCCGATGCTCTACCTCTTTATCTGTGTTTATCGGTGTTCATCGGCGGTGGGGTATCGCGATGCTATCTAAAACGTCCCCGAGACGGGGACTGAGAGCGGGATAACAATTTCATTATGCAACCATTGATCAGTTTTCGGAACGTCACCTATACCTACCCCGGCGATTCCGAGCCGGTCCTCAAGGACGTTGACCTGGACATCGCAGAGGGAGAATTTCTGCTGGTCATCGGCCAGTCGGGGGTCGGCAAATCCACCCTGCTGCGCTGTCTGAACGGCCTGGTGCCCCATTTCTACGGCGGCGTTTTCGGGGGAGAAATCCGGGTGGCCGACCGCGATCCATTGGCCGAGGAGCCACGCGGGATGAGCAGCCTGGTGGGTTTCGTCCTTCAGGATCCCGAAGCCCAGTTCGTGGTCGATGTGGTGGAGGACGAGCTGGTCTTCGCCATGGAGAACCACAACCTGCCCCAGACCACCATGCGCAAACGGGTGGAAGAGGTGCTGGATCAACTGAACATCGCCCACCTGCGCCATCGACGGGTCAGCACCCTTTCCGGGGGAGAGAAGCAGCGGGTAGCCATCGGGGCGGTGCTGACCCTTCAGCCCAGGGTGCTCGTCCTGGACGAACCGACCTCGCAACTGGACCCTCAGGCGGCTGAAGAGGTGTTGACCACTCTGCAAAAGCTGAACATGGATTTGGGGTTGACCATCATCCTCTCCGAGCATCGTCTGGAGCGGGTGGTGCAGTACGCCGACCGCATCCTGCATCTGCCCGGCGGAGGACAGCCGCCCCTGGTCGGCCTGCCCCGGGAGATACTGGCCCAGGTAGAACCGAGGCCCCCCCTGGTTACCCTGGCCCGGGAACTGGGTTGGGAGCCGGTGCCGCTGACCATAAAAGAGGGCCAGCGTTTTGTCCGGCAGATGAAGATAGAGGAACCGAAAAAGGAGGAAGGGGAGATAGAGGTAGAAAGCGGGATTGCGCAGGTTGAGGCCGCGTCCCCGGCGGTCGTCGTTCGCCTCGAAGACGTATGGTTCGCCTACGACGGCCAGGAGGCCCTGCGAGGGGTCAGCCTCTCCCTGGAAGCCGGTCAATTCGTGGCCCTCATGGGGCGCAACGGTTCGGGCAAGACCACCCTCCTGAAACACATCGTGGGCCTGCTACGTCCGCAGCAGGGATGGGTGGAGGTCCAGGGACAGGATACCCGAAAGTTATCCTTGAACCAGATCATCGAGCAGGTGGGATACGTGCCCCAGAACCCCAACGCGCTCCTGTTCGCCGACACCGTGCGCCAGGAATTGGATTTCACCCGCCGCAGCCATAACCTGCCCCCCGGCGACTACGGGGAACTGCTGCGCACCCTGGGCCTGGAGGAGCACAGCGAAGCCTATCCCCGCGACCTGAGCAGCGGGGAGCGACAACGGGTGGCCCTGGCTGCCATCCTGGTGGCCGAGCCACAGATCATCCTGCTGGACGAACCGACGCGCGGCCTGGACTACGGCCAAAAAAGTTCCCTGGCCGGGTTCCTGCTGGAGCAGAGCCGCCGGGGCAGGACCATAGTTATGTCAACTCACGACGTGGAACTGGTGGCCCGCTGTGCCCGGCGGGTGGTCATCCTGGGCGAGGGACAGGTGGTAGTCGATGGCCCGACGCGAGCGGTCATGACCGAATCGCTGGTCTTCTCCTCCCAGGTAAATAAACTCTTCCGCGACGACCGTTTTCTGACGGTGGAGGACGTGTTGCAGCAGATTTAGGTTTAATGATGGATACGATACGCGCCACTTTATTTTTGAGAAAGAGTTTGAGCACCCTGATCCTGGCCCTGGCTACCCTGGTGGGGCTGTGGGCTTTCGTTTACCCCTTCTTCTTCCCGCAGGTTCAAGGGGCCTCTTTCGGGGCCATGTCCCACTCCGAAGACGCCCCCCTGACCTTTCTCGTCCTGCTGGGTCTCTGCCTGGCGATCATCATCGCCAACCTGGAGACGCGCCAGATGAATTCCAAGATGGTGGCTATCCTGGGCATCCTGACCGCCCTCAACGCCGTGTTACGTCCTGTGCCGGGGCCGGCGGGCTTTGCGGCCATTTTCATCCTGCCCATCCTGTGCGGCTACACCTATGGGGCCGATTTCGGTTTCCTGTTGGGGGCGCTCTCCCTGTTCATTTCGGCTATAGTCACGGGGGGGATAGGCCCCTGGCTGCCCTATCAGATGTTCGCCGCGGGCTGGATGGGAATGGCTTCGGCCTGGCTGCCCGATCTCCGCCGTTTCGGGCGGGGCGAAGTCGTCATCCTGGCCCTGTGGGGTTCTGCACTCGGTCTGATTTTTGGCGCGATCATGAACATCTGGTTCTGGCCCTACGTTATGGACAGCCAGAGCACCGAGATGCACTGGCAGCCCGGCCTCAGAGTATGGGAGACGTTGGGACGCTACGCCCTCTTTTACCTGGTCACCTCTCTTGCGTGGGACCTGGGACGGGCCGGAGGTAATTTTTTGCTCATTCTCTTCTTTGGGGCGCCCATCTTGCGTCTATTGCGCCGCTTCCAGAGCCGTTTCCACTTCACAGTGCCCTAACCAGCAGCTAGCAGCCAGGTCTCAGCGAACTCTGCGCCCTCTGCGGTGAGACGTATGAATCAAGGAAAGGCGGTGATTTTCATGGTGCAACCTTTACCACCAGCGCGATCATCAGGAACGTCACAGGAGCCCGAACCCCAGGCAACCCGCCACTACCTGGTCATGGCCGTCGTGGCCGAAGAGGCCCAGCTCGATCCCCTCCTGAAAATAGCCTGTGCCCTGGCCGAAACGCACCGGGGCAAAGTGCTCCTCCTGACCGTTTCCCCCGATGGTCAAAGGCCGGACTGGCTGGCCGTACTGGAAGAGGGCTGTTCGGCGCCGGTGGAAGTACAGGTGGTGGCCGGGAGCAACGAGCGCGACATAGAGCAGGCCGCCCTGAAAGCCGGGCACGACGCCGACCCCGACCTGCTCCTGATGCCCTGGCAGGATCCGCCTGGCCGGGGGCGTTACCACTTGGGGCCGAGTTTGGACCGGATAATGCAAAACGTGCCCTGCGATGTGGCGGTAGTGCGGGCCGAAAAGCCAGGAAAGCCGAAGGGGATACAGCGCGTGCTGGACGACGTGGCGGCGGTGCTGGACGACGTGGCGATGGTGCGGGCCGGAAAGCCGAAGGAGAAGGAGATAAAGCGCGTGCTGGTGCCGGTGGCGGGAGGCCCTAATGCCACTCTGGCCTTAGATATGGCCCTGGCCCTCTCTGAACACACACAGGTTACGGCCCTCTACGTGACCGGTGAGGCCCATGGTCAGGCGGGAATAGCTCTGGGGCGTGAACGCCTGGAGGCAGCCCTCAAACCCTGGGCTGGAGAGGAACGCCTCTCCCCCAAAGTGCGGCCCGCCCCGGCCATCATCGAGGGCATTTTGGCCGAAGCTTCTTCCGGCTACGACCTGGTGCTGATCGGCGCCAGCCAGGAGGGATTTTTAGACAGAGTCCTTTTTGGCAACGTGCCCCAGACGGTAGCCACCAGGGCGCCAGTGCCGGTTGTAGTGGTGCGGCGTGGCGTCGGACTGGTGGGGGTGTTCTTACACCGGATAGGGTGGTGGGTTTACGAAGCTTTGCCCACGCTCAGCATGGCCGAGCAGGTGGAAGCGTATAAAGCCATCCGGCGGGGGGCGCGGCCGGATATAGATTTCTTCGTCATGATGGCTCTGGCGGCGGCCATCGCCACTCTGGGGCTGGTGCTCAGCAACCCGGCGGTGATCATCGGGGCCATGCTGGTAGCTCCCCTGATGTCGGCGGTTTTGGGGGTTGGGCTGGGAGTGGTGCAGGGGGATCTGCGCCTGCTGCGAGTGGCCGGGGAAACGGTGTTGCAGGGCATAATTCTGGCGGTGGTGGTGGCGCTATTCATGGCCTGGGTCATGCCGGGCGTCTCCCCTACCGCCGAAATCCTGGGCCGCACCAGCCCGAGCCTGCTCGATCTGGCCGTAGCCCTGACTTCCGGGGCGGCTGGAGCATACGCCCTCTGCCGCAAGGACGTTTCGGCCTCCCTGCCAGGGGTGGCTATCGCCGCCGCCTTAGTGCCTCCCCTGACCACTATTGGCATCGGCCTGGCTTTAGGCAGTGGACGGATTGCCGGAGGCGCGTCCCTTTTATTCTTGACCAACCTGGTAGCCATCAGCATAGCCGGGGGGCTTATCTTTTTCTGGCTGGGCTTCCGACCCGGCTCCGGGGAACAGGAACGGCAGCTTGTCTTCCAGCGAGGCGTGGTGTGGCTGCTGGCCTTGTTGGCCGTTCTCTCCGCCTTGCTGGCCGTACTCACGGTCAACTCGCGCCGTCAAATAGCTTTCGAAAGGGCCGTGCAGGAAGTCCTCACCGCCGAAATCAACACCCACGAGGGATGGGCACTGGCCGACTGGCAAATCGCCAGCCAGGAAAACGACATCCTACACCTGGAGGTCCACATCCACGCCTCGCGGCAGGTGCCCTCTCAAGAAATGGCCCACCTGCAAGCTCGCCTGGCGGAGCGCCTGCAACAGCCAGTGGCCCTCCTCCTGACCGTCATCCCCACCACCTGGCTGGAGCCAGTCGCCCCTCCAACACCGGAGCTCGACCCACGAATAAGCGAATGACATCGGACGCTATGGCACGTGCGCCAGTTTGTCGAAGGGGGCCTGTAGCCGGTCATGGACTTCCTTGAAGAGCTCGTACAGATAGTCGTAGCGCGTAGCGGTGGACAGGTCAGGCTGAAATGCTTTTTCCACGCGGAGGCACTGCTCCGCTCCGGCGCGTACGTCAGGGTAGACCCCCACGCCCACGCCCGCCAGGATGGCCGAGCCCAGGATGCCCCCTTCCGAGGCTTCGAAGGTGTAGACCGGTTTCTGGTAGATATCGGCTTTGATCTGCGACCACAGGTCGCTGCGGGCGCCGCCGCCAATGGTGTACACTTCGCGCACCGCGTTGCCTGCGTCCTCGACGATCTCCAGCGTGCGGCGTAGTTCGAAGGTGACCCCCTCCATGATAGAACGCACCATGGCCCCCGTGCCGGTACGCGGCGTAAGCCCGAAAAAGACGCCGCGCGCGAAGGGCGTGCCCAACGATCGCTCGCCCATCAGGTAGGGGAAGAACAGCAAGCCCTCACTGCCCGGCTCGACGGCCGCCGCCTTGGGGTTCAGGATGTCGTATACGTCCTTGCCGCTTAGCCTGGCTTCCACCGCCTCCGCCTGGCACAACTCATCTTTGAACCACTTCAGCGCCCCACCTCCTGAGTCGCTGATGCCGAACGGTATCCAGCCCGGCAGCGCGTGGTGCAGGTTCATCAGGCGCGGGTCCAGGACGGGCTCCTCCACGTATACGGCCATGATGGACGCCGTGCCCGTGATGTCCGAGGCCCGCCCAGGTTCGGTCAGCCCCGACGAGATCAACATGCACAGCATGTCGCCCGCGCCCACGGCGACCGGCGTCCCCTCGACCAGGCCGGTGAGCCTGGCAGCTTCAGCCGTGATCTTACCCACTACCTCTGAGGAGGCGCGCACCTCGGGCAGCTTGTCGATGTCCAGCTCCAGGTACGCGGCCAGTTCCGGCGACCAGGTCTTGGTCCTGGCGTCCATCAAGAACGCGCCGGAGGCTTCGGACCAGTCCGTGGCGATCTGGCCCGTCAGGTGGTAGTTGATGTAGTCCTTGGACAGGACAAACTTCCAGGTCTGCTCATACAGATCCGGCTGGTGGACCTTCAGCCACTTGATGTTGAACCCCAGCCAGTTGGGGACCGGCGGGCTGCCAGCCAGGCGCATGGCGGCCTCGAGGTGCGGCCCGGCCTTGAATTCGTCCACCAAGTCGGCGCTGCGTTTGTCGCACCACAATTGCACGCCATGGCTCAGCAATTCGCCATCCTGGTCGAGCGGTACGGTGGCGTGCATCTGCCCGCACACCCCCACCGCCAGCACCTCGTCGGGGGTGGCCTCGGCCTGTTCCATGGCCTGGTGAACGTTATCCAGCGCGTTGCGCCACCAAACGTCTGGGTCTTGCTCGGCCCAACCTGGTCTGGGAGTCCTCATCTGCTGGGGGGTGCTGGCGCTGGCCACCACCCGACCCTCGAGATCCAAAAGAGCAACGCGCGTGCTCTGCGTGCCCACATCGATCCCCATCAGCAATTGACGCTTCAAGACGAATCTCCTCCTGTTGCAGAGCTATCAGCGGTAGCTCAGCTTCAGCTTGTACGGCCTTTCTCCACTTCCTCCCGGAAGCGAGCGGCCCGTTCGGTGATCTCATCAAAGTCGCCGGCGTCCAGCAATTTCTGGTTGATCAGCGAGCCACCTACTCCTACCACGTCGGCGCCGGCCCGAATGAAATCGGCCGTGGTATTCAGGTCCACCCCTCCAACGGGCAGTAGCCTGACCTGGGGCAAGGGAGCTTTGACCGCTTTGATGTATTCCGGGCCTCCCGCACTGGCCGGGAACACCTTGACCATGTCCGCTCCCGCCTCCCATGCGGTGAGAATCTCGGTGGGGGTGTAAGCCCCTGGGACGACCGGCACGCCATACCGCCTGCAAATCTCAACGGTCTTCAGGTTGAGGGTGGGGGCGACCACAAACTGGGCCCCGGCCAGGATCACTGCCCGCGCCGTTTCCGGATCGAGCACCGATCCAGCGCCAAAGATCACTTCAGCTCCATATTTGGCCGTCGCCTGCTCGACAATCCCAATGGCCCCGGGGGTGGTCATGGTAACTTCGATAGCGTTCACCCCCCCGGCCAGAACCGCGTCCGCGGCCGCCAGCAGTTGATCAGAGCTTTTGGCTCGCATGATAGCCACCACGCCCATTTTTCGGATAGACTCCAGCATTTCTTCTTTAGTCATTGATTCTCTCCATAATTCTCTTCTTCTTTTGATGGCTGGTAGTGACGACTTTAGTCGTCGTTGAAGCGGAAGAACAGCGAACGTTCGTTGTTGAAGTCGCCACTACGAACTTACCATAACACTGTGGCGAAGTGCTACGCTGGATCGACCCGGATGGTGATCCAGAAGAACTCCAACGGGAAGCCGGTCGGGTTGCGCGTGGTGTGGAATGGCCCCGGTCTGATGTAGAGTGTGTCACCTGCCGTGACCTCGTATTCCTCGCCGTCCACGCCCATCACGCCGCTCCCCCTGACAAAATAGTAGACCTCCTCCCGGTCGGCGTGCTCGTGGCCGCGCGTGGTACAACCCGGATATACGATGGTGTACCCCACCTGCAACCGTCCTGAGGCGGTCTGCTCAGGGGCCAGCATCAGGAAGACGTCTCGCCGGATGTCATCGCCTTTCTCACGCAGCAAGGCGGCGAAGGCGCTGCCGCTCTCTTCCACTTTCATGTCTGCTGCACGCTGCAAATGAACCCTGGACTCACTCAACTTGTCTGCTCCTTTCCGTTCAGATGTTTCTAAAGACTCGATTTCAGGCGGTCTCCCTCGTCCGTTTTGATGTATTTGCCCACCGCAGAGCACGCAGAGTTCGCTGAGATGTTTTGAATTGCCTCTGCGCTCTCAGCGGCCTCTGCGGTGCAAAAGTGAACCGACATTCGCATCAACGCTAAGAACCTACCCGTTTCAAAGAGCCTCTTTCTTGAGAATATCGCGTTCCTGGTAGACCTCGGCGGCCTCGCGCACAAAGGCGGCGGTCAGCGGCGCATCGAGCTCGTTTTCGAGGCGGTGGGCCAGAGCTATCAACTCGTGGTAGGTGCTGCGGCCTGGCCGCAGGGCGTTGTAGATGTCCAGCACTTCCTGGTTGGAGATGCCCGTCAATTCGGCGGCCCGGCGCAGATTCCCGGCCAGTTGCCGGTAGCCTGCGGCTTCGGCCGCCGCGGCCTGGCGGCGCAACGTCTCGCCGCTGATGCAAAAGTCCTCGGCACTCAATTCGCCGGCCCGAATGGCCTCCATGTTTAGCTCATCCAGGATGCGCCCGCTGGCGGTACGGACAGTGTCACTCGGCATAGTACTTCTCCCTCAGAGCACGCGCAGCTCGCTGGGCGGCCGGTCGCGCTCGACCTGCTGCGTCTCGCGCAGGTGCAGCAGGGTGGTCTGCACGATGAGCCGCAGACGCGCCGTGTTGTCGATCTTGACTGGCACGGGGGTAGTGGGCTGCCCGGTGGCGTAGCGGGCCGCGTTGCGCCCAATCTGACGGTAGATGTCCAGGTCAAGGTTGGGGGCCTGCGAGAAGAGCTCCAGGTTGTCGAGCGGCGCCAGGTCGCGCTGGTGGATGACGGTCGTGCCTTTGGACTGGATCCCGATGGCCACCCCGGAGCCGCTCAATTGCGCCCCCGCATGGCCGATGAAAGCGCAGTCTGAGGTGTGGTGGATGCGCACCAGGCGGGCGGGCACCCCTTCGTCCTGGACGCCTTGCCACATGGCGGACAGCACCTCACGATGGGCCAGGTTGCCGATGGTGTGGTCGATCTCGGCCCCGAAGGCCGGGCCGAGGGCGATGACCACTTCAGGCTGGCCGCCCTGCCCGGCAGGGCCGAGCTCCTCCAGCCAGGTCTCACGCCGGGCGGCACCGAGATCCTCCAGGTAGGCGCGCGGGTCCCAGGCTCGCGGCAGGTTTTGCAGGACTGACCAACGCTCGCCTGCCAGGCGATAGCCGCTGCCCGGCCCCTGGTAGTCGTTGGGGTCGGTCAGCGCGCTGAGCACCTGGAAGTCATGGCCAAAGATGGCCGCGGGCTGGAGATAGTCGCCGATCACCCGCTGGCGTTGCATTTCCAGGACGTTGGCGGCCACGTCGTGAAAGCCACTCTCTTCCAGGGCCCTGACCACTTCGACCGCGGTCAGGGGGCCGTCGAGCAGCCTTTGCGCGGCCTGGATATCGGCCACTTTGTCCCGGTCGGGCATATCTTCGCTGTTATAAGCAGTGACGGCGGCCTCGATCTCAGCCTCGGTAATAGGGGGAAAGCCCAGGGCCTCGAACACGGCCTGAATCGCCCGCGCGCCGCGCTCGCGCACCCGCAGCACGTCCTCTTCCATAACGGGCCTGAGCCCGCCGTCAACCTGCATGTCGCGCTGGAGCACGTACCAGTCATCCAGCTCGGTCACGTCAAAGTTGCCGCCGCCGAACATGTTGTCGTAGCGCGGGATGGCTCCGTAGCCCGAGGTGATGAAGTCCGTGCCGGGGATGAATTGCAGCATCAGCTTGGCGCTCTTGCGCATCTCCGAGTGGGAGGCCAGGGCGTCGTTGCCGGCGGCCACCTCCAGGCCGAGCATCATGGCGATCAGGTTCTCGGCCAGGACGGTGCGCACCCCGCCGGGCAGCGATTCGGGCAGGGCGATGCAACTGATCGAGCCGTTCTGCGTGCCCTGGCTGCCCGCGCCGCGCGTGATGAGCAGGCAGCGCGCTTCGAGATACAGCATGGACTTGCCCTCGGAATGGCCCATCAGGGCGGCCGCGCCCGTGCCCGAGGTGTAACGGGTCTTGACCCCCCGACTGGCGTAGGCCGCTCCCAGAAAAGCCTTGGACCAGGGCGTGTCGTCGCCATCGATGAAAGTGTCCTCAGTGCCGTAGACCGACAGCGTCTCGGAGTAGCTGGTCAGCCCCTTGAACCCCAGCCGCAGATTGACGGCCTCCTCGACCGCGCACTGAGTGAGCACGCCGCCGCGCCCGGTCTGCGAGCCTACCAGCACGGCCAGCGCATTGAGCGGCGCGTAGCGGGTCACGCCCACGGTGGTCTCGACCTCGGCGAAGCCACGCCGCGCCGCCTCGGCTGCGTCGGCGGCCAGCAGGGCCGGGTGCTCCTTGCGGTTGGTGACGTGGGCCTGGTTGGCCGGCGTGCGCCGGGCGCGCATCTTGGCCAGGCCCATCATCATCTCCAGCACGCTCATCTGCTGGACAACGTCCACCAGTTTGGCGGGCGTGCAGCCGCTGGTCAGCTCGAGGATGGCGGCACGGGGCACGTTGATGTCCACCAGCATGTGAGCCATTTCGCCTGAGGGCGTGTTCATGGCCCGCGCGGCCACCTCGAGGTTGAGAGCGTGTCTGGCGATGAAATGATCGATCAAGTCGAACTCTTCACGCCGCACTCCGTCCATCTCGACCACCACCCCATCCTCGATCTCCAGGCTGGGAGCGGGGTCGAGAGGGCTGTCCATAGCGATCAGGCCCACCTCGGGCCAGGATTTGATGAACGTCTCGCGGTTGATGGGTCGCTCAGCGAGTTTCTCGAACCGTTTCGAACGCATAGCACCTTTCATGTTTCGTTGGACTATGGGTAAGTCTGGCTGCTGGGTCACGTCACGTAGGCGCGACTATTTAAATTCCAAATACTTATCACATACCCAGCCTTCCTGGTCGTCCACTACGACGTAGTAGAACATGCAGCCCTGCAACGCGCTCCAGACCTTGTCGGTAGTGGCCCCCGTATCGCCGGGCTTCACCTCGCCGACGAGTCGCGTGGCGTGGGAGGTATCCCACAGTTCAACCACCTCACAGTCGTCACATTTAATCGTAACCTGTCTTTTCGCCCCCCCCGCCCCGCCGCACGCCACGAATAGCGGCAGCAGCACAGTCAGCAGTACGACCAGCCAGATCAACCCCTCTCGTTTTCGCATTGTCCACTCCTTTGTAGGTAAGCTTGAACGTTTATCGTTGATGCCTATTGCCCCCCTCGCACCTGGCGGACGATAGCCCGCGCCTCCTCTGCCAGACGAGTGATCTCGGCGAACTCACCGGCAGAGATCAGCTTACTCGCCACCAGCCAGCTTCCGCCACAGGCGTGCACTGCTGGCAGGCTCAGGTAGTCGGCCAGATTCTTGGCGCTGATGCCCCCAGTGGGTATGAACTTGACGCCGCCATACGGTGCGGCCAGGGCTTTGAGCATTTTGAGACCGCCCAGGGCCTCGGCCGGGAAGAACTTCAGGATATTCAGTCCCTTGTCGAGGGCCATGTTGATCTCGGTCGGGGTGGCAACCCCCGGCGTCACCGCCACGTCGCGTTTCAGGCACCAGTCCACCACCCTGGGGTCGAATCCGGGTGAGACGATGTAGCGGGCTCCGGCGGCCACCGCCTTCTCGGCATGTTCCACCGAGAGAACCGTCCCGGCGCCGATCACAATCTGGGGAAGCTCAGAGGCAATCTGCCGGATGGCTTCCTCGGCGGCGTCGGTGCGAAAGGTGATCTCGGCGCAGGGCAGGCCGCCCGCTATCAGGGCCTTTCCGAGCGGCACGGCCTCGTCCGCCCGCTCGATTGCGACCACCGGCACCACACCCAGGTGCCCCAGGGTTTCAAGAATTTCTTGCATTATATCCCTCCTTTACCTCCAGAGCTTTGAGCCGGGTGATACTTCCTCTCCCTCCGGCCTGCGCCACTCTGGACAGGTTAGCGCACAATCTTGGTCCGCGGCCGCTCCACGTGAGAGCGCACTTCCGCCAGGGTGACCCAGGCATGATCGCCGGGTACAGAGTGCTTGAGGGCGGACATCGCGTCCCCATAGCTGACCGCCTTTGCCACGTCGCCGGTCAGGAATCCGTAGAGAAAGCCGGCATCGTAGGCGTCGCCGGAACCGACCC
This sequence comes from uncultured Anaerolineales bacterium, assembly GCA_964646625.1. Lineage (GTDB taxonomy): Bacteria > Chloroflexota > Anaerolineae > CAZYHC01 > CAZYHC01 > DAOULT01. The sequence goes on from CAZYHC010000005.1 coordinate 110,476, forward strand.
GATCGATCAACTCCAGGTCGATCTTCGCGCTGCTGGCGTAGGTCTGGCCCTCGGCGGTGACGGCCACGCTGCTCCACACCCCCCGCAATACCGAGGGGGCCTCCCGGATCGTAAGCACGGCGATCTTCAGGCCATACTTTCCCACAAATTGGCGGGCGATGTCGGGCGGCTCGCCCTCCATGCCAAACACAATTCCCGCGTCGTCGGACGTAGTTAGCAGGATGTCCACGTCGTGAAGCAGGGCATCAATACAGTGGCGCGCCTCCTCAGGCGACCACAGCCGGGCGCGGTAGTTCATGTCGAAGCTGACCAGACAACCAGCCTGCCTGGCCGCCTTGATCGCCTCTGCGGTGACCGCCTGGCAACTGGCACTCAAGGCGGGCGTGATGCCGCTCACGTGAAAGACCCTGGCCCCCGCCAGGATGCCCGCCCAGTCAACCGTGCCCGGCTCGATCTGGCTTATGGCCGAGCCCTCACGATCGTAGTACACCCGGCTGGGGCGGGTCGAGGCCCCCATCTCGCAGTAGTACAGGCCCACTCGACCATCGGGTGCCCACTGCACGTGCGAGACGTCAACCCCCACTTCGCGCGCCGAGTTGGCAATCATACGTCCTATCGGGTTGTCTACCAGGCGCGATACCCAGGTCGTGCTGAGACCCAACTGAGCGGTTCCCCAGGCGGTGTTCAACTCGGAACCGCTGGCGTTGGCGTTGAACACACGCGTTTGCTCCAATCGTTGAAAATCGGGGGGCGTCAGGCGGAGCATCGCCTCACCGAACGTGACAATGTCGTACATACCCTTGTTGCCTTCCTTCATTTATCCTCTATTTGTCCTTTTCCATAAATTCCAGGATCACCTGAGCGGTCAATTCCGCGGCATAAGAGGCAACCTTTGCACACTTGAGATATTCTCCCGAATCGTGGAAGGCCTGGTTGGCCTCCATGTCTCGGAAGTCAACTCCGCTGATATCGCCGCACCGGGTGCTGCCCACCAGGGGCTCTCTCCGATCCGCCAGCCACAACTCCACCAGCCTTTGAGCGGGAGGAGCGATCTTCATCAAGCCTTCGTAGCCCGTCGTCAGATCGCTGCGTCCCCCAAAGAGCATTCCGAGAACCAGGCCTCCTGCCACCAACGCGCCGCAGGAGCCCTGGGCGGTGTGCAAAAAGCCCGGCAGAGCAGCCGAGGCCGACATAAACAGCGGGTCTTCGATGTCGAAAAGCTCGAAAAAGGTCTTCAGCACAGACTGGGTGCAGCCAGAGTACTCCTTTTCGTAGAAGTAGGCTCTCTCGCTGGCTTGCTTCTTGAATAATTCTGGATCGTGGATAATCAGATTCGCTTTGTCCCTGAACTCTGGGAGCATCGCACAACCTCCTTAATGTAATGTTAGGCGTTCCGCGCTGAGGATCATTCGCTCACTCCCTGGGGCCCCTAGGCGCCCCAGCGCAACCTGGGAGTATTCACGGGAGCATCCCAAAGCCTGAGCAACTCGTCGTCCATCCTGAGCAGGGTGATAGACATCCCCTGCATCTCGATGGCGGTAATGTAGGTGCCAATCAGGTTCCGCACGATCGTGAGGCCCTTCTTCTGGCAGACCTCCACCAGCTTGCGGTAGGCGACGTAGAGCTCCGGCACGGGCGTTCCCCCCATGCTATTCACGAAGGCCAGAACCCGGTCGCCAGGTTGGAAAGGCTGATCCACCAGGTGGACATCCACCCATGCGCCCTTCCCGCTGTCCCATTCTCGAACGGTGCGTTCGTAGGCGGGATCTTCGATGATCTCGACCGCCAGCATTTCGACGATCTCGTCACCTGTTTTCAACGGCATCCGCTCCCGGCCGGGCTCGCCATGAATGCCAATGCCGACCTCCATCTCATTCTCGCTCAACTCGAAGAGTGTGCCTTTGACAGGAATGACACAGGGGGTGAAAGCCATCCCCATGCTTCGGCCATTGAGGTTAACCCGGCGGCACAGGTCGGCCAGCCGGGGCAGGTCGTAGCCTTGTTCGGCGGCCGCCCCGCAGAGCTTCTCGGCCAGCACGGTGGTGCCCGTGCCGCGGCGACCGTGGCTGTAGACGCTTTCGCTCACTGCCACGTCGTCGTCGATCAGGATGTTGGCGGCAGGAATGCCTTCAGTGTGGGCCAACTCCGCCCCCTCCGCGAAGACGTCCATGTCGTCCCAATAGCACTTGACGATGTTGAGCACGCCGGCCCCGCCCTGGACCGTCCTGATCGCTCCGATGATCTGCGCGGTGGTTGGCGAGACAAAGACGTCCCCGGGGCAGGCTGCGTCGAGCATGCCCGAGCCCACAAAACCGACGTGCGTTGGCTCGTGGCCGCTGCCCCCACCGGAGATCACGGCCACCTTGCCCTTCACCGGCGCATCGGCGCGGTAGACGAAAATGGGGTCTAAGCTCACCTTGATCTGATCGCCGTGGGCAGCCGCCATCCCTTCCAGGCTCTCACGTACAAAGTCAGTGGTTTTGTTGATCAGCTTTTTCACGGCTCCTCACTCCTTTATAGTCTTATCATCTCCTATTTCCATTTCTATTCCTAATTCGTCGAAGCCTTTCTTCAAAAAGCCTCTTATCTCTTTATATTTGGGGTCATCGAAGGCGGGCAGGATCATGGGGTTTCTCGGAAAACCGCCGTCAAAACCTCTGGCATACAGTCCCATGTGAGAAGCGATCGTGCTGTCGGTAAAATGCATTTTTTTACTTAAATCCATCATCACCATGTAAGCTTTCTCCGACCTCTCCCGATCGCCTTCGAAGGTCCATTTTATCATGGCGGTCATGATCTCCGGAGCCCAATTGTTCATGCCGGCGATAGTAGCCTGAACTCCCATGTAGTAGAAAGGAAGCCAGCCCTTCGAAGTCCCCAGGATCATCTCAAAATCCTTTTTATTGATCTTGGCATCGTAATATACAGTGCTTAAGAAACCGACGTCCAGTGGACTATCCTTCATACCTGCCAGCCCTATATCCTGGAGCTTGCGAACGGTGCCGGGCGTGAAGGTAAATCTTGAGGTCGCCGGATTATTATACGCATACACCGGCGTGTTAACATTTTCTATGATTGCTTTGTAATATCCAATAACTACGTCTTCGCTGTGCTTGTAGTAAAATGGAGGCACCGCGCTAATGCCGTCCACCCCGATTTCGTCGGCGGCCTTCGCCAGTTCTACGGTGGACCTGGTATCAATGCACCCGACGTGGGGAAGTAAAATCTTGCCCTCAAACTCGGAGGCCACTTCCTTTGCCGCTTTGAATACCTCAATGCGCTCCTGGTTCGTCATCAGGGGGCCCGATCCATATGAACCGGTCAGAAAGAGGCCATCCAGACCTTTTTCAAACATCCAGCGCATGTGCCATTTTGTCTTTTCTATATCCAGGCTGCCCTTAGAGTCAAAAAAGGTGATGTTTGGAACTAAAGACCCTTTTATCACAATTACACCTCCCGGTATGCCTAAAAACTCCTTGTGCAATCGAGGAGTTTTTGAAATTTTTGATATTGTTGCTGGTAATAAGCGTGCACCTCTTCTCTGGGATGTACCCGTTCCTGGCTAACGACCAGCTCAGCGAAATCCTCGAGATTGGCTCTTAACCCCAAAGAGACTGCTGCCAGCATGGCCGCTCCTCTGGCAGAGCCCTCCGCGCTTTCAGGCACGGCGATCGGAGCGCCGAACATATCCGCCGCAATTTGCAGCCACAGGGGAGAAGAGGTAAGCCCTCCCGTCACACGTATTTCGTTAAATTCACTCTTGAGCATAGACTGAATGCTTTCAGAAACCCTATAGATCGAACGGGTAATCCCTTCCAGCACCGCTCGGACCAAATGGCCTCTGGTATGTCTAAAATCGAGACCGAAAAAACTGCCCCTGGTGTGAGGATGCCAGGCAGGGCATTGTTCGCCTCCGAGGTAGGGGATGAAAATCAGGTTCTCAGCCCCCGGCGGAACATCAGAAGCGATTCTGTCTGCATACTCGTGGACATCCTCAGTCTCTTCTATTCCTGAAAAGAAATTCTGTAAAAACCACTCATAGACAATGCCTCCACTACTTACGATCCCGCCTATGACCCACAAGTCCTCATCCACAACGAAGGTCCACAATCGGCCTTCAGGATCGACTGCGGCTTCAGAAATTATCGCACGGGCAGCGGCGCTCGTCCCGACGTTAACCGCCAGAGTATCGGAGCTGTAGGCTCCAACGCCGACACTGGCCAGTGGGCCATCTCCTCCGCCAATGACAAGCGGCGTGTCAGGCGGAAGTCCTGTCAGATCAATAATTTCTCTATTCCACCTGGTGAAGATATGTCTTGGGGGCACCAATTCAGAGAGATTAGCAGGGGTTATACCAAGCAGGGAGAGCGCAGCTTCGTCCCAACGATGCTCTTTAATGTCAAACAGTCCCGTCGCCGAGGCGATGGACCAGTCAGTCACCCACTGGCCGATGAGCCTGAAGAGCACGTATTCCTTGATGGAGATGAATTTTGTATTCTCTGGCAGTTCAAAATTTTCCTTAAGCCACTGAATCTTGGCCAGGGGATATATGGCATCGATAGGGCAGCCGGTTCTCTGGTAGATCCCCTGAGCTTCCGGGCGCTGGCTGATCGCTTGAGCGATTTCCGCACTGCGGGTATCGGACCAGGTCAGGGAGTTGGTGAGCGCTTCGCCCTCTGTATCGACGGCCAGCACGCTGTACAGTTGAGAACTGAACGAAACACCCCATACTCGGCTGCCCCCTGGAAGCGAGTTCGTTATCTCTTGAAGTGCCCCCAAGACCGCCTCAAAAATAACTTCGGGCTCCTGTTCACTCCAGCCTCTATGGGGAGCGTGTATCGGGTAAGGCTTTCTCACCATAGCAACCTGGTCGAGGTCGGGATCGAAAAGAATGGCTTTGGTGGCGCTCGTTCCAATATCTACTGATAGAATGAAATCACTTACACTCATTTGATGGTACTATTATTCATGATAGTTCAGCGCCCCATCCAGCCCCCATCAACCAGGATGACCGCCCCGTGGACGTAATCTGAGGCTTCGGAAGCCAGAAAGATGACAATGCCTTGCAAATCTTCCGGCTGGCCCCAACGTCCTGCCGGAATGCGGGCGCTGATGTCCCTGTTCCGCACGGGATCGGCGAGCAGGGCGGTATTCAAATCGGTCACCATGTAGCCAGGGGCGATGGCATTGACGTTGACCCCGCGCCCGGCCCACTCGTTAGCCAGGGCTTTGGTCAATTGGGCCACGCCCCCCTTGGCCGTGGCGTAGGCCAGCACGGTGAACCCGCCGGAGAAACTGAGCAGCGAAGCCACGTTGATGATCTTGCCGTGGCCCTGGGCCAACATGACGCGCCCGGCCAGTTGGTCGAGCAGAAACATCGAGGTCAGGTTAACTTCCAGCACCTGGTCCCACTCCTCGGCCGGGAAATCTTCGGCGGGGAAGCGCCGTTGAATGCCGTGATTGACCACCAGGATGTCCAGCCCTCCCAGTTTTTCGAGACTCTCGTCAAAGCCCCGGCGCAACTGAGCGCGGTCTGACAGGTCAGCTTGAACAGGGTGAACGGGCCGCCCCGCCTCCTTCCCCAGCGCTTCAGCAGCGCTGAAAATCGCATCGCTGCTGCTCATAATGGCGACCTCGGCCCCCGCCCTCAGCAATCCCCCGGCCATGCCCCGCCCCAACCCCCGGCTGGCCCCGGTGACTAACGCCTTTCTTCCCGTCAAATCGAAAAGCTCCATCACAATCGATCATTCCACCTCAAAGATGACCTTTAAGGACGCGCCACTCTGCGCAGAACGAAAGCCACTGACCGCGTCCGCTAAAGGGAGCAACTGGACAGGCACAGCCTTCAGATCAAGTCGCCGGTCAGCGGCCAGGTTAACCGCCCGCTCGAAATCCTCCATGGTGTAGACCCGCGTCCCGATCAAATCAACCTCGTGAAAGTTGAGGGCACGCAAATCTATGGGCACGGGTTGCTTGAAGATGCCGACCTGGACGATCTGCCCCCGAATTTTGACCAACTCCAGCAAGTTGGGGGCCACGCTCGGATGGCCGGCGGCCTCGAAAATAATGTCGCCGCCCCGTCCGCCGCTCAACTCCAGCACCTGCGCGACCAGGTCCGCATCCGCGGCGTTCAGAACGGTGAAGCCCAACTTTTGGGCCGAGGCGATGCGGGCCGGGGCTATTTCGGTGACGATGACCCTGACGGCGCCCCCCGCATGGGCCACCATGGCCATAAGCAGGCCAATCGGCCCGGCCCCGGTGACCACCACCGTATCGCCAATCTGGAGGCGGGACATTCGGGCGGCGTGAACGCAAACAGCCAGTGGTTCAAGCAACGCGCCTTCCACCTCGCTCAAGTGGGGGGGAATCTTCAACACGGCGTTTGCGCCGACCAGGACGTATTCGGCGAAGGCGCCGTCGGCGTCAATCCCGATCAGTTTGAGGTCACGGCAGACGTGCGGCAGTCCGGCCCGGCAAACATAACACCTCCCACACGGCAGGAGCGGATTGGCAGTGACCCGGTCGCCGATTTGCAAATGGGGTGGAGCGCCCGGCGGCAGATCCACGATCGTCCCCACAAACTCGTGCCCCATCACCAGGGGCGGGGTGGCACGGGGATGCTTCCCGGCCACAATCGCCAGGTCGGTGCCGCAGATACCGGCGCAGGCAACTTTAATCAAGACGTTGTCGCGGCGCTGGGGGATCGGTTTATCCACCACCTCAATTAAATTCTTGCCCTGGTAGCTAATGGCTTTCAACAGGGGTTTACCTGCCCGGCCTGATAGGACTTAACTCGCACTCGCTCTGCGAGAACGACCTCCGTGAAACACCCCTTCAATCATTCAGAATAATAGTATAAATAAGACTTCACACCCTCTCCCAAGAAAGCCTTCCACACAATAAGGTTATACTCATTGTCCCAATCCAACTCTCCACCAAAGAGTTCGTGCAAACGGTTGTTGTTAAACACGAGATTACCCCGGCTGTCGAACGTCATGCCATCCACCCAGATCATTCGCTCATCGGTCACGAATGGGTTGAACGTCTTCTCTGCTGGATTGTAAATGCCTATCCCCTGACCTTCCAGCATGGTGTAATAGATATTTCCTTTGTTATCGGCGCCCAGGCCATCCGAGTTGGTCCCTTTATCGCCCAGGTCAATAACTGCCTTTTCAATTTCCTGGTGCGGCGTGCTCATATCCTGCAAAAGCGAGGTGTCGAGGCAGTACAGGTTCCGCCCGGTCAGTGGGCACCAGTACAGGGTCTTTCGGTCGGCCGCCAGGGCGATGCCATCGGCCCCGGTGCGCATCGGCTCATTTCTCCAGGCCTTCTTCCCGGCAATCTCAAACCAATAACCAGGGACGTCCTGCGTGCTTTCGTGCTGGTGCAACACTCTTCTGAGTTCTTTGGTGCGCATGTTGTAGACAATCAAGCCCCCCTCAAGGGGGTCAGTGAAAATCCCGGAGTCGGCGATATAAATAAAACCATTCCTGTTATCGACCATGAGGTCGTTCAGGAACGAGGCTTTGTAGGAGGCAATTTCGTCTGGAATCTTGATTGACTCCACAAGCTCGTTGCTGGTGATATCCCAGCACACCAGTTTCTGCGCCCCATCGATACAGGGCGCCCCTTCTATATGTCCCTGATCTAAAAACCAGGCCCTGTTGTTTTCATCTATCTCCCAGCCGAGCACCGATTGAAGGGCCTGCGGATCGCCTATCTTATTCATTTCCCAGTTGGGGTAGGCTGATAAAAGCGGTTTACCATCCACCACTTCAATTTTGTTGACGGTGGCAGGAATTCCAGGCGCCCAGCGCGGAACGGACACGTAATAATTTCCATCACGGTCGATTTTAACCCCGGCGGGCATGGCCCCTTTCCAGTATTCCTGTTCGTAAAATTCGGCTTTCATTTTTTCGTCTTCAAACAACCAATCCAGGCGACTCCAGTGGAACAATATTTCATAGTCGCCAATTTGCACACTCATAATTGCATCGCCCCCTCAAAATATTTTCAATACTCCTTCCGCCGTTTTTCTCCCCCTTCACTTTCGAACTATCCTTGCGCCGCCTGACTATCATCCCAGACCATATTTCTCAGCATGTTCCTTTAGAAACTTTAAGCCTTCCCTGGCCAGGAACTCGGAGGATTGGGTCGGTGGCCGCCACAACCTGATGGCCGCGGCCAGATCCGGGTTGACCGCCGGGAAGGCCTTGACGACCATTGGCCCTTCGTAGTCCGCATCCACCAGTCCCCGGAATACCTCGTCCCAGTTGACCGTGCCGCTGCCCAGCAGGCCGCGATGGTTCTCGCTCATGTGCATGTAGCCCAGCACGTCGGCGCAGCCAACCAGCGGCTTATAGAGGCCCTCTTCCTCGATGTTCATGTGGTACGTATCGGCGTGTACCACGATATTATCCGCGCCGGTAGCCAGAATAGTCTCCCTGGTGTCGGCCAGCGTGTTGAACAGGTGGCTTTCGTAGCGATTGACCACCTCGATGCCCAACGTGATGCCGCGCTTTTTGGCTTCCTCGGCCACCTCACCCAGCGTGTCGATCACCATCTGGCGCTCCCCGCTGAACTTCCCCAGGGCGAAGGCGGTACATCCACAAAGGTGGGTCCCTCCTACGGCTTCGAGCCCGTTAAGGGCGCTGACGAGGAATCGTTTGGCTTTCTCTGGCTCTTCGGGCATGTGCGCCCATTCGGGCAACACCAGCGACCCCATCGCTTCGATCCCGGCCCGGGCCAGGGCTTTCCTATGCGCCGCCGCGTCGAACTCGTCGGGCTTCAACAGGGAGATCTCGATGAAATCGAAACCGATCTCGCCCGTAGCGGCAATCGCCCGGTTCCCCTTTTCCGTCGTCCATTCATCAATCCACAGGAAGGTATGTGCACCATACTTAAGCATGATAATCCTATCCTCCTCTTTCCTCTAACTAGCAAGCCGCTGCTGCAACTGAAGACTGAAGCCGATTATCGGCTCAACCTTCCCGGCGACCCTCGTCCGTCCCTGAGATCACCATGCCAGCCAGCCGCCATCGACCACGATATCCGCCCCGTGAATGTAGTTGCCTGCCTCAGAGGCCAATAGCAGACAGGCACCTTGCAAATCCTCGGGAGTGCCCCACCGCCCCATGGGGATGCGGGCTTCAATGCCAAACTCGGGATTGTCAACCAACGGATCGGTTAGATCGGTATGCATGTAGCCAGGCGTAATCGAATTTACGTTGACCCCTTTCATCGCTAATTCGTTGGCCATAGCCCTGGTGAACCCTACCACGCCATGCTTCGAGGCCGTATATCCTGGGACGACGACCCCTCCCTGATGGCCCAGCAACGACGCGACGTTGATGATCTTGCCGTGACCTTGTTTTACCATCTGTCGAGCGGCCGCCTGCGCCAGGAACCAGGGAGCATTCAAATTCACCTGGATGGTGTCGTTCCAATATTCCACCGGGTAGTCCAGCAAATCCTCTCTGGGGCAAATACCCGCATTATTTACCAGGATATCCACCCTGCCCCATTCAGCCACTACCTCGTCGATCAGCCGGTTGAAATCCCCAGGCGAGGCGGTAAGCATATCCACCTGCTTCCACGTGTGCCTGCGTCCCAGGGCTTCAACCCTGGCCCGTGTTTCGACGGGGTCGTTGCGGTCAAAACTGACGATATCTGCACCCGCTTCCGCCAACCCAACGGCCATGCCTTGCCCCAGCCCCCGACGGCTGCCCGTGACAATAGCCACCTTACCGTCAAGTTTGAACAGGTCGAGAATCATAGCGCGTCCTCTCTTCTGCGATGAGATAACGACTACGTTTGAATAAGGTATGTCGAGGCCCGGCAGGTCGAGCACACTGCGTTCGCGCTCGGCGAGGCTAACGTTTGTTCCGCCAGGGGCGCGCTTTTGGTCCTACGCCTGGTTAGTCGTTAGTCAGGGCGCGCCCGGTCTCGGCGTCGAACAGCAAGGTGTGGGCGGGGTCGAAGGCCAGCCACAAGGTCTGCCTGGGCTGCGCCCGAAACTCCGGCTCAGTCACGATCTGGAGGCGCGTCTCCAGCACGTCCACGCTGACGATTGTCATGTCGCCCAAAGGCTCGACCACAAAGACCTCAGCCGGGATGGTGTGAGGCCCGGACTTTCCCAGCCCGATGTCAATGTAGAAGGGGCGGATGCCCAACGTCACGCGCGGCGGGATCGCGCCTCGTTGCGCCAGGGCTTCGCCGTGGGCGGGCAGTTCGATGGTGATGCCATTGTGCCTCAACGCGTGGCGCCCCTCTTCCTGCTGGCCGTACTCACACTCCAGGAAGTTCATGGGCGGCTCGCCTACGAAGCCTGCCACGAACGTATCGGCGGGGTTGTGAAAGATCTGGTCGGGTGTGCCCACCTGGCGGATCAGGCCCTGATCCATCACGGCCACGCGGTCGGCTAAGGCCATGGCCTCCTCCTGGTCGTGCGTCACGTAGATCATGGTGTAGCCCAACTCGATGTGCAGGCGCTTGAGATAAGCGCGCATACGGCCGCGCTGGCGGGTGTCGAGGTGGGAGATGGGTTCGTCCATCAGGAAAACCCTGGGGGCACGGGTGAGCGCCCGGGCCAGCCCCACCGACTGCTGCTGACCCCCGCTCAGGTGGGTGGGCATGCGGGCCAGCAGGTCGGTGATCTCCATGATGCCGGCGATCTCCCGCACGCGTTTGTCCACCTCGGCCTCGGACCACCTGGCCGCGCGCAAGGGGAAGGCCAGGTTCTCGTACACGTTCAGGGTCGGATACAAGGCGTAGGTCTCGAAGGCCATCGCCACGTTGCGCTCGCGGGGCCGCACCTTGTTGACCAGTTCCCCGTCGAAGTAGATGTTGCCGGCAGTGATCTCCTCCAGCCCGGCGATCATCCGCATCGTAGAGGACTTGCCGCAACCTGACGGGCCCAGGAAAGACATAAACTCCCCATCAGCAATGTCCAGGGAGATACCACACACCGCCTCCACGTCTCCGTACTTCTTCCACAGTTTTTCTAGCGTTACTGAAGCCACCTCTAATCGCCTCCAGGTTGGTAGTTAGCTGGCCTTGGGCCGCGGGTGGGCGACGGCCAGCCCGTCGGCAAACACGTGAAGGTTGTCCGGACCGAGGTTCAGCCAGACCGTGTCCTTGACCTCGAACATGAGTTCGGGCGGCGTCACCACCTGTAACAGATTTTTGCCCAGTTTGGCCGTGAGAATGTTACGATGCCCCAGCGTTTCGGTCACATACACCTCGCCCGGCACGTTGTGTGTCTCGTCTGTCGAGGGTAATACAGTCACGTCGGTAGCCCGCACGCCGAGCCGGAACGAATGGGGCAGGCCCTTTTCCTTAACGTAGGTCTCTACCTCCGGGCTTGCGGGCAAGCGGATGTCATTCTCAGGAAGGCAGAAAACGGACTGGCCGCCTTCCACGGCGTACTCCATGTCCATGAAACTCATGGGCGGCTCGCCCACGAAGCCAGCCACGAACTCGTTGGCGGGCCGCTGGAAGATCTCGTCTGGGGAGCCGAGCTGCATCAAATGTCCTTTGTTAATCACCACCACCCGGTCTGAGAGGGCCATGGCCTCGCGGGAGTCGTGCGTCACGTGGATGACCGTGGCCTCCTTCTCGGCGCACATGGCTTTCAACTCGCCGCGCATGTGGTGGCGAAGCTTGGCGTCGAGGTGGGAGATGGGCTCGTCCAGCAGATAGACGTCGGCCTCCCGGATGAGCGCCCGGCCCAGGGCCACCCGCTGCCGCTGGCCGCCGCTTAGAAAGCCGGGGCGGCGCTCGAGCAACTCGGCTATCTGCAAGATACCCGCCATGCGCTGCACGAGTCGCTGGATCTGGTCGTCGCCATACCTGCGCGCTCGCAGGGGGAAGGCCAGGTTATCATACACCGACAGGTGCGAATAGAGGGCGTAGTTCTCGAAGACCATGGATATGTTGCGTTTCTCGGGGGGTACGTCCGTCAGCGGCTGTCCACGGAAGTGGACCTCCCCACTGGTCGGCTTCAGAATGCCGGCGATCAGGCGCAGGGTGGTGGTCTTGCCCGCACCTGCCGGACCGAAGATGACCAGGAACTCACACTCTTTGCAGGCGATGCTCAGGTCGTTGACGGCGACCGTTTTTCCGAACTTTTTGGTCAGAGAGCGCAGTTCCAGCATTGGCTATAACCTACCTTCCTCCTCTATAGCTTCGCCCATCTGAGCCGTCCGTGTAGCCCTGCGCCACCCCAGGTAGAAATAGATGCCGCCCACGATGGCGGCCACGACCAGGCCCGGCCCCACGCAGGCGACCATGGGGTCTAAGAACTTGAGCCACACCAGACCCACGAAAATGGCAATCATGATAGACCAGAATACACGATCCCAAATATCAGCCAGAGACATAGTTACACACCTCCGTTACCCGCGCACCGCGCCGAAGGTCAGGCCACGCACAATGTAGCGTTGCAGCAGGAGGGCGAAGATCAGCATCGGAAACACGCACACCGTGGCCGCCGCCGACAACGGGCCCCACAATATGCCGCGCTGGGTCCAGAAGCCGGCCACCCCTACGGTGATGGTGCGAGCCACATCACGTGTCAGCAGGAAGGCGAAAAGAAACTCGTTCCAACTGAAGATCAGGCAGAAGATGGCCGTGACGGCGATGCCCGGGGCCGCCAGGGGCAACACCACCCGCCACAGCACCTGCAAACGCGAGTAACCATCCAGGCGCGCCGAATCCTCCAACTCCACAGGGATGTCCTGGAAGAAGGAGTGCAAGAGCCAGATAGCCAACGGGAGGTTAAACACGGTGTAACACACCACCAACGCACCCGGTCTATCCAGTCCCAGCGACAACGCCTGTCCGATGCTGGTGTTGCCGACCTCCTTGAAGATCACGAAGAAGGGGATGATCACAGCGATGGCCGGCATCATGCGGGTGGTGAGGATGAAAAACATCAGATTCCCAGCGCCCGGGTTGTAACGGGCGAAGCTGTAGGAGGCCAGGCAGCCCAGCACGATGACCAGGCTCGTCGAGAGCAGCGACACGATCAGCGAGTTCTTGATGAACATGGCGAAGTTGGCCTTTTCGAAGGCGTAGACGTAGTTGGTGAGGGTAGGCTCAAACGTCCACTTCGGCGGGCGGGTGAGGATGTCTGGCGGCGGCTTGAACGAGGTGGTGATCATCCAGTAGATGGGAAACAGGAAAAAGATCAAAAGGGCGATGACCAGCGTGTAGCGCACCAGATCGGCCATGGTAAAGGTTTTGGCTTGCATCGTTGGCTCCTCCTTAAGTTAATTACGCGCGCCGCGCCCGCTCGGCCTGGACGCGCATCATCGAGCGCAGCGCCACGCCGGTGAACACAACCGTCACGTACAGGAACAAGAGTGATATCGCGCTCCCGTGATCCAGTCTGAAATACTTCAGGCCAATGCGGTACAGGTAATAGGTCAGGGTCTCGGTCGCCGTCCCCGGCCCGCCGTGGGACAGCGACAAAATGGCATCGTACAGGCGGATGGCATCAATGGTGCGCAGCACGAAGACGAGCGTCAATACGGGCATCAGCATGGGGAAGGTGAGCCGCCGCAGTACCTGCCAGATTGACGCCCCGTCCAGTTCGGCGGCCTCGAAGGGCTCCTTGGGCAGCGATTGCAAACCGGCCAGCACGATGAGGGCCACAAAGGGCGTCCACTGCCAGATGTCGAACACGATCACGCTCGGCATAGCCAGGTGGACGTCGCCCAGCCAGTTTTGTTCCGGGAGGCCCAGCGCCGACAGGATGCCGTTATAGACGCCGAAGTCGGGATGGTACATGTAGCGCCACACCAGGCCCACCGCGGCCGGCGCTGAGGCCAGGGGCAGTATCAGCAGGCTGCGCACAATGCCCTTGAACCAGCGCAGCTCATTCAGCAGGAAGGCAATCGCCACCCCCAACACCATCTCGATGCTGACGGCCCCAACGGCAAAGATGAGCGTGCGACGCGTTGATTCCCAGAAGATCCTATCATTCAGCGCAAAGCGGTAGTTGTCCAGGCCCACGTACGGCCCGATGCCCACCGCGCTGGTCAGGTCCACGTGGCGGAAGGAAAGGTCGATAGCGTAGAAGAGCGGAAAGAGCGCGAAGATGATGATGATGACCATGGCCGGGGCGATGAGCAGGATCGAATACCAGGTATCCGACATCACTCTCTTCGGCGCCCTGGCGGCCGCAGGTGTCTCTGGAGTTGTTACATCCATTCTCACACTCCTTGCCCCGAGGGCATGGGGCCCCGCATGGGAGCCCCATGCCCTCTTGGGGAATGCTACGTTGCTATGTGGCTACTACTTCCTCATCTGGACGCTCTTGTCGAAGATGTACGGACACGGTACAGGGCTGTAGTCGACGCCCAGGTGGTCGTTGGGAATCTCGCACGGGCCGCCGCAATGCAGCTCGATGGCTTCGGCCAGCTTCTGCATGGCTTCCTCGACCGAGTACTCGCCACTGGCGGCGGACGAGAACCAGGCGGTCTCCTCATCGTAGATCTTGCCACCCTGGGGCACGTAGTAGTAGTTGGGGTAGAAGTTGCACTCGGCGGTGTGATCGAGAACCTCCATCAGAGGCGGGAAGTGACCGGCCGCCAAGCGCCGACCCTCGAGGAATTCCGGATCGGTGAGGATGCTCATACGGCAGGTGCTGCCCCCGCCCTCGGCGAACTTGCGCTGCGCCACAGGGCCGGTGATCCACTTGAGGAACTCCCAGGCCTGGTCGGGGTGCTTGCTGTCGGCGTTCAGGGCCAGCGTCAAAGCCCCAACCCAGGTATGAGCACCTGGCGAGGTGGCGGCGCAGATCTCGGCCCCAGGCACCTCGTCCTCGGTCTTGACCATGTTGGGCCACTGGTCGAGGTAGAAGGCCGCGGTTTGGGCGATCAAGCCCTGGCGCATCTGGCCCACGACCTCGTCATAGGCCGAGGTCAGCGCTCCCGGCGGCGCATGGGGCAACAACTTGTCTACGTAAAGGTGGACCGCTTCGAGGAAGCCCGGCTCGGTCGTGCCGGGCATGCCGTCGTCCTTGATCAGATCCTGGTCCTGCGTCCAGGCAATGGACATCATCTCGTCCTGAACGTGAGGGAAGCGACCCGCCATCAGGCCGATGCCGTAGAACTCCTCGTCGATGGTTTCGCCCTTGAGCATCTCGCCCGGCTTGCGATGGAAGAACTCGGCGATGTCGGCCAGTTGATCGTAGGTCTGTGGGACGTCCAGGGGGTAGCCGTACTTCTCCTCGAAGGCTGCCATCTCGCCGGGATCCTCGAACAGGTCGCAGCGATAGAAGTAGCCCATGGTGAAGGTGTAGTAGGGTAGCCCCCAGACCTTGCCCTTCCACCGGCATGAGGCCTCGATCAGAGCCGGGTGGATGTCCTCAAACTGGACCTCCTCAGGGTCGCTGGCGGCGATGTAGTCGTCCAGGGCAAGGATGTAGCCGCTGTTAGCGAACTCGGCCTTCCAGCCCACGTCGTAGGTGATGATGTCGTAGGCGCCGGTGTCGCCCACGAACTCGATGACTTGCTTCTCGTACAACTGGGAGAAGTCAATGTCGATAACCTCAACGTTCCAGCCCGTTTTCTCTTCGAACTCCTTGGCTACTTCCTCAGCCCAGTCGGTGTAGAAGCCAGCGATGGTGGCCCAGGTGATGGTCACCTCCTCCTGAGCCTGGACGCTCTTGTCGAAGGTGAACGGGCACAGCACCATCGCCAGCATGACAATGACACCTACAACCCGCAACCAACGCAAATTGCTAGACATTGTTCCTTTCCTCCTTTTTCTCCTAATTCTTGTCTAACTCGAACTTTTTTCTTAGAGCAGTCAAGTTTGCTTTGCGTTCTGGTAGCTCTCCTCACCTCCTTCCCTTTCCTTTCTACGGGAGCGCCGGACCAGCTTATCCGATGCACCGGCTCTCCCATCTGCAACGCTTGCACCACGCTGCATGAGGCCATGATGCCAGCGTTGGTCATCGACTCCCGACCATGGGGCTCCCAAGCGCGGTATCATCACCACGTTGGGCAGCCCTAACAGAGGATTGTCTTCGGGCGGTTTCTTTAGGGGGTAAGGTGCTTCACCCGTAGCGGTGCACAATCTTGCCCAGCGGCAGGTACAGGTCACCTTGACCGAAGAAGCCGCCGATGATGCGCTGGGGCTCAAGGATGTAGGTCGGATCAATCTCCGAGCGCTCGTAAACCACCGAAGCGCGCCCGCCGAAGAATTTGCCTTCCTGCGCCGTAAACTCGCCGGGGGTGAGGATCAACTGGCGCAGGGAGGGCTCGCCCTCCTCGGCGGCGGGAATGTACTTCAGCGAGAAGACGCCGCCCGTGCTCCAGGGCACCTCGTCCATGCTGGCCTCGTACTCAGGTACCACCAACGCTTTAAGAATCTGGTGCCCCAGGCGATCCACCTGGCCGCGCACCGCTTCGTATTCGTGGTACAGTCCAATGTCAGCCATCTTCTTCTGGTAGCCCCAGATCTCGCGGCCGCCGGTCAGCGGCAGGTGCGAGTTGACGTACAGGAAGGGCTCGTAGTCGCCCTCGATGTCCCCAAACTTGACCTGCACGTAGATGGCCGCTTCCTTAAAGCCGCCCTGCGTGGTACCCAGCTCAAATTCCGAGACCCAGGTAATCACCACGTTGGTGCGCGGCTCCAGCGGCTCCGGGACCACGCGCCGCACGTTCGCGATGTCTGTCTCGTAGACGACCAACTGGACACGCATGTCCTTCCAGACCAGGGGAGGTTTGCCGTACAGATAAGACACTACAGGATTGGTGTAGCCCCATTCTTCGACCTTCATTGGTGCCTTGCTCCTTTGCCCCTTATCTTCGGTCACGGTTTCGGCCTCAAGCGGCTGGCCTGAGCCCCCATCGTTGTCCTGGTTGACACTTATTCCACCAGTCCTTCGACCGGCCAAGGCTCAACTATGATGATAGCCCGCCTGATAGGTTTATCACCCTCGACCGTTTTAGTAATTGAAATGCGGTTTCAAATCCTACTATAGCACAGAGTACAGGCATTGTCAAGTTTGACGTTCGTTGGCTCAGCCCTGGGCCATTCCCCGCCTACCCGTTTTCGGGTAGTCTCCCTCTTGGGTGTTGCTGGCTGAAGGATAGCAACTTTTGAACCGCAGAGCACGCAGAGATCGCTGAGAAATACAAGAAATACTCTGCGAACTCGGCGTTCTCAGCGGTAAAATGCTTAGCAACACTTTTGGGGGAGACTACCCGTTTTCGAGGACGAACTTCTCAATCTCCTCGAGGTGGTCCAGGATGGCCCTGGCTTTCGTCAGACCGAAGGTGAAACCACGTCCGCCGCCAATCGGCAAGGTAATTACGGGGTGGCCCTTGTATTCACCACGGGTAGCTTCGTAAAAGCCTGGCCGGTCGTTGCCCTCACCATTGTTTTCCTTCTCCATCATTTATTCCTCCTCCTTCTAAAATGATTGTAGGTGTTTATACCGTCTATCACTTCCGCCGGGGCAAGTGCGTCCATACTTCTGGTAGGTGCCTGGCACTTCCAAAAGTGCCAGGCACCTTCTCCGTGACCTCCGCAATTCAGAGGTCCTTGCGAATGAAGAGACAGTCATGTTATAATAGAGCAGGCAAGGTAAAGTATAACAAGTAATCCCGCTGGAGGCAAGTCAGAGCTCCTGGCGGACATTTTGTTATCTCCTGGAGGTGCTATGCTGGAGGTGCTATGTATGAAATTGACCAGGCAGAACACCCACAACCCCCTGCTCTCCTTTCCTTCGCTTCTGTTGACTTTAGCCCTTTTTTGCTGGCCGGCGTTCAGCCTGCCGCCAGTCGGCCAGCAGGAGCCGCAACTCGATAAGATCAAACTGCCGCCGGGGTTTGAGATCAGCATCTATGCCCACCATGTGCCAGAAGCGCGCTCGATGACGCTGAGCGAGAACGGCACGCTGTTTGTCGGCACGCGCTCGCTGGGGAACGTTTACGCCGTTCTGGACCGCGACCAGAACCACGAAGCCGATGAGGTCATCACCCTGGCCCAGAAATTGTTTATGCCCAACGGCGTGGCATTTCGAGATGGCGCGCTCTACGTGGCCGAGGTGAACCGCGTCCTGCGATACGACGATATCGAAGCCGACCTGAACAATCCGCCCCCACCTGTGGTGGTCAACGATGGTTTTCCCCAGGATAAACACCACGGCTGGAAGTTCATCCGCTTTGGGCCGGATGGGAGGCTCTACGTGCCGGTGGGTGCGCCGTGCAATGTCTGCCAGCGCGCTGACGAACGCTATGCCTCGATCATGCGGCTGAAGCCCGATGGTAGCGAATTGGAGATCTTCGCCCATGGCGTTCGCAACACGGTGGGATTTGACTGGCACCCAGAGACGGACGAACTGTGGTTCACCGATAACGGGCGCGATTGGCTGGGCGATGACAGGCCGCCGGACGAGTTGAATCACGCCCCCCAGAAAGGGCTGCACTTTGGCTTCCCCTATTGTCACGGGACGGATATCCCCGACCCGGAGTTCGGCCAGCAGCGCGAGTGCGCGGAGTTTACCCCTCCGGCGATGGAACTTGGCCCCCACGTGGCCTCGCTCGGCATGCGTTTTTACACGGGAACGATGTTCCCCGACGAATATCGAGGCCAGATTTTCATCGCCGAACATGGCTCCTGGAATCGCAGCACGCCGATTGGTTATCGCCTGACGCTGGTGCGACTGGAAAACAACCGCGCCGTGAAATACGAGGTCTTCGCTGAAGGCTGGCTGCAAGGCGATCGCGGGTGGGGACGCCCCGTGGATGTGCTGGTCATGCCCGATGGCGCGCTGCTGGTCTCGGACGATACGGCGAACGTGATCTACCGGATCAGTTACCAGCAGTAGCGCGCGACCGCCTCTGGCGAGAGCTGAGCAACCCGATGAGGAGGACAAAATGCAATACGAAGAAATTATAGAACAGTTTCAAGCCCTGTCTAATCCAGAAGCAGTAGCAGGTATGGCGCGGTATGGAATTAATCCCAAGAACACCTACGGAGTATCCATTCCCAATCTGCGAAAGATGGCTAAGAAAATAGGCCGCAATCATCTCCTCGCTCAACAACTCTGGGCCTCAGACACCCGTGAAACCAGGATACTGGCCACCATGATCGATGACCCCAAAATGGTTACCGAACAGCAAATGGAAAGCTGGGTCAAAGATTTTGATTATTGGGAGATCTGCGATCAGTGTTGTATGAACCTCTTTGAGAAAACCGCATTTGCATACCAGAAGTGCTTTGAATGGAGCTCCAGAGGGGAAGAATTCGTGAAAAGAACGGGCTTCGTGCTGATGGCCCGCCTGGCTGTCAGCGACAAGAAAGCGCACGACGATCAATTTGAGGAGTTCTTTCCCCTCATCCAGAGAGAAGCCCCCGATAATAGAAATTTTGTTAAGAAAGCGGTCAATTGGGCACTAAGACAAATTGGAAAACGTAACCTCAATTTGAACAGGCAGGCCATTGAAACTGCCAAACAGATTCAAAAAATGGATGCAAAAAGCGCGAAATGGATCGCTTCTAACGCGCTTCGAGAACTGACAAGCGAAGCGCTTCAAGAAAGGTTACAAAAAAGATTGTAAGGAAAGAAGTAAATCATCTCTCAGTTATGTAAAGTCAGGCCGGACGGCACTTGCAAATAGGGAATCATTGTAGTATAATATGTACCACGCGATGGAGGGAGATGACCATGAAAGATCCCGAAGACAAAAAAGAACCATTAAGCCCTGACGAAATCTTGACCGTTGAATTCGAGTACATTGCGCAGGCGGCCTTTCAAGTCAACGAGGACCGCACCAAAGTGACCACCTTCTACCTGATCACGGTGGGGAGCTTTATTGCGGCCATTCTAAGCTCGCAGCTCGAAACTCTCAAGACGCCGCTTATCCATTGGGCCTTCGCAGGCTTGTTCGTCTTATTGAGTGCGGCTGGTATGCTGACCCTGCTGCACCTGGTGAGGTTGCGGCAAGCCTGGCTCGATAGTGTCCAGGCGATGAATAAGATCAAGGAGTTCTACATACAACACGTCCCAGAGCCGAAGATCGAGAGCGCTTTCCACTGGCTGAAGCTCCCGGAAAAGTTCAAACCCTGGAGTATATCCTTCCTGCTGGCGCTTCAAGTTTCTCTGCTCGGAGGCGTCACGTTAGGAGCTGCCATCTTATGTGCAGGTCTGGGCTTTAACAACTGGTGGTGGGATATCGCCATCGGCACGGGAGCTTTTTACATTATCTTTCAGATCATTCTTTATCAACAACTCCTGCGCGATTGAAGCCAGGGTGGCCTTTTGCCAGAAAGTGCCTGCTGCCGTACTATAATAACTGTAAACCGACTCACGGTAAGGAGGTGATGCGCCAGGTAGAAACATAGTAAAGTAGCGATATTTAACAATCAAAAATAAAAAAGGAGAAAAGGAGATGAAACAGAGAAAAGTGTTGCTCTGTCTGGCTGTGGTCTTGATATTGGCTACTCTGAGCCTCGCGCCGACGGCGGCTCAGGAAGGGAACGTGTTCGTCTACGCCCACGGGACAACCTTCCCCGACATTGACCCCAGCATCAGCTTTTCCAACGACTCGGTGGTGATGGGCAATGCCTACGAGACCCTGACTTTCTACAATCCCCCCGGCAGCGAGGAGGTTATCAGCCCGGCTTTGGCCACCAGTTGGGAGTCGTCGGAGGATGGCCTGACCTGGACCTTCCATCTGCGGGAGGGGGTGAAGTTCCACGACGGGACAGATTTCAATGCCGAGGCGGTGAAGTACTCCATAGATCGGACTATGAGCCTGGGCCTGGGGGCGGCTTTCATCTGGGATGCAGTGAAGGAGATCAAAGTCATTGACGACTATACGGTGGAGTTCAATTTAAATTATGCCGCGCCCGTTGACCTCATCGCCGCTTCCGGCTATGGAGCGTGGATCTTCAGCCCCACCGCAGTCGAGGCCCAGGGAGATAAGGTCAGCGAGTGGTTCAACGAGGGCCACGATGCAGGAACAGGCCCCTACATGATCGAAAGCCGCGAGCGCGGCACGCGGCTGATCATGACCCGCTTCGACGATTACTGGGGTGGATGGCAGGAAGGTCAGTTCGACAAGATCTTGTTCGAGATCAATCCTGACCCCATCGTCCAGCAGCAGATGCTCGAGGCCGGCCAGGCGGACGCCGCCTACGACCTGCCACGGATGAACCTCGAGGCTCTGGATGCCCGCGATGACGTTACAGTTTACACCAACCCCAGTTTCCAGAACCTGCTGGGCCTTTTCAACGTGAAGAAGGAGCCCACCAATAATAAGCTCGTGCGGCAGGCCCTTTCTTATGCCTTCCCCTACGAGCAGTTCATCGAGAGCGTGATGATGGGCCAGGCCACCCAGGCTTACGGCCCCGTTCCTGCCGGGATGTGGGGCTACAGCGAGGACCTGTTCCAGTACTACTACGACCTGGACAAGGCCAGGGAACTGCTGGCTGAGGCCGGTTATCCCGAGGGCGGCTTCGACCTGCTGATGACCTTCGCCACTGGCGACCTGGATGAAGAACAGGTGGGCGAGCTGTGGAAAGCGGAGCTGGCCAAGCTGGGGATCAACCTGGAGGTGCGGGGCATGGAATGGGAACCCCAGTGGGACCTGGCCATGTCTGACCCCATGGCGGCCCAGGACATCTTAGTCTTCTACTGGTGGCCTGATTACATCACCCCCTACACCTATCTTTTCAATATGTTCCACTGTGAGGAGGAGATCCTCTTCAACCTGGGCTACTACTGCGACCCCAAATTCGACGAGATCATTGACAAGGGTAACGAACTGGCCGCCACCGACCGCGCCGAGGCAGAACGGCTCTTCATCGAAGCCCAGAAGATGCTGATCGAGGACGCCGCCGCCGCGTTCTTCTACGACCGCGCCAACAACCACGAGCTGCGGTCCGACATCAAGGGCTACGTGGACAACCCGGCTTATCCGCATATCATCTTCGTCTACAAGCTGTCGCGGTAGGAAGGCGGGTCTGAGGGCGGAGTAAGGAAGCATGGAAAGTGATGGTAATCTCTTCCATGCTTCCAACCCCTTACTTTAGCCACAGAGGACACAGAGTTCACAGAGGGAAAAACCTCTTTCTCCGTGCTCTCTGTGGCTTGAAAAGAGTCCCCGGAGAGACTACATGGAAAAATGGGAATACCTCGCCAGGCGGCTGGCGCTGGCCGTGCTGGTTCTGCTGAGCATTTCGGTCATCACCTTCGTCATCTCTCGCGTCGTGCCTTCTAATCCCGCCGCTCTCTGGGTCGGCCCCCATCCCACCAAGGAACAAATAGCCGCCGCCCGCATCAAGCTGGGCCTGGATCAACCCCTCTATGTCCAGTACTTCCATTACATGAACGATCTATTGCATGGCGACTTCGGCGTCTCCGTAAGCTCGCATCAGCCCATCCTGACCGACCTCAAGACCTACCTGCCAGCCACGCTGGAACTGGTCATCACCAGCATGATCATGGCCGTCGTCATCGGCATCCCTCTGGGCATCTTCTCCGGGGCTAAGAAGGATCGCTGGCTCGACCACGTGAGCCGCCTGCTGGCCGTGGTCGGGGTCTCCATGCCCGTCTTCTGGATGGCTCTTTTGTTACAGTTATTTTTTTTCGGCCGGCTGAAGCTCTTGCCTATAGGCAGTCGGGTGGATAGGAACGTTTCCCTTTTCTACCCCATACAGCAAATCACGGGCTTCCACGTCATCGACAGTGTACTCACGGGCAACTGGTTGGCCCTGCGCAGCAGTCTGGTACATCTCATCCTGCCCGCTTTCACCCTGGGGACTTACGCCATCGGCCTGACCATCCGCATGACCCGCTCGACCATGATAGAAGTTCTGGAGGAGGGCTATATCACCGCCGCTCGGGCGGCCGGCATCCCGGAGCGCATCATCCTGTTCCGCCTGGCCCTCAAGAATGCCATCGTGCCCACCTTAACGGTGTTGGCCCTCTCCTTCGTCTATTCGCTGACAGGAGCCATCCTGGTGGAGATCATCTTCGCCTGGCCCGGCCTGGGCAGCTACGTCACCAGGGCTATCCTCAGCATGGACTTTCCGGTCATAATGGCGGTCACTCTGGTAGTTACCGTCTTCTACGTTTTTATCAACCTGTTTCTGGATCTGCTTCAGTCCTTCCTTGACCCCCGGGTTACGTTAGGCTGAATCACTTCACGGCGCTCGATTCTTTCCAGGAGGTTATCATTTATGAAGATCCGTGTGATTGCACCCGTGACCACTCAGACATTCGTGGCCGATACAGTGGAGGTCTATCGTGAAGCGGCCCGGCCCGATACCGAGATCAGCGTCGTGGGCCTGGATCGGGGCCCGGCTTCCATCGAATCTGACTACGAGGAGGCCCTGGCTGTGCCTGACGTTCTGGCTAAGGCCCGGGCGGCCGAAAAAGAGGGGATGGACGCCGTAGTCATCGACTGCATGGCCGACCCCGGCGTGGACGCCGCTCGCGAACTGCTGACCATCCCCGTCGTCGGCCCGGCTCAGGCGTCCATGCACCTGGCGGCCATGCTGGCCCACAAGTTCTCGTTGATCGGCATTATGGAGCGAGACATCCCTATCTTTCACCGCCTGTTCGTCAAGTTCGGCCTGGAGGGCAAGGTGGCTTCGGTGCGGGTGGTCAACATCCCCGTGCTGGAACTGGACGGGGATCCGGCGCGGCTGACCGAGGCGGTGGTGGAGGCCTCGCTCCAGGCGGTGAAAGAGGATGGAGCGCACGTCGTCGTCCTCGGCTGCACGGGGATGAAGGGCGTGGCCCGCACAGCCAGCGAAGAATTGGCGGCGCGCGGCTACGCCGTGCCGATCATCAACCCCTCAGTGGTGGCCCTCAAGCTGGCCGAGAGCCTGGTGGACATGGGCCTGGCCCACAGCAAGCGGACGTATCCGCCGCCGCCGCCAAAGGAGATAGTAGGTTATGACCTTGGCTGAGCGGTGGCTGGGCGACTGGGCCAGGCAGAGGCAGGCCCAATTCGAGGAATACGGCCTGATGATTCGCGCCTTCCGGCGCGATCCGCTGGCGCTCATCAGCCTGTTCATCATTCTGGTCTTCGTCCTGGGAGCGATCTTCGCTCCGTTGCTCACTCCCTACCCGGCGGAGGGTCGAGGGGAGCCCAATCTGACCAACAAGTTTCTGCCCCCCAGCGGCGAACACCCTTTCGGTACCGATTATCTGGGGCGCGATGTGCTGGCCCGCGTCCTCTTCGGCGGGCGCAGTTCCCTGAGCGTCGGCCTCCTGGTGGTGACCGTGGCGGTCATCATCGGCATACCCCTGGGCGCGCTGGCGGGCTACGCCGGGGGGTGGCTGGACGAAGCCATCATGCGCGTGACCGACATGTTTCTGGCCTTTCCGCCCCTGCTTTTGGCTATCGCCATCGCCTCCGCCCTGGAGCGCAGTTTCGTCAACGTCATGATCGCCATTGCCCTCACCTGGTGGCCCTGGTACGCCCGGCTGGTGCGCGCCCAAACCGTCTCTTTGCGGGAACGCTCCTTCATCGAGGCGGCGCGAGGCATGGGGGTGGATAGTCCGACCATCATCTTTCGCCACGTCCTGCCCAACGTCATGACCCCGGTGCTGGTGCAGGCCACCACCGATATCGGTTCGGCCATCCTTACGGGCGCGGCCATGAGTTTCATCGGGTTCGGGGTCCAGCCCCCCACCCCCGACTGGGGCAAGATGGTCAGCGTGGGGCGTACCTACATTATGGGCCAGCCCTGGTACGGCGCTTTCCCCGGCCTGGCTATCTTTCTGGTCACCCTGGCTTTCAACCTGCTGGGAGACGCCGTGCGCGACGTGTTCGATCCCCGCACCCGGCGGCTGGGCTGACACGGATTTTGGTCACGGATGACACAGATTTATCCAGGGAAAAAACCTCTTTCTCTGTGTTCTCCGTGCCCTCTGTGGCTTGAATCAGAATCCCCGGCTGGCTTTTGGAACGCACTGAAATGGATAATATCTTGTTATCGGTAGAAAATCTGCACGTCCGTTTCCACACCTACGCCGGCGAGGTGCGGGCGGTGAACGGGGTCAGCCTGGATATCCGGCGAGGCGAAGTTTTCGGCCTGGTTGGAGAATCGGGCTGCGGCAAGTCGGTAACCGGCTTATCCTTGTTGCGCCTGGTGCGCCCGCCGGGCGAGATCAAGGCCGGGCGCATCCTCTTCGACGGCGAGGATATAATGAGCAAGAGCGAGGCGGAGATGCGGAATATCCGTGGCCGGCGCATCGCCATGATTTTCCAGGACCCGGCCGCCTACCTCAACCCCGTCTTCTCTATAGGTGAGCAAATCAGCATGGTCATCCGCCAACACCAGCCGCTGACCCGGCAAGCCGCCCAGCAGCGGACCCTGGAGATGCTGGACGCCGTGGGCCTGCCCGATCCGCTGCGCACCGTGAAGTCGTACCCCCACGAGTTGAGCGGGGGGATGCAACAGCGGGTTATGATCGCCATGGCCCTCGCTTCTAACGCCGACCTGCTCATCGCCGACGAGCCGACCACCGCCCTGGACGTTACCATCCAGGCTCAGATATTGGCCCTCCTGATAGAGTTGAAGGAAAAGCACAGGCTGTCCATCCTCCTTATCACCCACAACCTGGGAGTGGTGGCCGAGGCTTGTGACCGGGTGGCCGTTCTCTACCTGGGCTGCATGGTGGAAACTGGCTATACGCGGGACATCTTCAAGAACATGAAACACCCTTACACGCAAGGGCTGCTGGCCGCCATCCCTCAGCCGGGCAGCCGTGGTCACGTCCTGCGGGCCATCTCCGGCTCGGTGCCCAGTGGCCTGACCGTATTTGCCGGGTGCCCCTTCGAGCCTCGTTGCGAACGGGCCATGACTCTCTGTCAACAGGAGCATCCCTCCCTCATCCCCGTCGGCTCCGACCAGGATGGACATTATGTAGCCTGCCACCTGTACCGCGGAGAGGGAGGACAGGTATGAGCCAGCCGCTGGTAGTGGTGCGGGAGTTGACCAAACACTTCTCCGCACGGGGGGGCTTGTTCCGACGGGGGCGGATAGTGCGCGCCCTGGACGGAGTGAACCTGGCCTTAGAGCAGGAGGAGACCCTGGGCGTGGTGGGCGAGTCCGGCTGCGGCAAGACTACCCTGGGGCGCTGTCTCTTACGTCTCATCGAGCCTACCAGCGGCCAGGTGCTTTTCGAAGGGACGGATATCCTCTCCCTGGGACAACAGGAGATGCGCCGCCGCCGCCGGGATATGCAGATGGTCTTTCAGAACCCTTTTTCTTCTCTGAACTCCCGCATGAACGTGTTGAACGTCGTGGCCGAGCCTTTGCGCACCCATACAAAAATGCGCGGCGAGGCGCGGCGACGATGCGTTCTGACCCTGTTGGAGCGCGTGGGCCTGGGCCAGGAACACCTTTACCGCTATCCCCACGAGTTCTCCGGCGGCCAGTGCCAGCGCATCGCCGTGGCCCGTGCTCTGGCCCTCAACCCCAAATTCCTGGTTCTCGACGAGCCGACTTCGGCCCTGGACGTGTCGGTCCAGGCCCAAATCCTGAACCTGTTAGGAGAGTTGCAACGGGAGTTCGGCCTGACCTACCTCTTCATCTCCCACGACCTGAACGTGGTACAGCACATCAGCGATCGCATCGCGGTCATGTATCTGGGCCGGGTGGTGGAGATGAGCACCTCGGAGGCCATCTTCGGCGGAGCCCACCACCCCTACACCGAGGCCCTGCTGTCCTCAATCCCAACCCTCGACCCCGACACCCGCCGCAAACGCATCGTGCTGGAGGGTGGTACGCCCAGCCCGGCCAAACCACCCCCTGGCTGCCACTTCCATCCTCGCTGCTCCCTGGCAATGAGCATCTGTCCCAGAGAGGAGCCATCTCTGGTGGACATTGGCGATGGACATCTGGTAGCCTGCCACCGGGTGGACGGCGGATAGTTAACCAAAGGTGCCTGGCACTTTGGAAGTGCCAGGCACCTGGGCTGATAATACTGAAAAAGGAGGAATTATACAATGCCAAGAGGAAAACTGAGCACCACGCAAGACTGTGAAGACTTCATCCGGGGCTGCCTGTTTATGGGCACCGGCGGCGGGGGCGGCGCTGATTGGGGCACAGAGGTGCTCCACTCCGCTCTGGAGGAGGGGTTGTCCATTGAATGGGTGGACATCGCGGACATACCCGACCAGGCCTGGACCTGCACCCCCTACGGCATGGGGTCTATCGCTCCCCTCTCGCCCGAGACCAGGGCCGAGATCGCGCGCCTGGGCCTGGTGGACAGGCACGGTCGCCGCGCCATGGAAGTGGCGGTGCGCGAGCTGGGCGAATATGCGGGCGTGGAGATAGGGGCCATCGTGCCCGCCGAACTGGGAGCGGGCAATACCCCCTCACCCCTCATCACCGGCGTGCGCATGGGCATCCCCGTGGTGGACGGCGACTACGCCGGACGGGCTATCCCCGAGGAGATGCAGGGCACGCCCTATCTCTACGAAAAAGACAGTTTCCCCCTGACGAGCGTGGATCCGTGGGGGAACGTGGTCATCCTCAAGGAAGCGGTCAGCCCCCACATGCTGGAGCGCATCGGCAAGATGTTGAGCGTGGCGGCCTATGGGGTGTGCTTCATAGCCGCGACGCTGCTGCGCGCCGACGAGATGAAGGAAATCGTCGTGCCCGGCACGCTGACCAGGAGCCTGGAGTTGGGCCGCACCATCCGCCAGGCGCGGGAGCGGGGCGAAGACCCGGTGGAGGCCGCCATCACCTTCACCGGGGGCTGGCTGCTCTTCAGCGGTGAGATCACCAGGAAGGATTGGGAAGACCGCCAGGGGTATATGTTCGGCACCACCCACGTCCAGGGCACAGATGATTACGCCGGCCATACCCTCAAGGTCTGGTTCAAGAACGAGAACCACGTCTCCTGGCTGGACGACAAGCCCTTCGTCTGTAGCCCGGACCTGGCTACCATCGTGGATAGAGAGACGGGAGAGGGCATCACCAACAACCTCATTGAGGCAGGCCGCCAGGTGGCAGTCATCGGCATCAAGGGCTTAGAGGCATTCCGCTCAGAGCGGGGGCTGGGCGGTGCCGGCCCACGCTACTTCGGCTTCGACATCGACTACGTACCCATCGAACAGATCATGAAGGGGCAGTAATCTGATGCATCACAAGAGGATACCCTGTCTTTCCAGAAAGACGTTTGCTCAACAGGAACGTTTTGCTCCATCGTGGCGTCTTAATAGCAGATGTCAGATACGGCATACGTGAATAGAAAGGAGCAATATTACGATGAACCTGGTCAAACGCAGGAAAATCATCCTGGCCGTGGTGGGGTTGGCTCTGGTAGTGGTGGTGGCGGTCGGAGCCACCGTCTACGCCGCCGCCGCAGCCAGCCGGATCACCGGCCAACAGACGGTAGTTCTGACCCCGGAGCAGTTTAGCCCAGGGGAGCAGGCCACCCTGCGGGCCGTGGTGCAGGACTTCAACAGCGGCGCCCCCCTGCCCGGAGCAGCCGTCACCGTGAGCCTGGTGCCCCGCAAAGGCGGTAAGGGGCTCACCGTCTTCCAGGGCCAAACCGACCAGCGCGGCGCGGCAGAAATACGCTTCGACGTGCCCGAAAACCTGGACGAGGAGCAAACCCTGGTGGTGGAAACGACTTCTCCCCAGGGCGCAGACCGCCTGGAGCGGCCGGTAAACGTGCGCCGTGACTACAAGCTGCTGCTGACCACCGACAAGCCCCTCTACCAGCCGGGCCAGACCATCCACATCCGCAGCCTGGCCCTGGACAGCGCCAATCTCAAGGCCGCCGACGGCGAAGAGATCGAATTCATCGTCGAGGACCCGAAGGGCAACAAGGTCTTGCGTCAGAGCGTGAGCGCCTCGGAGTGGGGCATCGCCAGCCTGGATTTTGTCCTGGCCTCAGAGGTCAACACCGGGCGTTACAAGATCGTGGCTCACCTGGGCGAAACCGAGTCGGAGCGGACGGTCACGGTCAAGCCTTACGTGTTGCCCAAGTTCCGCATCTCGGTGGAGACGGATAAGACCTTCTACCTGCCGGGCCAGACGGTAGAGGGCCATCTCCAGGCCGATTACTTCTTTGGCAAGCCGGTGGCCGAGGGCGAGGTGGAGATAAGCGGCTACGTGTACGAGGTCGAGCGCCGCCAGGTCATGACCCTGAAGGGCACGACCGATGAAAAGGGCCGCTTCGACTTCAAATTTGAGCTGCCGGCCTACTTCGTCAGCGGCGCGCCGGAGGTCGGGCAGGCCACCTTTGGCCTGGAGGTAACGGTCATCGACCAGGCAGAACACGCCGAGCAGACGGCCCACACCCTGCCCGTGGCCGAGGAACCCATCATCATCGACGCCGTGCCCGAAAGTGGCACCCTCAAGCCCGGCGTGGAAAACGTCGTGTACATCATAACCTCCTACCCCGATGGCGCTCCAGCCGAAACTGATTTGACGGTAGAGGTGGCCGGAGAGAAGGCCAGCCTGACCACCGGCCGTTACGGCCTGGCCGAATTCACCTTTGTACCGGAGGGGTGGGCCATAACCATCAGCGCCCGCGACAAAGAGGGCCAGCGGGTCACCCGCACCGTGGAACTGTCGATGGACTCCGCCCCGGAGTACGTGTTGCTGCGCCCGGAAAGGGCCGCCTATCGCGTGGGCGAGACCATGCACCTGGAGGCCCTGACCACTGCCCAGAGAGGCACGATCTACCTGGACATCGTTCGCGAAGGCCAGACCCTCTCCACCCGCGCCCTGGAAATAAAAGATGGCCGGGCCGTGGCCGACGTGGACCTGGACGAAGCCCTGTTTGGAACGCTGCAACTTCACGCCTACAAGGTCTTAGCGGATGCCAGCATCGTGGCCGACACGCGGCTGGTGGTGGTGGACCGCGCCGCAGACATCCAGACCACCATCACCGCCGACAAAGACACCTACAAACCGGGCGAGACGGCCACCATATCCTTCCAGACCGCCAAAGACGGCCAACCGCTGCCCGCCGCCCTGGGCATCAGCGTGGTGGATGAATCGGTGTTCGCCCTTCAGGAGCAGGAGGCCGGTTTTGCCAAGCTCTATTTTCTGCTCCAGGCCGAGCTGCTTGAGCCTAAGTACCAGATCAAAGGCTTCTCTCCGCTCGGCTACATCGAGCTACCGGAGGAGCAGGCCGAGGTGCGTGCCGCGCAAGACCGCACCGCCAGGGCAGCCCTGGCCTACGCGCCCACTGCCGCCCGCCAACCGCTGGCCCGGCCGCGCTACGAGAAGCAGAACGCTATCGAGGCCGAACGTCAGGTCATCTACGCCCGCACCGCGAACGGCGTCACCTGGGGACTGGCGGCGCTTTCGCTGCTGGGCCTGATCCTGAGCGTGGTAGTCCTGTGGCGAGGGCAAATTCTGGGCAAAAGCCTGGGCTATGGGGTGATCGGCTTTTTCACCCTGGGCGGTGTGGTGACCTGCGTCGTCGCTCCGCTGATAGTTTCCCTCTACGAGAGCGAACTGATCGAGTGGGTGCTGCTCATCTTCCTGGCAGGGCTGGGGCTGGCCGCCCTGGTCTCCCTGGTGGGATTGGCCGTGCACGCCTGGCGGGCTAAAGATGGGACGCTGGCGATCATGCTCTTTCTCATGGTGACCTGTTTGCTGCTCCTGGCCCTGCTGGGCTACCTCAGTTCCAGGGCTGAGCCTTATGACTGGGAGGCGCGTTTTGCCCTCGGAGTACTGGTCGTGGGGTTGCTCGTTTTGGGCTTCTATCTGCGGGGAATGGGCTTCGCCGTAAAGGGCCAGCGGTGGCCGGCCGCGGCGGGCATTATCCTGGGGGGTATCCTGCTCCTGCCCACCCCGTTGATAGTCGTCGGCGCCGCCATGACAGCCGTGCCAGCAAGCTACCTTCGAGGAATCGGTGGAATACCCGTAGTCCCAGTACCTTTAGAGGAAGCTATCGATAGGAGGGCGGCCGAACCCACGCCGACGCCGCTGTCTACGCCCCTGCCAACCGAGAAGCGCGACCGGGCGGCAGGTGAGGCCCAGGAACCGCCCCGTCTGCGCCAGTACTTCCCGGAAACGCTGTACTGGAATCCCCAGGTCCTGACCGACGACGAGGGCCAGGCCGAATTGGAGATACCGATGGCCGATTCCATCACCACCTGGCGGATGAGCGTTTTAGCCTCTTCGCAGCGGGGCGAGCTGGGCAACGCGGTGGCCGGGTTGCGGGTCTTCCAGGACTTTTTCATCGACCTGGATCTGCCCCTCTACCTGACCCAGAACGACCAGGTATCTTTGCCGGTGGCCGTCTTCAACTATCTGCCCCAGGCCCAGGAGGTGCGCCTGGAGGTCGAGGAAGAGGATTGGTTCGAGCTGCTGGACGAGGAAGACAGGGAAAAGAAACTGACCATCGAAGCTAACGACGTGGAGGTGGTGTACTTCCCCATCCGCGCCCTGAAGTTTGGCCGCAACCGTTTCCAGGTCACCGCCTGGGGAGAGCGCATGAGCGACGCCATCGCCAAAGAGATCCAGGTCGTGCCCGACGGCAAGGAGTTCCGCCTGACGAAAAGCGATAACCTGCGCGGCTCGGTCAAGGAGGTGATGGCTATCCCGGAGGAAGCTATCCCCGGCACGGCCCGTATCTACGTCAAAGTTTACCCTGGCATCGTCAGCCAGATTGTGGAGGGGTTACAGGGCATGTTACGCATGCCCTTCGGCTGATTTGAACAAACTACGTCGGTGACGTACCCGAATGTTCTGGTGCTCGATTACCTGAAGAGCACAAAGCAGGCCACTCCCGAACTCCAGATGCAGGCCGAGCAGTACATCGCTCAGGGCTATCAGCGGCTTTTGACCTTCGAGGTGTCCAGCGGAGGGTTCTCCCTGATGGGCAACCCCCCGGCCTGGGTGATGCTCAGCGCCTACGGCATAATGGAGCTTAACGACATGTCCCGCGTGCACTACGTGGACCCGGCCCTCATCGAGCGCACCGCTCGCTGGCTGATGGAGCAGCAACAAAGTGACGGCTCCTGGCCGGCCACAGGCGTATCCTACGCCTGGCAACAGTTGCAAAACAGCGATCTGCCCGTCACAGCTTACGTGGTCTGGGCTTTGATCGAGGCCGGTCACGAGGACGAACAGGCCACCCGGCGCGGCCTGGATTACATTGCCGACCACCTGGAACAGGCCGAAGACCCTTACGTCCTGGCCCTGATAGCCAACGCCCTGATAGCCGACAGCCCCGATAGCCCGCTGGCCCAGAAGGTCCTGAAACAACTGGACGGGATGAAGATCGTGGAGGAAGACCGCGTATACTGGCCCAGCCAGGCCGGGTCGTTTATGGGCGGCCAGGGCCAGGCGGCCAGCGTCGAGACCACTGCTCTGGCGGCCTACGCTTTCCTCAAGGCCGAAGCCTATTCCCAGACGGCTAACGGCGCTCTGTCCTACATCGTCTCTATGAAGGACAGCTTTGGCTCCTGGGACACCACCCAGGCTACCATTCTGTCCCTCAAGACCCTGCTGCTGGCCGCCACCCAGGGTTCAGAAGGGGGAAAGGAAGCCACCGTGCGGGTCACGCTCAACGGCGAAGAGACCGACCCCATCCGCATCACGCCGCAAAACGCCGACGTGGTGCACCTGGTGACTTTCACCGATAAGGCCCGCCTGGGAGATAACACCGTCAAGCTGGAGGTGGAAGGCCAACGGGCGCTGATGTATCAGATCATCGCCGAGTACTACCTGCCCTGGGATAAGGTGCCGGAAGAGCCGTCCGAAGAAAAAGAAATGATCATCAAGGTCAGCTACGACCGCAAGGAGTTGGCGGTCAACGACGTGGTCACCGCCCACGTATGGGTCAGGCTCCTCAAAGAAGGCACGGCCCGCATGGTGCTGGTGGACGTGGGTGTCCCGCCTGGCTTTACCGTCTTGAGCGAGGACCTGGACAGGCTGGTGGAACAAGAGCTCATAGCCCGTTACGAACTGGCCGGACGGCAGGTGATCGTCTACCTGGAAAACCTGAGCTCCGACTGGGAACTGAAGTTCAGCTATCGTCTGCGAGCCAGGTATCCACTCAAGGCCAAAACCCCTCGCTCCACCGCCTACGATTATTACACGCCGGATACCCAGGGCGTCCAGCCGCCCGAACAACTGGTGGTCACAGAAGCGAAGTAGCGCCTGACTCCTGCTGCTCCCGCTTCCGCAGGTACAAATAGAGGATAGAAGAAACGTCGTGGGTTGACGTGCTTCTATCCTCTTATCTCTTTCTGTACGTATGCGTGGCTTCGGGATCGTGGTTCAGCTCACTTGAGCTTCCCCCGGCACACTTCTGGGGGGGCAATCAAATTTGTCGTGCGGCTCTATGCTGTTTATTTCTTCTTACCGCCACCTTTGCCGCCGCCGCCACCACCACCGCCTTGACCGCCACCTTTGCCGCCGCCGCCACCTTTGCCGCCACCGCCACCCTTATCCTTATCCTTGGGTGGGCCGCCTTTGTCGTCGGGTGGACCGCCTTTGTCGTCGGGTGGACCGCCTTTGTCGTCGGGTGGACCGCCTTTGTCGTCAGGTGGACCGCCTTTGTCATCGGGTGGACCGCCTTTGTCCTTGTCCTTTTTCTTGCCTCCATCTCGGTCTCCCTGACCTTCGCTGGCCGCCGTCACTTCGCCTTCGCCTGTCTCGGTTCCCTTCCCACCACCTCGACCCGACATAATCTTGCCCAGATTGTCGCCTTTGTTGCCGGGGCTGCCACCCAATTTCTTGATCTCGCCCCAACTCATCGTGCCGTCTCGCTTGGCCTGGATGAGGTCAAAGGCTGTGCAGGTGGACTCGCACCCCAGCTCTTCCGCAAGAGCGGCCATCTCCTCTTCCGTCAGGTTGTTCTCTAGCTTCTCGGCGGTGAAGAAAGCCTGGGCGATAACGCCAAACCCAACGCCGTCATTATGAAGGTCCATAATCTCATCGTAAAGCTCTTCAGCGGTGGGTTCGTCAGGAGGCTCCTCGGTGGGCTCTTCGGTAGGCTCGCCTGTGGGTTCTTCAGTAGGCTCCTCGGTGGGCTCACCTGTGGGTTCTTCGGTAGGCTCGCCAGTAGGCTCCTCGGTGGGCTCGCCAGTAGGCTCCTCGGTGGGCTCGCCAGTAGGTTCTTCGGTAGGCTCGCCAGTAGGCTCTTCGGTAGGCTCGCCAGTAGGCTCCTCGGTAGGCTCGCCAGTAGGCTCCTCGGTAGGCTCCGGCGTCACCTCACCGCTCCCAAAATAGGTGGCTATCTCCCATGCCACCGGATGTTTGGGTTCGGACGTGGGCTCCTCGGTGGGTTCGGCTGTGGGTTCTTCGGTGGGCTCCGGAGTATCGGTCGCCCCATTCAGGGCAACGCCAGAGACCAGGGCCGGGTGCCCCTCAGACTCGGAAGCAGCCAGGGCCGTGGCCCAGGAAAGGGCCACGAAAGCCGCTACCGCCAGAATACTGATGAAAATCTTTGTGCGAGACATGTCCTTCGTACTCCTTTCTACGAACGTATGTTTTTGGTCCAGGAAAAATCTACCGGTTTTCGATTATTATACCGCATACGGGCTCAAAAAGATACGGCCTGCCCGGCGATCTGGCGTAAAATAGGACCAAAGTACCAGGTAAATCCCACCTGCTTCCCGCCCCAGCCCGTATCTTTTTTCCGGCTTTTACGGTATAATATATGCACAGAGACCGTGATAGCTTGAGACAGGCCAGTGAAAGCTTCTACCGATGAGGTCCTCAGTGCAGAATCGAGATGAAGCCACTTTAATCGAGCAGGCCAAGAAGTTCGATCCCGTGGCCCTCAGCGAGCTTTACAAACGTCACGCACAGGCTATTTACCGCTACGTCTACTACCGTGTAGGAGATGTGGAAGTAGCTGAAGATTTGGTATCCGAAGTGTTCCTCAAAGCCCTGGAAGGGATAGAATCCTTCACCTACAAGGGGGCGCCGTTTGCCTCCTGGCTGTACCGTATCGCCCGGGCTCGTGTGATCGATTATTTCCGCCGCCAGGCCAAACGCGATCACCTCTCCCTGGATGTAACGTCAGTTTCGGGAAAGGTGGCGCCTCATACTGAGGTCGAAGCCCAACTCCAACGTGAACAGTTACGGTTAGCCATCGCCCGCCTGACCGAAGATCAACAGCAGGTCATCATCCTGAAGTTCATCGAGGGGTTGAGCAACGCCGCAGTAGCTCAGATTTTGGACAAGACCGAAGGTGCTGTGAAATCGTTGCAGCATCGCGCGCTGGCTTCCCTACAGCGCATCCTGACCGAAAAGGATTGGACCGAAAGGGATTCAGAATGAAACAGAATTTCCAAGCCATCTTGGACGAATGTTGGCGGGATATCGAAGAAGGACGCGCTACCATCGAATCGTGTGTGGCCCGCTATCCCCAGCAGGCCGAAAAGCTCGAAGCTTTTCTGCGGCTGGCCGAACGGCTCAGGGCGATCCCTCAGCCAGAGCTTTCGGCCTCGGACATGGCCGCTATCGAGGCCCGGATGCTGCGTCTGGCCGAGGAGCTTCGCCAGAACCGCCAGGCCAGGCCCCAACCGGAGGCCAAGCTTCCCTTCTTCTCCCTTCTGACCAGGGCGGCAGCGCTGGCTCTGGCGATGGTCCTGGCTGTCGCCGTGTTGGGGGCCGGGCTGGTGTTCGCTTCAGCCCACA
This sequence comes from uncultured Anaerolineales bacterium, assembly GCA_964646625.1. GTDB lineage: Bacteria > Chloroflexota > Anaerolineae > CAZYHC01 > CAZYHC01 > DAOULT01. The sequence goes on from CAZYHC010000005.1 coordinate 146,086, forward strand.
GCCTGCCGGGTAGCCCCCTCTACGGCGTTAAGCGCACTGTGGAGCAGGCTCAACTGGCCCTGACCCTCAACCAGGCCGAACGCAGTGTTTTCCACTTAACGCTTGCTAACAGAAGGTTGGGCGAGGTAATCACCCTATTCCAGACGCAGGGCGAGCTGGACGAACCCACTCTCCTGGCTATGCTCAAAGAAACCGAGCTGGCCTTAGAGGAAGCGCAGAAAAGCCCCGAGGCCGTGGCCCTGTGGGCCGTGATCATTGACACCACCGAGCGCCAGCAGGTAGCCTTGCAGGAACTGCGATCCTCTCTTCCCGAAAATGACCGGCAACGAATAGACCTTGCGCTGGCAGCTTCGCAACGCCTTCAGGCCAGGGCCCGGCAGGCGGCGGGGATAGAAGTAACGCTACAGACGACACCACTCCCCACCCCGAGCCGAACACCGACCCTGCCACCATCCACCCTCGCTCCGCCGACCATCGCGGGCACAGCCCCGTCCGAGCCGCAGCCCACCAGTCCCCCCACTGTCATTGCCATCGTACCTGCTCCAATGGTCACGGAGAAGCCCGTCCAGCCTCATCCAGAGCAGAGATACCCCGCGGCCGGACAACTGGCCCTCTCCTTCGGGGGTGAGTACACCGAAGTGCAAGACGTTCACGCCGCAAGCGTCAATCTGGGTCTCATCGCGCGGGCCGATTCCGAGGACGAAGACCACGGCCAGAGTGCAGCCAGGCTCATCCAGGCTAAGAAGGCCGGTATCACGAGCTGGGCGGGGATAAAAAAGCTGGGAGGACATCCGGCAGAGAAGGGTAAGAACCCGGGTTGGGTAATGTCTGGTGGAAAAGGCGGCCCGCCGGAGGATAAGGGCGGCCCGCCCAAAGACAAAGGCGGCCCGCCGGAGGATAAGGGCGGCCCACCCGAAGACAAGGGCGGCCCACCCAAAGACAAAGGCGGCCCACCCAAAGACAAGGGCGGCCCACCCGAAGACAAAGGCGGCCCACCCAAAGACAAAGGCGGCCCACCTGAGGATAAGGGCGGCCCACCCGAAGACAAAGGCGGCCCACCTGAAGACAAAAGCGACAAAGCAGGTGGTGGCGGCAAGAAGGACAAATAAAAAAGCGAAAAGGACGTAACAGGCGAAGGGAGAGACGATGCGAAATACACTCTATAAGCTGCTGGGCGCGGTGTTTCTGGTGTTGATGGCCTGGGCTTTGCCGGTCTACAGTGAGGGCCGAGGAGCAGCCCTCTTGATCCCCACGCCTGAGACGCTTGAGCCTGAGACGCCTGAGATGGAAGTAGAGCCCCGCCTTATGGAAGTGATGATGGCTACTCGGCTGGATGAGAACGAAGCTCCCCTGGAACCCACCGATGTCTTCAACGTCGATGATATTTTCTACTGCTCGGCCCTGGTAACCGACATCCCCGCCGAGGAGTCGCTGACGGCCCGGTGGTATTTCGAGGATCAGCTCCTCGGCGAGCACACCATCTCCTTCCCAAAAGAGTTCTCCGGTTACGCTGCTTTCCACGCCGGTGCCGAGGCGGACTGGCCTGAAGGGGATTACCGGGTGGATATTTACATCGGCTCTGAGCAGGCGGGGAGCAAGACCTTCCAGGTAGGGCCGCTGACTGCGCCGGTGGAGATGGAGGAATATACCAACGACACCCTGGGATTTTCACTGTCCTATCCCCAGAGCTGGGCGATAGAAGAAAACGAAGGCCGGGTCATTTTTGCCAGTTCGGATTGGACGGAGAGCTTCACCGTGGTAGCCGGTCAGTTGGCGGAGAAAAATGCCGCCCAATTTGCCCTCGACCTCATCGTCCACCAAAAAGAGAGCTATCCCACTCTGGTCGTCATCTCGGCCGGCGATTCCACCCTGGGCGGACAGCCAGCCTACAGGGTGAATTACGCCTATTTCCTGGGAGAGGAGAGAGTGAACAGTTTCCTGGTGGTGGCTGTTCGCCAGGGAGTTTTCTTCCTGATCGATTCCACCAATCAAACTCTGGACGTGTTCAACGCCATGTGGCGGACGTTCGAGTTCCAGGTTGCAGAGGCGGCCCTGGTTCCTCCTGACGTGGACTTCAAAATCGTGAAACAGAGCGTAGTACCCATAGACAGGAATCCATGCGATGCCCTCCCGGAAATCCACGTCCGGGTACTGGATGCCGCAGGCAATCCCCTCGACAACATCCGGGTGGAAGCCTCTTATTACCCCGGCCAGCCTCCCATTGAGCTTAATTCGGGCTGGCAGGGCGCAGGTTACGATAAGGCCACCGGAGGCGGGGTGTGGACGGTCAAGGTTACCAGAGACGTGCCGCCCTTTGGGGAAACAATGTACACCAGCGAGGAGTCGCGCTTGCTGGACACCAGTTCGCCTGCCTGGGAAGACCTGGTCGCTGGGGGCTACTGTTCCGCAGATGGAACGTGCGTAGAGTGCGCCAACTACTCTTACGAAGTGGTCTTCCAGAAACAGCGATAATTTACTCGAGTTGTACCCCTAAAACGCCGCGACCAGCCCATCCTTACGGGGGTCACTACCGCCATACAGCACCCCCGTCTCCGCATCGCGCCGGATGATTTGTCCACTACCAAAACAGGCGCGGCTGGCCCCTGACACCGGCTTGATCGTATGCCCTAATTCAGCCAGCCGTGCCATCGTTTTAACTGGTATCCCCTCTTCTAATCCCAGCACGCTCGTCCCTTCACTACCTGTCATCAGACAAAAGCGCGGACGGTCAAGGGCTTCCTGGGGGTTGAGGTCATCGTCCACCATCGCGCTGATGACCTGAAAATGCCCCTGGGGTTGCATAAAGCCCCCCATTACCCCAAAGCTGGCCCATAAATGCCCATCTTTCAGGGCCAGGCCGGGGATGATGGTGTGATAGGGACGTTTGCCGGGGGCGAGGACGTTGGGATGGTCAGGATCGAGGCTAAAGTTTGCGCCCCGATTTTGCAAGAAGACCCCCGTTCCCTTCGCCACAATGCCCGATCCAAACCCCATGTACAGGCTGTTGATAAACGAGCAGGCATTGCCTTCACCATCCACGACACTCAGATAAACGGTATCCGAGCCGGGCAGAGGCAGGCCATAAGCGGGGGGCGGCATAGCGTGGTCCAATGAAACCAGGGCGCGGCGCTCGGCAGCATAATCCTTACTCAGCAAGGCGTCAAGCGGGGCGGGATTGGTAGCCATATCGGCAACGTATTGACGCGCATCAGCAAAAGCCAGGCGCATGGCTTCGACCATCAGGTGCAGGCGTTCCGGGGCATGCCAGGGCCTCTCTCCGAGCGGCCAGCCTTCCGCAATATTGAGCGCTTGTAAGGCCGCCAACCCCTGTCCATTGGGGGGGCACTCGTAGACCGTGACCCCACGATAATCTGTTTTAATCGGCTCATGCCAGGTTGAGCGGTGATTTTTCAAATCTTCGTGGGACATGACCCCACCCTGTTCCTGAAGCGTGCTGACAATGGCCTCGGCAATTGGGCCTGTGTAAAACGCCTCCGGGCCACCTTCGGCAATGGCCTGCAACGTGCGGGCCAGGCCGGGCAGGCGCACTACCTGTCCCACTCTGGGGGCAGAGCCGTCTGGCAGGTAGTCTTCGGTATGGGGACTGTCTTTGAGAAAAGCCTCGGCCTCGGGGTGACTCCATGCGGCCCCAAAAACTGGCGAAACGGGAAAGCCGTCACGCGCATAATGAATGGCATCGACCAGCACCTCAGCCAGCGTCATGGTGCCGTGCCGAGCGAGTAGATCGTGCCAGCCCCTAACCGCCCCTGGCACTGTCACCGCCTCCGCACTCCGTTCAGGGATTTGAGTCAAGCCCCTGGCGCGCAGATCCTCCACCTTGAGCGCCGCCGGCGCCCGTCCACTACCGTTCAGCGCGGTTATTTTCTGCGTTGCGGCCTCGTAGTACAATGCAAAACAATCGCCCCCAACGCCCGTAGAGGCTGGAGCGGTGACGTTCAACACGGCGGCAACCGCGATGGCCGCGTCAGCGGCATTACCGCCCAGGCGTAAAATGTTGAGTCCCGCCTGTGCTGCCAGGGGATTACTGGCCGCCACCATGCCGCGCCGGGCCACGACCATCGCCCGACGCGATTTGAAGTCAAAGGACATGGGTTTCATCGCAGGGTCTCCTGATTTTTTTGATGAAGTGCACCCTCTTTGAGATACTTTTGTTATTATATCATCTCTCTTACTTCACGGCAACCTTCAACGGCAAGGGGTGCGTCCAGATTTTAGGCAGGTCTCTTTTCGCCCGCTCCCAGTCCCCGTCTCGGGGACATATTGGATAGCGTCACGGTGTTTCACGATCACCGCCCCCGGGGACGGGGGCTGGAGCAGCTTGCTCCTCACCCACACAACCCCGTCGGCCCAAGGAGAGTTTCCGTTGGACAAAGCAGACAGGGCGTGATACAATTGAGGAACAGAAGCAGATCGATGTAGAACTCGAAGACACTCTATCACAGTCTAAGGAAGGTGATCAAGGTGAAGACAATTAAGGTCTGGCTTGGTTGGTTGCCCCTATGGGTGGTTTGGGCGCTCAGCACCACCCTGGGGTGGTTGTTAGGATGGACCATGAGCGCGGGAGCCACCATGGCATCTGCCATCTGGGACCCAGATGAAGTTGAAGCCTACCTACAATCTTCACCGTGGGACCGTCTGCTTGAGGCACTGTTGTTCGGAGCTATGCTCGGCCTCATCCTCGGTGCTGTCCTTGGCCTGCTCCAATGGCTTGTCTTACGCCGTCGCCCGAGAGACGTGCTGTTATTCATTGTGGCGACGGTTGTAGGGAGCGCCCTACTTTGCCATACCGCCCGGATCGGTCCTGCTGAGCTTGAAAGCAACATCGTGATTATGCTCAGGGCAGGAGCCGTTGGGGGAGCAATCGGCGGAGGGTTCAGTGGACTGGTTCAATGGATCATCTTGCGGCGCAGAATGAGCAGGGCAGACGGCTGGACTCTGCTGACCGCGGCGGCCTGGGCCGCAGGTTGGGCCATAGCCTGGGTGCCTCTGGGCCTTCCGTTTATAGACCAGCACTATATCCCCGGCCATATTTTCTTTCTTGCAGCTTCACTCGCGGGGGGCGCTGTTGCTGGACTGGGGCAATGGCTGCTCCTGCGGCATAATGTAAGACTGGCAGGCTGGTGGATTCCCGCCACGGCTGTGAGTTGGGGTATCGCCTATTTGCCTGTATTTGGCGGCGTCTCGATGATCGCTCCTGGAGCAGTTGTGGGCGTCATCACAGCCACTACCCTTGTGTGGCTGCTATCGCCTGGCACCACGTAGCTCGCAGCTTGGATGGTTGGTCATGCTGGCTCCACAAAATCTGGCAGTGTCCGCCAGAGAAGTCGCACCTGTTTGATTTGACCAGTGGTCTCTTGCGGGCGGAGCGTATCCAACACCATGACGTCATCCTCAATTACCTGGCTGACGATGGGATCGCTTTGAATTGCCTGGACCCGGGCAATAAATAGATCGTGACTGCCTGTTCTGATCACGTCGGTGACCTTACATTCCAGGTTGATAGGACACTCCATAATGATGGGAGCTTTCACCGTTTTCGCCGGACCGGGCGTTAAGCCCGCGAGAGCAAATTTGTCAATGGTCGGGTCTGCGCCGGTATATTGACCGGTTTTGCTCACGGCATCCCGTAAACCGGCGTGCGGGATATTCAGCACGTACTCACGCGTCTGGCTGATAAGGGCATGTGAATGGCGGGGAAAGTAGTTCTCGGAATAGTGCCCATGGCACAGACCGATGGCCACCATGAAAGGGAAACGAGAGACGACGGTCCAGGCCACAATGGGAGTAATATTAGCGCGGCCGGACGAGTCTGCACAACTGATCATCACGGCCACGCTCGGAACAAAGATCGGGTACTCATCGCTTGCCCCCTCCATGGGGACATCCTGTTTTTGATAGGCGATCATAACACTCCCCTTTATGGTGTGATCACAGGCGGCACAAAAATTGAGCGGGTGAGCTTTTCATGAAGGTGGCGCACAATGGCCTTCGCTTCACTCAACACGAACAGTCCATGACCGGGGCACAGGATCGTAAACTCCAGGGCTGCCAGCCTGGCGATGCTTTGGCGGTAAGCCGCTAGTTCGGAATCGAAGGTGTTCAGCAGAGGCAACAGCCCATGGGCAAAAACGGTATCGCCACAAAAGAGAGCCACCCCTTCCGGCAAATTCACTTGATAGCAAAGCGAGTCGGCGCTGTGCCCAGGGGTTTCAAAAACCTGGAGGGCACAATCACCCAGCGTGAACTGGGTCCTATCAGCATAGACCTCATTTACCGTAGGGGGAAGGAAGGTGTAGGTTGGCGGGTAAACCCCCTCCTGCCGGGCTACATCCAGGGCCAGCTGTTGGTCGGCCCCCGCCGTCACCCGTGCTGCCGTTAAGGGGCCGGCCCCAACCTTGAGGCCAAGTTCCTTTTGCAGGGCACAAGCTCCGCCAGCATGATCGGCGTGGCAGTGAGTTAACAATAGATGCGTGATCTGAGCCCCTGCGAATCTGAGCCTGGCGATATTAGCCTGCACCTTCTGCGGATGAATGCCCGCCCCGGCATCTATCAGAAATAGACTTTTCCCGGCATCAACGAGATAGACGTGGGAGTCGTGCTCCTCAGATAAGCCGATTTCACCGCTCCCGACCAGGTAAATATGATCGCTTATTCGGATTGCCTGAGTTATTGTCATCGTCTCCACTATTGTTTCAACACAGTCACAACCTGCTCACACAGTTCAACCACCGCCAGCCCGGCTGTGCCATCCACGGGGGGCGGGTTGCCCTCGGCCACCGCGCTGATCCAGGCCTGAACCGAGGCCAACATACTGTCCACATACCCAACTGGCGCAAAAATACCTGGCCTCCACGTATGGCGCACGTCCTCGTGGTAGTCAAACCATTCTACAGCCTGGGTGATGTTATCCACCACCAGACGCGCCCTTTCCGTGGCAATCTCGGTGCGCTCGATGGGCAATTGCCCCCATTCGGGGCCTGCCAGGCTGACCAATAAATTGCCGACCGCGCCCCCCTCGAAAAGCAAGCCAATGGCAATGTCGGTCCACAATTGTCCGCCAACTGCACGTGTGGCCAGGGCGAAGAGCTGGCGCGGTTTCCCCACTAAAAAGCAAGCCAGATCGAGCAGGTGGGAACAGGCGTCGAAAACCAGGAAATCTTCCGGCAACCGCGCCCTGAGCTCTGCCGTTTGCGCCAGAGGCACATTCTGAGCCAGTACGGAGTTGATGTAATGAATACGCGAAGCGGAGGCCAGGTGGTTTTTGGCCCGGACATACCCGGCCGCAAAGCGCCGGTTGTAGTTCACACCCAGGGGCAGGTGAGCCGCTTGCGCCACCGCCACCAATGCGCGGGCGCTGTTCGCGTCCCGTGAGAGCGGCTTCTCACACATCACCGGCAACCCGGCTTGCAGGCAGGTCTTCCCAATAGAAACGTGGGTCTCGGTGGGAGTGGCCACACTGACCACGTCCAACCGTTCCCTTGCCAGCATGTGCTCCAGCGATTCGTAAGCAGTACCGCCCAGCTTTTCCGCCAGCGCCTCTGCCCGGGCCCGGTCCGGGTCACAAACCGCCGCCAGGGTCGAAGCCGCGTGCCTGGCATAGGCTTCAGCATGATACTGGCCTGCCCAGCCACAGCCCACCACAGCCGCGCGCAAAGTCTCCGCCACCTGTTTATTATCCTTTCACCGCGCCCAGGGTTAAGCCCTGGACAATGTAGCGCTGCAAATAGATGAAAAGAACGATGACCGGGGCCGTCACCACCACCGAGCCGGCCATCAGGGACCCCCACAGCACCCGATATTCACCCAGGAACAGGCTGATACCGACGGGCAAAGTGCGCATTTCGGTGGTCCGCGTCAGGGTCAGAGCAAACATGTACTCCTGCCAGGCCAGGATGAAGACAAACAGCGCCACCGTGACGATACCTGGAGCTGCCAGGGGCAGGACGATGCGCACCAGGGCTTGAAGCTGCCCGCACCCATCCATCTTGGCGGCCTCCTCCAGTTCGATGGGAACGGTGTCGAAATAAGCCTTGAGCATCCAGGTACTGAAGGGCAAAGCAAATGTGGCGTAGGTAATAATCAGGGATGGATAGGTGTTGACCAGTTTTAACTTCAGCATCAACACAAAAATGGGGATGATCAGCAGCACGGGGGGAAACATCTGGGAAATCAGTAACCACAGCGAAAAAGCGGTCCTACCCCGAAACCGATAACGCGATAAGGCATAGCCGGCAAAAACGGTTACCGATACCCCGATCAACATGGTTAAAAACGCTACCACAACCGAGTTGGTAAAGTAGCGGGGAAATGGGGTATTGCGTAAAATCGTGACAAAGTTTTGCCAGGTTGGATTTTTCGGGATCCAGCGTGGGGTGGCGGTGAATATCTCCTCCGGGGGCTTGAAAGCCGTCGAAAGCATCCAGATAAAAGGAAATAGCAATATGACCACCACCACCATCAGCAGGAGCATTACCACCGCCTGCTTAATCTTCCGGCGTCGAATCATGTAGCGATCCTCCGTACCTGCTAAGACTGCGCGTCTTCCTTGCTTAAGATACGAATATAAATAATGGCAAACATCAGAAGGATTACCAGCATCACCGAGCTGATGGCGGCTGCATAGCCAACGTCAAAGTAGCTGAAGGCTGACAGGTAGGCATAGGTCGAAAGTAAGTGAGTGGCATTCGCAGGCCCACCCTTGGTCATCACATAGACAATATCAAAGTGGTTAAAGGTCCAGATGACCGAAAGCATGGTTACGATCATACTGAGGTAACGCAGGCTGGGCAAGGTGATGTGCCAGAACCGCTGCACGATGTTGGCCCCGTCAACTTCGGCGGCATCGTAAAGCTCCTTCGGGATCGACTGAAGCCCTGAAAGAAGCACAATGGCCATGAAAGGCACCCACTTCCACACCCCAACGGCGATCACGGCCGGCATAGCCAGCTTTGGGTCCGAGAGCCATTCCATCGGCTCACGAATCAAGCCCACCCGCTGAAGGACGTGGTTAAAGATGCCGTAATTTCCGGCATACACCCAGCGCCATACCAGGGCAGCCACCACCGAAGGCACAACCCACGGCACAAGCACCAAACCTCGAAACACACCGCGAAGGGGAATCGGCTCATTCAACAATAGCGCAATGCCCAGGCCAAACAGATATTGGAACGTGACCACCCCAATAGTCCACCTGGCGGTATTGCCCAGAGCACGCCAAAAGAGGGGGTCCTCCAGGAATAGTTTCCGATATTGAGATAAACTCACAAATGCCATCTCTTGGGTGATCAGGTCAACTTTGGTAAAGCTCATCACCAGGCCGCGCAGCAGAGGTATCAGAATCACCAGGGCCATAAGGGCCACGGCAGGCAAAATAAGCATGTACGGAGCCAGCCTTCGTTGCAGGTGAGCCCGCCTGGATTGCGCCTCAAACACTGCCTGGTCAATGGTTTGACGTACCGTCACCTCTACCTCTCTGACAATCTATCAGTGCACCATCCAGGATTTGTAGAGAATGGGGCTCACACGAGCCCCATTCTCTACCCCTATTGTCTGCTTATTGGTAGGTGCCGTGGATTTTGTTAAAGGCTGCGTCAAACTCTTCGGCGGCCTCTTCGGGGGTCATTTCACCCCGCAGCAACGATTGAAGCCCCGGGTTAAAGTAGCCGTTGCGGAATTCTTCGTATTTCGGCGCAAACGGCCGGTAGTTGCCGTAATTCATGGCCTCGACAAACGGAGCAATCAACGGGTCTTTGGCATAGTCGTACTCAGCGAAGGCCTTGGTCCAGTTGAGGGATGCGTGCGCCATGGCGTATTTGTCAACCCAACTGGGGGAACCGCTGTGCAGGAAGGCCAAGAATTGGTAGGCTTCCGCCTGATGCTTGGACTGGGCGGTGACATTGACGGTGTTGGGATAGCCCATAACAGCCTTGATGCCGGTCGGACCTGCCGGATCAACGGCCGTGCCCCATTGCCCATCGATCTCGGGGGCTGAATCCTGGAGCACCCCAATCACCCACATGCCATTGTACATCATGGCCGCATCGCCGAAGGCAAAGGCGTTCTTGGCCTCTTCCCAGGTCATACCGACCACGGTAGCGGGAGTCACTTTATGGGTGTTGACCAGATCGTAGTAGAACGTCAGCGCTTCAACCCCAGAGGGCTCGCCAATGGTGGACACCCACCCTTTTTCGGTCTTCTTGGCCACCGGGTTGCCGGTCTGCCACAAGAAGGGCAGGAAATAGTCATCGGGCTCCCAGCCGGCAGCCGGGAAAACGAGCCCCCACTGATCAGGCTTGCCGTCGCCGTCCTTGTCCACCGTCAGCTTTTGGCTGTATTCGAGCAACTCGTCCCAGTTCGTTGGCGGTTTGTCGGGATCCAAACCAGCAGCCTCGAAGAGGTCCTTACGGTAGAACAGGCCCCAGGTAGCCCCTTCCCAGGGCACACCGTAGAGCTCTCCATCAAACTGGATGGCCTCCAAAGCGGTCGGCACGAACTGGTCGGCAAACCCGGCGGGCAAGTTATCCCCGGCGGGGGCAAAAGCGCCCATTTCATAGAACTCGACGGCCCATGCCCCGCCCATCAAGGCCATATCAGGGGCCACACCCGCAGCCACCGCCGTCAGGAATTGAGAGTGGGCTTCGCCCCAGGAGACGATGGTTTGTTTCACTTCGATGTTGGGATTCTGCTCCTGGAAGGCGGCAATGGCTTCATCCAGAACTTGTTGGCCGGCTTCCAACCAGGTCATGTGGAAAAATTCTAGAGTCACTTTCTCCTGTTCAGGAGGTGACGCCTGGGCTGGACCATAAGCGACCCAGGCCAGGCTCATCGAAAGCAGCAGCGTGACGTAGAGGGTAATTGAAAGCACCTTACGGTAAGACATTTTTTTCCTCCTCTCTAAATTAACTTTGATATGCAATGTAATATCAGGTTAGATTTTTGTTTTTCGCCTATATTCTTCACCTCCTTTTCTGACGTATTGCATTGAGTTGCGCCAGGTAAATTTTCCTTCCAGATGCTCCCCCACCGGATAAGTACTATCACCCTGGGTTCACCCTCTGGGTTGCGCCGGTTTGGGCAGATAAATTGGCCAACGACACCAATTGCACGATCCTTGCTCCATCTTCTTCGTTGGGCACAGGTTGCTCGTCGTCGAGCAGACAGCGGATGAAATACTCGTTTTCTCCCAGAATACCCAGGGTTACAAGCGGGTCTTTGCTTTCGTCGGCGTTAAGGCGGCACCCGCTTTGGTCAAAAAAGCGTACTTGGTGGACATCGTCAATGATGGCTGCCCACCCTTCCCCATACACTTCAGCCCGCACCAGGTGGCTTCGCTCCCCGGTGCCGTAGCGAGCATAAGTGGTGGGGGCATGATCGTGAAAAGTGAGGCTGCACAAGGTCCCGCCCTCCATTTGCATCAGGACTGCGCCGGTATCCGGCAAATAAGGCTCGGGTAATCGCAGCCGGGCGCTGAACGCGCTGAGGCGGACCGGCCTCTGGCCCACCAAAAAGCAGGCCAAATCCATGGCGTGGCTTCCCAGGCAAGGCATCACCCCTCCCCCTTCCGCAGGCAATCCAGGCCAGGCCTCCAGGAAGGGAGAGGTGGCAAAGGTAAGCTGCAAGGAGCGAATGGGCGTGCTTCGCTCCCTGGCCCAGGCGCGCGTCAGGCGCACCGCCGGCACCCAACGGTAATTGAATCCCACCATGATAGAAGCTGCTGCTTTCTTAGCGGCCTGCACTACAGCTCGGGCATCCTCTATAGAGAGGGCGAGCGGTTTTTCACAAAAAACCCGTTTTCCTGCGGCCATGCTCCGCAGAACGATCTGAGCGTGTGAGTCGTGCCGGGTGAGCACGTACACCGCCCCAATGGCCGGATCTGCCAAAAGCTCCTCCATGTGGTTGACCGCTTTGGCCCCGCTCCGGGAAGCGAGAGCTTGGGCGCGCTCGGGTTGCCGGTCGAAGGTAGCCACTATGCACGCCTTTCCACTTCTCTGCAACGCTTCAGCATGAAAGGCGGCAATTTCTCCGCACCCGATCAGCCCCACCCCCACTTTCATCCTTCTCTCCGGTCCAAGTCGATGCCTGTTCTCTGCGCGAGCGCCTGGCGTATGGCTTCCAACACCTCGACGGTACTGACGTAATCGTGCGGCGTGATGGCCGGTCTGGCGCCCCTCTGTACGCATTCCAGGAAGTGTTCGATCTCCCGCTGGTTCATCAAAGAGTAGCGCGGTGCCGATAGCTGGCAGCGGTCGGCACGCTGGACGTAAAGGGGATAATTATGATAGTCCGCACGAATACAACCGCTTTCCCCAACAATTTCCAGACCCAGGAAGGGGTAATTCCAGGAAATGGACGAGCACACGTCCAGGCTGCTGAGTGTGCCGCTGGCATGTTCCACCAGGGCTTTGACGTTATCGGGCCCGGCAATTTGCGGGTGCATAAAATTCGCAGCGTGGGCATATACCGAGGTAATCGGCGAGCCAACCACCCATTCCGCCAGATCAACCGCATACGAGCCGAATTCGATCAACGGTCCCCCGCTGAGCCGGACATCCATTTCCCAGGCGTGATTGGTCATGGCCAGATGATTAACAAACACGTGCACCATCAAAGGGGGGCCGATGTCCCCGGCTTGCAAACGCTGGCGCGCCTGGATGATGCCCTCCTCGTAACGAGCAGGCTGGCCTGGCTGAACCACCACAGACGGATTTCGGGAAGCAGCGACCTCAATCTCACGGGCCGCAGAAAGGGTGACGGTCATCGGCTTGCCGATAAACACGTGCACCCCGGCATCGATGGCCTGAACAGCGTACACGTGGTGGTTAGCCGTCTCATTCGTCACAATTAAAGCCGTAGGAGCTTGCTCCATGAGGTCTTCAAACCCGTGAAAGAGGGGCACATCGAGTTCCCGTGCCAATTCTTCAGCGGTGATCTCGGCGCAGGCGCGTACGTCCTCAACCGGCATACCCAGGTCACACACTCCGATGAAATCCACGTCCTTCCGTTGCGCGCAGGCGCGTGAATACAACGTGGCGTAATACCCCTGGGCCATTCCGACCAGCCCCACTCTTAGTTTCTTCATGTCAGCACCTCATCCTTTGGAATCTGGGTGAAACTGCGGAAGATAGTCCCGATGAGCGTCCAATAACGCGTCCCTGATTTCTTGGGCAAGGTCGTAGCTGGGCACCAACGGGTTGGCAAGTAGAGCGTACAACGCCTTCTTACGAGAACCGGTGACCGCCGCCTCGACCGCCAGGCTCTCCGAGGTCTTGACTGTTTCGAGCAGGTGCCTGACCTGTGCTGGAGGGTGCCCGGTGGTCAGCGGAGTGACGCCATGGGCGCCGACCAGGGCAGGAACCTCTACCGCGACATCGTCCGGCAAATTTGCAATTGCCCCATTGTTGCGCAGGATCAAGATCTGGACCTCGCGCCGATCAGACAGCAATGAGAAGATGAGGCGGAAAGCCGCCTCCGAATACAGTGCTCCTCCTCGCTGGCTCAGCTCAACTGGCTTTGTATCCAGCCCAGGGTCACGATAGCGGGTCAGCATCGAGTTCTCAATCTCGGTCACAATTTCTCCGCGCGTCCTGCCAAGCCGTTGGATCTCAGCCAGGACCTGGGGCGTATCGTAGTAGTACCGCAGGTAATAGCTGGGGAGCAACCCCAGGTCCGATAGCAGGTCAGCTCCAAAAGGAAACCGCTCAACCGCCTCGGCAGGCGGGTCGTGCCTTAACTGATTGAGAACCTCAGGAAGCCGGTCATGACCGTCCACGTAAATCCCCCGAATCCAGCCCAGATGGTTAAGCCCTAGCCAATCCAACCAGACTTTCTGTTCGGAGACGCCAAGCAAATTCGCCACGCAGCGCTGGGAGTTGATCGGCACATTGCACAGGCCCACGACCCGGCTCAAATCACTATACTTTATCAACGCCTCGGTAATAATGCCCGCAGGGTTCGTGAAATTTAAGAACCAGGCATGGGGGGCCAGCCTTGCCACATCCTGGGCAATCCGGAGGGACTCGGGGATGGTGCGGAGGGCGTTAGACAACCCACCTGCGCCGACCGTCTCCTGTCCCAACACATTGTGGCTCAGGGGGATACGCTCATCCAGGATGCGGGCTGGCATCAGGCCCACCCGAATCTGCGAAACAATGAAATCCGCTCCTGCAATGGCCGCCTGACGATCCTGGGTGAGGTCCAGCTTCGTCGGCAATCCAGCACGGCGAAACATGCGTTGCGCCAGACCACCAACCACCTCCAATCGCTCCCGGTGAATATCGTACAGGCTGATCTGATCCACGGATAACTCGGCGCGGTGTTGAATGAAACCGTCCAGGAGTTCCGGGGTATATGTGCTCCCACCCCCCATCACCGCAAGTTTATCGATTGTGTACATGGCTCCTCAAAAACTCAGCAAGGCAGGATAATTCTTACTGAGGGTCCGGCGAATATGGGCTAACAGATCGGCCGTGATTGATACCCCGCCCTCATCCAAAGCCTCGATGGCCGCCCCCACCACCGGGTAAAAGTCGGGCGTAATCACCCGGGCCAAAGGCGCCACCTGGTGGACCTTGGCAGTGATCACATCGATGAGCAGGGGGCCTTTACCTCGAAACACACTGGTCGCAAGCACCACTGGCACCTCTTCCCGCTCCAGTTCCAAGCGACGGATCAAGGTATTGGCGGTCACGCCCACTTCGGTACCAAGGCTGATCAGAAGGGATTGAGCCACCGGGTCACCGTCATAGGCCAGGTCGAAAAGCACAGGCACCAGGTCAAGGAGTTGTTCCTGGGCTTTTTTCTCACAGCGCAGATAGTAGATAAGCTCCAGTTCGTTCGACACCCCCATGACCTGGAGCACTGCCGGACTGAGCAGGGTCGCTGGGCCCCGGCCATCCCAGGCTCGCATTATAGCCCGGATGATTTCTCTGCCGATCCAGCGCCCTCCGCCATAGTCCCCGGAGATGTAGCCCAGGCCCGGCAAGATTATTTCTTGCCCTGCTTGGCCTCTGCCGGCGGCATTGAATCCGGCCCCCACAACGACCGTCACCCCAAAAGAGACATCGTACAAACCGGCTCGCAGAGCGGCAATGGAATCGTTACAAACTTTTATCGGCATGGGATGAGCCAGTTGTGCCACCGCCTCGTTCAAAACGAGATAATCTTCTGGTAAGTCTGCCCCCGCCAGACAAAAACATCCCAGCTCAACATCCGATCGTTCCAGCCCGGCTTCCGAAAGAGCACCAGCGATGGCCTTTTCCCATTCCGAGCGGACTGCTTCAATCCCAACTTCTTGATAATTACTGCCCCCACTGGCGCCAAAACCAATGGAGCGGCCATCCTCCGTCACCAGCAGAGCATGGGTTTTTGAATTGCCCCCATCAATGCCCAGAAAATACTTCATGCTACCATACTCAAGGTCGAGATGAATTATGTATGGCCCTTCCCCTGAGAAGCTCCACACGACTCGCGGATGACCAATCTCAGCGGGAGCGTAACCTGCGCAGGAGGGAGCGATGGGTTATTGACGCGCTCAATCAGTTTCTCAGCAGCCAGCCGCCCCATTTCACTGAAGGGTTGCGCCACTGTCGTCAGCGGGGGAGACATGTGCAGGCCAAACTCTTCGTCATCAAAGCCGATCAAGGCGATATCCTCAGGCACCCGCCATCCATTACGGACCAAAAAGTTATGAACTTGAAGCGCCCGGAAGTCATCAAAAGCGACGATGGCAGTAGGCTGAGTTTCCAACAGAGCACTTAAGGGAAGGGTATCTTCGTTATCCAGGGAGAGCACACAGACGTGCAAATACTCAAACAAGCCGTGAGCTATCATTGCCTCGCGGTAACCGTGCCACCGTTGAACAACATGGCTATCAGTTGCGGGGGGAGCGACATAGGCGATGCGCTTATGCCCAAGCTGGACCAGGTGTCGGACGGCCTGAAACATGCCCGCTCGGTTATCTACGTCAATGAAGCTCAAAGCCGGGTCTGAAGAGGCCGCGCTGAGCACCAGGCCCGGGAACCCCTCAAGCGTAGCGGCAAGGATGTCCACTTCTTCCGGGCTGGGGCCGGCCATGATCAACCCTCCGGCAGTGCCGTCTTGCTTGATTTTGTTGACGTACTCCTGGAAAGACCTGGCACGCGATACCAGGGCCACCATCACTCTATAGTCCTGCTTACTGGTGGTGGCACAGATAGAGGCCGTAATATCGCGGAAGTAACGAGAGGACGTCATGGACTCTTCCGTGTAGGTAAACAGAAGCGCCAGGACTTCAATGCGCCTATTTTTTAAGCTGCGGGCGCGCTCGTCCGGAACGTAACCAAGTTCACCTACGGCCGCCAGGACTTTATTCCTGGTGGCCTCACTGATATTGCCGGTCTCATTCAACACGAACGAAACGGTGGTGGGAGAGACCTGTGCCAGCCGGCTTACATCGTGAATGGTCGTTCTAGGCTTGGTCATGGGAGATTAAGCGATCCAGGTAAAAGGTTTTAGTAAATCGTTTTATGCATTATACAACAACTTTTGGGATTTGTCAAAAAGCCCCCTTCGCGACCCTCAAGGGCCTCTTACCAAGAGTGCGGATGTGGATCTGCCAGGTCTATCCGTTCTCAAAGTATGTGCCTGTGGAGCCCTTTGTGGTCCACAGGTGTAGCTGTGCGTTTCCTGCGGCCCTAGCCCTTTACCGAGCCAGCCGTCAGCCCGCGCACAAAGTAGCGCTGGAGCGAGAAGAAGACGATCAGAGGAATGATCATCGTAATGAAAGCGCCAGCCGTTAGCACGTGCCAGTCCTGGCCTCTTTGTCCAACCAATTCTGCCAGCCTGGTTGACACGATGTAGACCTCCCTGCTCGTCCCCAGGAATACGAGGGCCACAATCAGGTCGTTCCACACCCACAGAAACTGGAAGATAGCGAAAGAGGCAATCACCGGTACCGAGAGGGGCAGGATCAGCCTGGTGAAGGTGGTGAAGGGTGAAGCGCCATCAATATGAGCCGATTCGACGATCTCCCCCGGTAGTGTAGAGATGTAGCCGTATAGCAGGTAAACCGCCAGGGGCAGGCCAAAACCGGTGTGCGCCAGCCACACCCCGAGGAAGGTGCCATTCAGGTCAAAGCGCGTATACAGGCGCAGCATGGGGATCAAGGCCATTTGTAAGGGCACAACCATCAACCCCACAACGATCACAAAGAATAAGGTTCGTCCCGGAAACTCCAACCAGGCGAAGGCGTAGGCTGCAAAGGCGGCGATGGTGATCGGAATCACGACAGAGGGAATGGTGACCAGCAGGCTGTTCAGGAAGGCATCGCCCATCCTGTCCGCAGTGATGACATCTATGTAGTTCTGCACCGTCCACTGGGCGGTTTCAAAAGGGTGCACAAACACCGTCCACCAACCGGATCTTTGGAGATCGGCTGGCGGCCGGAAAGAACTGATGAGCAACCCCACTGTGGGCAGCGTCCAGATGAAGCAGATAATCAAAAGGACGGTCCGCATGGATGCCGCTGACAAGATCTCCCGCAGTTTGTTTCCCCTGGGGCTTCGCCTTGTTTGTGTAGACACACTCATGGGGTCACCTCCTGGCTTCGCGCAAGCCGCGAATGTTGTAGACCATGACCGGAATAACCGCTACGAGCAGGATGATGGCCAGGGCGCTGCCGCGTCCAAAATCACGGAATTTGAACATCTCTGCATACATCCGGTTGGCGATCACTTCGGTATTATGCTGTCCGCTGGTCATCACAAAGACAATGTCAAAGACTTTGAGCACCATGATCAACACGGTGGTCGTTATGGTGATCAGGGTGCCTCGGATGTAGGGAATGATGACTGAGAAGAATATCCTTACCTCGTTTGCGCCGTCAATGCGCGCTGCTTCGAGCAGTTCGCTAGGCACACCTTTGACCGCCGCAGAGAGGACCACCATGCAGAAACCGGTCAGCAGCCAGACGTAAACGACCATCAGGAAGAAGTTGTTCCACGGGCGTTCCAGCAGCCAGCCCACCGGGTCGCTGCCCAGGGTGACCACTATGGCGTTTAGCAGGCCGGTTTGGGCCCGGCCAGGGGGCTGGTAGTAGTAAATGAACTTCCAGATCACGCTTGCCCCCACGGCAGAGATAGCCATCGGCAGGAAGATGATTGATTTTGCCACCGGCTCCCATCTGCCGAGGCGATCAACCATCACGGCGATGACCAACCCTATCCCTACGGACAGGCTCGTCACGAATACCAGCCATAGCGCATTGTTTCTTAACACGACCAACATTTTAGGGTCGGTCAAGGCAAAGGCATAGTTCTTCAGGCCGACAAAGTTCTCTGACTTGGCACCCTGGAAGCTGAGAAGGAGGGTGTGAATGGTGGGATAAACCAGGTAGGCAAACAGAATCACCAACGCCGGCCCGACAAAAACAAAGGGCCGCACCCGCTCCCCGATACGTTTTGGCAAAAGCGATACCAGATTATCGGTGAGGATGAATATAACCCAGACGCCGCCCACACCGACGATGATGGCAACCAGCCCAATCAGCAACTTGGGGGCCTCGCTGTCGCGCATGAAAATGAAGCTCCAGCGCAGTGCCAGGAAAGCGAGCACCGGCACGAGAAAAGACACCGCCACACGCAGTGGTCCGGTCATAAGCAGGTCCACGAGCCCATTGCTCTGCTTTTTCTGCTCCATGTGCTTATCCTCCTGCAACTAAAAGAGAGAGGAAGCAGGGCAAGTCAACATTTGGTGGTTTGCCCTGCTTCCTTTACTACTTACCGGGTGAACCTCCTAGAGTGGTGACGATTCGCTTCTTATTCTTCTGGCCAACTGGCATCGATATCTGCCAGCACGGTATCCAGGTCTTCGCCACCCACCCAGTCAACGATGCCGGTCCAGAAACTGCCCGCCCCCACAGCGCCTGGCATCAGATCGGACCCGTCGAAGCGGAAGGTATCCGCAGCCATCAGGATCTCGGCAAAACCCCGGGTGGTGGTGTCCGGGTACCAGTCCAGGCTGGCGTCCAGGTGTGGGGCGACCAGGATCCCAGCCTCAACCTCGGCCTTGGACGACTCGCCGGTAGTCAGATATTTCATGACCTCGCGGATGGCGGGGGTATCTCTCCCCATGCTCATGATGGAACCAGAGCCGAGCACCGGCTTGCCGTAGGCCGCGTCGATGGGCGGCAGGTAGAAGTAGTTGACGTCTCCGTCTGGCCCAACTTTCGTGCCCTCCGGGAAGAAGTTAACGATGAAGCTGGCCTGACGGTGCATATAGCAACTGGGCGGAGCGTCGAACAGGGGGGTCGGTCCGTCACCGAAGAAGGTTTGCAGGATAGAGGTGGTGCCACCGTAGACGTAGTCCGGGTTGAACCAGATGTTCCCCAGGACGTCGAAGGCGTTCCTGACCTCCGGGGAATCGAATTTCAGCTCGCCAGTCGTCCACTTGTCGTAGTTTTCGGGGCTGGTGGTGCGCAGCATGATGTCTTCGATCCAGTCGGTGCCCGGCCAGCCGGTCGCGCCGCCGCTCTCGATGCCGATGCACCAGGGGGTGTTGCCATCAGCCACCATCTGGTCCATGAGGGCCAGGAGCTCATCCCAGGTCTCAGGGACCATGTAGCCCGCTTCCTCGAACTCGGGCACCGGGTACCAGACCAGGCTCTTGACATCCGCATTGTGCCACACACCGACCAACGTCCCATCCACGGTGCCCAGGTCAATCCAGGACTGAGTATACTGTTGTTTCATGTAGTCTTCGTCCAAGAACTGGCCCAGATCAACCAGGAAACCGCTCCGGGCAAAGTCAGCCATCAGGCCTGGCTGGGGGAAGTTGTAGATATCGAACGGGTCACCTGCTTCGGCTCGCACGAGAGCGATGGTCTCAAAGTCAGCGGACCCTTCGTACACCACTTCGATGCCAGTGCGCTCTTCGAAGGGGACCATGCTCTGTTCGAACTTCTTCACTTGCTCCTCTTGTGCGGCACCAAATATGGTGACGGTCTCGCCCGCATACGGCTTTTCGGCCTCCTGGGCCGTCGTTACCGGCACCAGGATAGCCATCACCAGAATGGTGATCAACAGCTTTTTCATTGTTTTTCCTCCTTAGTGGTCAGTTTTATCTTTAAAAAAACAACGACCTGAATGTCTGTCCATGGAAGCCCATAAACGCTAAAATATCACCCCAGGCATCACCTCCTTTTTTCCCCTTTTTTCCCCCCATTGAACCCCCTCGGAGAGTCCGAGGTTTTATGCTGCCTGACGACCTGGCCCCGAGGGTGGTTAGCCCCTATTGCAGTAATTATACCAGGCCTGAGCCGAAAAATCAAATGTTAGTTTATTCTCGAGTTTAGATAAATAGGCAGGGCGGTTCGCGACTTGCGCAAAACCGCCCGATGGTAGAAACTATGGTATCAACAACCAAGAGGTTTCTACCATGAAGCAGTTTAACAATTTAATCGAGTTTCGTCAAGTCGTCTATGACCAAGGGCTTACCCGAGCCAGAGATGCTCAGTTTGAGCTCCTGGATGCCCTTCTTCTCAGTTCGTCCATGCGCTCCTTTCCCGAATTAAGCCTTTCGCCAGTGTTTCGCCGCCAGTGGCCGAGCGTCTACGCTGCTATCGAGGAGGGGCAACAGGATCGGGAGTGGCTGGAAGGCTACTTCAGCCAGCAGATTCCGACCACCAGCCCCCAACTGTTCCCCTTGGATAGCACAGCTTGGCCTCACCCCTCAGCGAGGACCTTGGCCGACCGACAATATGTCTACAGTCCCACCGCCGCTATCGATGGGGGCTCGA
>CAZYHC010000006.1:0-163196 GCA_964646625.1 uncultured Anaerolineales bacterium
AAGTCTTCCAGACGGAAAACGACCTTTATATAATGACCGTGCCCGGCACCGGGGCTCTGGATGCGGCCCTGGGCAGCCTCCTGGCTACGGGCGAGAAAGTGCTGGTGCCCAGCAACGGCTTTTTCGGCGAGCGTCTGGCCCAGATTGCCCGGGGTTACGGCCTGGAGCCCGTCGTGCTGGAATTTCCTCTGGGGCAGCCGGCCTCGGCCGAGGCCGTGCGGGAGCGCCTGGCCCGGGACCAGGACATCCAGGCGGTGGCCGTCGTGCAGCACGAAACTTCCACCGGGGTGATAAATCCCTTGCAGGAGATCGCCGCCGCCGCCAACGAATGTGACCTGCCCATCATCGTCGATGCGGTCTCCTCGATGGGGGGCATGTCTTTGCCTGTGGACGAGTGGGGCATCGACCTGTGCGTCACGGTGGGCAACAAATGTCTGGAAACGCCGCCCGCCGTGGCCGCCATTTCCATCAGCCAGCGAGCCTGGGACATCATCGAGTCCAAGCCAAACCGCCACCACGGCTGGTATCTGGACCTGCAAACCTGGAAGTGGTACGTGATTAACTGGGGCTCCTGGCACCCTTACCCGGTCACGATGGCTACCAGCAACATCATTACCCTCCAGGCCAGCCTGCATCGCATCCTGGAGGAGGGCCTGGAGAACCATTTTGCGCGCTACGCCCAGGCTTCTCGTTGGATTCGGGACGGTCTGCAAGCTCTGGGCTTCGAGATGTTTGTGGATGATGCCCATGCCTCTCCTCTGACCACCGCGGTCAAAGCCCGCCCCGAATTCCCGGTTACGGACATGATCACCTTTCTGAGGGAGGAACACGGGGTCATGATCGCCGGCGGGTTAGGCGATCTGGCCGGGAAGATTTTCCGCGTGGGCAACATGGGGCGGGCCGCCTCACGGGATTACGTTATGGCCTTTCTCTTCGGGATGGAGGATTTTCTGCGGCGCAAGGGTCTTGAGTCCGAGGTGGGAAAGGGGTTGGCCGTCCTCTCCCGGTGACCTGTTTATTCACCAGGTACACGCCGGCTATAATGATAAAGCCGCCCAGCAGGGCGCTGAGGGGAATTTGCTCCCCCAGGATGAAGTGGGACGCCACGAGGGTGACCAATGGTTGCACGTACAAAAAGACGGTCACCTGCGAGGCATCCATTTCTCGCAGGCCATCGTACCAAAAGAGATAGGCCAGCCCCGAACAAAAAAGGCCCAGGAAAGCGATGGCCGCCCACCCACTGAAGGAGAGGTGGCCGATCTCCCCCCAGTGCCGGGTGCAGACAAAAAGAAGCCCCAGCATCAGCCAGCCGATGACGACGGCGTAGCCAGTCACCACCAGAGCCGGATACTGGCGCAGAGGTTTCTTGCCCAGCACGGAATAGACGGCCCAGTTGAAGGCGCTGGCCAGCACAAGGGCGTCGCCCAGGGTGCTGGGCAGGTTGAGGAACGAGGCATTAAGCCGCCCCCGGCTGATGACCAGCAAAGCCCCGCCAAAGGCCACGATCATGCCCACCAATCGGGTGGGGCCAAACCGTTCTTTCAAAAACAAACGGGCCAGCAGGGCGGCGAAGGCGGGACTGAGGGCCACAAGCCAGCCGGTGCTGGAAGCCTGGGTGTAAACCAGGCCGGTGGTCTGAATGAGGTGATGGATGAAAACGCCGATCGCGCCCAGCAGACAGAGGTAAAGCACGTCTCGGCCGCGCACGGTGAGGGAGCCCCGTTCTCGCCAGAACATCATGGAGCTTAGCAGCAGCGCGCCCAGGGTGAAGCGGAGAAAGACGACGGTGGGAGGTGAAGCCTCGGCCAGAGCGATTTTGGTGGCCACGAAGGATAGGCCCCAAAAGGTAATGGCCGCCAGCAGCTTTACTATAGTTATAGTCAACCGTCCTCCTTATACTCCTCCTCATATTCCTCCCTGGTAATAAACTGCCCGCCCGTGATCTCTTTAGCCAGGAGGTTGCGGCTGGAGTCAAAGGTCATTTCTACCTCGATAGGCTGAAAACACCGTCTGCGGCTGCCCATCAGCGTCTTGCGCAGGAAATAGCCGCCCTCCTCGTAATTGGGGCTCAGGTCATGGCGCAGGTCGATGCGGGTCCTGACAGGCTCGTTGCACCGTCCGCAGCGGACATAAATCCAGAGCGCCTCGTCTTCTCCCTCCCCTGTGGCGAACAAAGATTTCACTTTATCGAGAAAGCCCATTTTTGCCTCTTCTCCTTTTCGCTACTAACGTAAAAGCCGCCTGTGTGATTCACACCAAACGGCTTTGCACACCACCCAATCTTGACCTCTTCTACACTACCAGGTTAGCTACCCCACCAGATGAGGGCACTTAATCTCAGTCACACGTCCTTATTTTACCTCAAAACGAGGCTGGCGTCAAATTACGGCCCTTCGGTGGGAGTCAGGGCCTTTCCTGGTGGCATCTGAAATGTGCCAGATTCGGGGTAACTTGACAAATCTTCGATTATCCGATACACTCTACAGGTAGACGTACATTTCCTGTGCGTCCTTTGAACTTCCTTCCGACGCAGATCTTCATTGGAAGAAGAGGTTAAGACAGTGGCGGGAGAGAAGATACTCATCATCGACGACAAGATCGAGAACATTGAGCTTTTGGCCGAGTACATACTGCAACCCAAAGGCTACACTCCCCTGGTTGCCTACGACGGCCACGAAGGC
Organism: uncultured Anaerolineales bacterium; assembly: GCA_964646625.1. Classification (GTDB taxonomy): domain Bacteria; phylum Chloroflexota; class Anaerolineae; order CAZYHC01; family CAZYHC01; genus DAOULT01. Next base: position 2,682 of record CAZYHC010000006.1, read on the forward strand.
TTGCATGTGGCCCTGTCTGAAAAACCGGACCTGATACTCCTGGACCTGAAAATGCCCGGCATGACCGGCCTGGAGGTGCTGGAAGCTCTGAGAGAAAAACGCTGTAACATTCCTGCCATCCTGATAACGGGCTACGGTTCGGAAGATGTGGTCGTTCGTGCCCTGCGGCTGGGAGCGCGAGATTACATCACCAGACCCTTTGAGGTGGACGAGGTGCTGGCTGCGGTGGACAGGGCCCTGAACGAGAGCCGTCTGGAGAAGGAGCGGGAAGACATACGGCGCGAATTGGAGCAACGGGTCAAGGAACTGACCGCCCTGAATTGGAGGATGCGCCGCGATTTGAGCAAAGGTCGCGCAGCAAGCGATGAATCTTAATCTTAGCCCCTGGCCTGATAGCTACCTTGAGAGATGAGGATAACGGGGTGCGCTGGACGGGGGCGAAGACCTACGGAAAGATGATCGCTTTTCTTCTGCTGCTGGGGATCCTGACCGGGTGCCGGGGGAGGACGGTATAGCCCTGCGCGGGGAAGAACGCGGCCAGGGCCTCCCCTGGGAGCGAGGTCTCCGGCTTGCGGCAAGGGACTCTACGCTCGCCCGGCCGCAGGGGAGGGGATGCCTGGGAAGTAGCCTGTCATCGTGTGGGAGGGCCAGCCTATGCCCCGGCCGAAGATGGTCGTTTGGACCGAGGCTTAGACTAGCCCATCTTTGTTTTTTATGCTATAATGTCATCAGAGAGGAGATTCAAAAACTTGAAACTTAGCACCGAGAGACTTGAGGACTGCCAGGTAGTCCTCAACATAGAGATAGATGAGAAGCGCGTGGAGCAACACATGCGCAGGGTGGCCCGCCGCTTATCCCAAAGTATGCGGTTTCCTGGCTTTCGCAAGGGAAAAGCACCGTACAATCTTATCCTGCGCAGACTTGGCAAGGAAACCCTGATCGGAGAGGCCCTTGATGAGTTAGGCGAGGAAGTTTTCAAGGAAGCTTTGGAAGAAAGCGGCATCGAGCCTATCGCTCAGGCCAGTCTGGAGAGCATCGAATACGACCCCCTGACCCTGAAAATGATCGTGCCCGTCGCTCCCGTCGTCGAGGTGGGTAACTACCGCCAGATAAGACTGGAACCCGAAGAGGCGAACGTGGACGACGAGACAGTTGAAAACGTGTTGAAAGATCTTCAGAAAAACCACGCCGAGCAGCGCCCCGTCCAGCGCCCTGCCCAATTGGGCGATATCGTGGTGATGGACACCAGGGCCACGGTGGAAGGAGAGGTGGTTTTCAACGATGAGGAGCGCACCCTGACCCTGAAAACCGATGCCTTTTACCCGCTGCCGGGGTTCAGCGAACAGGTGGTGGGCATGGTCATCGGCGATGACCGAGAATTTGATATTGCCTACCCGGAGGATGCAGATATCCCGGACCTGGCGGGCAAGGAAGTTCACTTCGCAGTTCACCTCCATGACATTAAAGAGGAAGTGCTGCCCGCGCTCGACGACAATCTGGCTATGACCGTCGGCGATTACGAGACTCTCGACGAGCTGAGGGCCAGCGTGAGGGCGGAACTGCAACTCATGGCCGAGCGGGAGGCGGAAGAACACTTCACCACCAGGGCCCTGGAAGAAGCGGTAAAAGGGTCGCGGGTGGAGTTCCCGCCAGTGCTTTTGGAGCGAGAGCTCGACGATATGATGGCCGAGCGGGACCGTTTCCTGCGCCAGCAGCAGGGGCTGACCCTGGATAATTATTTACAAATGCTTCAGATGAGCAAAGAGGAGTTCCGTGCTGACCTCCAACCTCAAGCCAGGGAACGCCTGACCCAGTTTCTGGTTCTGAACGAAGTGGCCCAGACTGAAGAGCTGCAAGTCAGCCCCGATGAAATCGAAATGGAAATTGAGCGCCTTAGCCAACCTTACGGAGAGCAGGCGGAGACCATGAAAAAAATTCTCTCTTCGCCAGCTTCACGGCGTTCGCTCAGGGTAGAGCTGCTCGTCCGTAAAACCATCGAGCGCCTGGTAGCCATCGCCAGGGGTGAGGTGCCGACCGAAGAGGGCCCAACGCCGGGACAACAGTTGATGGATCGTCAGCACCAGATGCAACTGAGGAGGACACAAGAAGAGAGCTTAGTCAGTCAAACAAAGCCAATAATGGACATAAAACATTCAGGATACTCTTAGAAATAACAAAGCAGCAAAAGTCTGCTTTGTTCAGGGAGGATAAGTAAGTTATGAACAACTTGATCCCAATGGTCATCGAAACCACAGGACGGGGCGAACGAGCCTACGACATCTACTCTTTGCTTCTCAAGGAGCGGGTGGTCGTTCTGGGCACTCCCATCAACGACCAGGTAGCCAACCTGATCGTGGCTCAACTCCTTTTCCTGGATCGGGAGGACCCGGATAAAGAGATATCTCTTTATATAAACTCGCCAGGCGGTGAAATTTATCCCGGCCTGGCCATCTACGATACCATGCAGTTGGTGAGTGCCCCGGTGTCCACCATCGCGATGGGTTGGACGGCCAGCATGGGCACCGTCCTGCTGGCGGCGGGCACCAAGGGCAAACGCTACGCCCTGCCCAACGCCACCATCCACATGCATCCGGCCGGTGGGGGAGCGCGCGGCCCGGCCCCCGACGTGGAGAGACAGATCAAGGAGCTGATGCGCATGCAGAATTTGCTGCGCGGGCTGTTGGCTAAACATACCGGCCAGTCGTTGGAGAAAATTACTGCCGATTTTGACCGCGATTACTTCATGGATGCTCACGGAGCGGTGGAATACGGCATTGTCGATGAAGTATTGACCGCTAAATCCGAGGAGGCCAGCGAGCAAAAAGAAGGAGAAAACAAAGATGGCTAGCCGGATCAAGGGCAGGCAACACTGCTCCTTTTGTAATCGTAGCCAGGATCAGGTCAACCGTCTGATCGCTGGCCCTAAAGCAGTATTCATCTGCGATGAATGTGTCGAGTTATGTAAAGAGATTCTGGATGAAGAAGAGCTGCCCGCCCAGTCAAACGAGTTCATTCCGACCAGGATCCTGTCTCCCAAGGAGCTTTATGAACGACTGAACCAGTACGTCATCGGACAGGACCGGGCCAAGAAGGTGCTATCGGTGGCCGTTTATAACCATTACAAGCGCATCCGGGCCGGGGCCAAAATCGACGATGTGGAGCTCCAGAAAAGCAACATCCTGCTCATCGGGCCTACGGGCTGTGGCAAGACTCTCCTGGCCCAAACCCTGGCCAAGATTCTGGACGTGCCTTTCTCCATCGCCGATGCTACCGCTCTGACCGAGGCCGGTTACGTGGGCGAAGACGTGGAAAACATTCTCCTCCGTCTGATCCAGGCTGCCGACCAAGACGTGGCCAGGGCGCAGAAAGGCATCATCTACATCGACGAGATCGACAAAACGGCGCGTAAGAGCGGCGATAACCCCTCCATCACTCGCGACGTTTCAGGTGAAGGGGTGCAACAAGCCTTGCTCAAGATTCTGGAAGGTACAGTAGCCAACGTTCCTCCCCAGGGAGGACGCAAACACCCCCACCAGGATTTCATTCAGATCGACACCACCAACATTCTCTTCGTTTGTGGGGGGGCCTTCGATAACCTGGAGAACATTGTGGCCGAGCGTATCGGGGCCAAGGGACAGGTCGGTTTTCCCAGGGGGAAAGAAGGCCAAAAAAAGAAAGATTTGACCGCCGCTGAGCTTCTTCGTCAGGTCGCCCCCGACGACCTGCTCCGATACGGCCTCATTCCCGAGCTTGTGGGCCGCATGCCGGTCACGGTCAGCGTTGAGCCTCTGGATAAAGAACTGCTGATCAGAATCCTGACCGAGCCCAAAAATGCCCTGGTCAAGCAATTCCAACGGCTGTTTGCCCTGGATAACGTGGAGTTGGTCTTCACCGAGGATGCCCTGGCCGCCGCGGCCGAGGAGGCCATGAAACACAAAACCGGGGCGCGCGGACTTAGAACCATCGTCGAGGAGACCCTTTTAGAAGTGATGTACGAGATACCGTCGCGCCGCGATGTCAAAAAATGCGTGATCAGCGCCGATACCATCCTGCAAAAAACCGGCCCCCTGCTCCTCACTGAATCGGAGCACCCCATCCAGTGGAAGCTGGAAGAGACGGCCTGAACCAGCGGTCAGCGAATTCTGGAACGGATTTAACGGATGATACCGCATCCCATCCGTTAAATCCGTTTTGTTAATCCGTTGACCGTTCGCCGCCAGGCCGAGAGGCTAAGGTTTCCAGGAGATCCGCTCCTCGATCCAACCCAGAGTGTCGTGCTCGGCGCCGTCGTGAACCCGTCCATCGAGGGAACCGCCGAGGGCGAAGAGCTGACGCTGCTCACTGCCATCCGGCCTCATGATCCACACCGCCCACTCATCCCCACGGTCGGAGGCGAAAGCGATATAGCGACCATCCGGCGACCAGACAGGCAGACCATCGTTGGCCGGATTCTCCGTGAGGCGCGCGATATCGCTACCGTCGGCGTTCGTAACATATATCTCCCAGTTGCCATTGCGCTGGGACATGAACGCGATCTTCTTCCCATCGGGTGAGGGAGCAGGGGCAGTGTCGCTTGGATCTTCGGTGAGATGCTGAGGATAAGCACCGCTGATATCCCTCATTATGATACCACATTTACCAAATTCACAGGCACTATAGACAAAACGAGCGTCGGTGAGCAAGGCGGGCATCTCACCGAAAACGTCTTTATTCACGTCGGGACGACGGAGAGTATGCACTTCGGTGCCCACGGTGTAGTAGATCCGCGACTTACGATCAGACTCCTGGCGGGAGTGGAACAGGAAAAACTGACCGTTAGAAGCCCAATTAGGACGGGAAGCCGGGCCATGGGAAGTGAATTTCCAGTCAATGCGCTGGCCCGTAAAATCGTGCACGAACAAGCCGCGCCCCCGCTCGGTAGGATCCCAGGAACGGAAGGCCAGTTCGGTGCCATTCGGGCTGAAGGCCGGCTGGCTGGCGTCGCTGACCACTTTCTGACGCCCACTGCCGTCAGCATTGATGGTGTAGATATCGTAGGTGGCCCTTTCGGGGTCGAATACAGAAAAGGCGATTACTCCCGTCAGAAGCGATTCAGGAGACGGGATCAATTCCTCGGTAGCGGAGACGGCTGCCGTCTCGACGATGGTAGGGGACGGACTGGATTCCGAGGTAGCCGTATCTGTTGGCTCAAGGGTAGGAGGAGCAGGAGAGGGAGATGAGGTGACTGTAGGTGAGAGCCTGGCCGTGGCCGTCGGGGTTGATACCTGGGAGACAAGCGGGGTTGAAGTGACGGCCAACTTGGGGGTGGCCTCTGCGACAGTCGGCGCCGTGGCTGCTTCCTCGACAGTGGGGGACTCCGAAGTGACGGCCAACTCGGGGGTGGCTTCCGCGACGGTCGGCGCCGTGGCTGCTTCCTCAACAGTGGGGGACTCCGCGGTGACGGCCAACTCGGGGGTGGCTTCCGCGATGGTCGGCGCCGTGGCTGCTTCCTCGACAGTGGGGGACTCCGAAGTGACGCCCAACTCGGGGGTGGCCTCTGCGACGGTCGGCGCCGTCGTTGCTTCCGCGGCAGTGGGCGCCGGGGACTCGGCCGTCTCCGGGGCAGTGGCTACGGCCTGGACGGTCGGCCTCTCCCCTACCGGTCGGCCGAAACTGACGAACCGGAAGATCACAGCGCCGATCGCGAACAAGCCCACGATGACCAGAAGAGCCCACGGCACCCTGGACCGCTCCGGCTGGGCTCCGACAGTCTCCACGGGCACTGAACTGAACGCGGGGATAGTCGCTTTCTGAGCCAGACATTCGTCACAAAAATCTACCCCGGCCTTCACAGGCCGACCACACGTCTTACAGGTGGCCCCGTCCCCGGCTAACTCCGCAGGCTCGTCCTGCACCCACTCGCCGTCTTCAGCCAGATAATACCATTTGCCCGAGTAAGCGCCGATCATCCACTCTCGCCCCTGATCGTCCACAAAACGCAGCCTCTCTACCTCGGCTTTGAACTCCCCGTCGTTTATCGCCCCTTCCACCAAATCCTTTCTCAATCGACGGAATCTTTTCTCTATTTCCGCAGGTTCCATCTTACCTTCCCTCCCACCTGAGTTTCCAGCGGACCTGGTCGAACAGCCATCCCGTTCACCCGAACTATAGTAAGCAGAGAGGGTTGTCCACCCTACCCTGTGTGTCTGCTACATACCGGACCAACCTGTTACCTGCCATACATTATACCATATCTGCCTTCCAACGACCTTACAAAATGCCCTTCCGACCTTCCAAAAACCTTCCAAACTTACAGGTAAAAGCCCCGCTGCCTTGTCGGGCGATTCCAGAACCGATTGGCCCTCAAGTTAACGACATTGTGTCGAACAGCCGCCTGAAAATAGTATACCATAGAAATCAAGAAATGTCACCAGTCTCTTAACATGATTTTACCCACAAGTGACTCAGAGGGCAGCGGGCAGGCTGTGCCATTTGAGACAACCAACGGGTTGAAACCAACAGGTAAAGATATACTACCCCCGGTCAAGAAAGCAAATAATTTGACCTTCTCCCTCACTCGTTGTATACTTGGATTGGAGGGCAGAACAAAGATGGCTGAGAGAAAAACCATATCCCTGAGTCCACCAAGCGCCGACCGTCTGGAGCAGTTGGCTATGTACTACGACCTTCAACCTTCGGCGGTGGTCCGTGTGCTCATCGCCGAGAAGTTCGGTGAACTGTTCGGGCCCGAACTGCCCACTGACGCCGTGTTCAAGCTGCCCGTTACCTTGGAACCAGCCGAGGAAGGGGGCTATATCGTCACCAGCCCCCTTCTGGAAGGGCTTATCACCGAGGGAGATACCCTGGTAGAAGCTTTGATACATGCTCAGGAGGCAGCCTGTGGCCTGATAGAGGTCATGTACGAGAAGGGGTTGCCTCTGCCAGAAGAATGGCGTGACCTTGACCCGACCGAACCCTTTGGCGTCGAGGTTGTGCTTCGGTGAGGTATCGAGAACTGGCCCGCAAGTTACGCCGCTTTGGTTGTGAGGAGATAAGGCGCAAACACGGTGGCTCCCATCGCTATTGGTTCAATCCGCGCACGGGCAAAGTAGCCAGCGTTCCCGATTGGAGAAGCAAAGACCTGAAACGGGGAACGGTTAGAGGATTCCTACGGCGACTTGGGATTGAGCCGGATGAGCTTGAAGGGTAGCAACCATTTGGAGAATATACATAGGAGTAAGCGAATATGGAAACCGAGCAAATCACTATTCGCGTTGACACCGAAGCAGCGCGCGTTTTCAAGTCTGCTTCGGAGGAAGAGCGACGGAAATTGGAGGCGCTGCTCAGCATCCGGCTCGTCGAGGCGACTAAGACGGGCAACTCATTAAAACAAATTATGAGCGAGATCAGCCGAAAAGCGCAAGAGAGAGGGCTGACACCGGAAATTCTGAGGTCGATCACCGTGTGCGATGAAAGGAGCTAAGCTATGTTAAGGCGGATTTTTGATCTTTTTCGTCGGCGGAGTAGCGAACCAGCAGTAGCTCGGACAGAAGATATTGAGACCTTGCGTCGCGGAGCTGAAGCAGCGTTGTCGCACCTCCGCCGAACACTCGAGGACTTATCAAGTGAGATGGACTATATTCCTGCGGAAGCTAAAACAGGAGCAGTTCGCCTCCTAGATCAGGCAAAGCAACAACTTCCCCACTTGGAATAGGAATGCAACGTGTTGAGCACCCAGCCTGCGCCCTCCAAGGAAGCCTTGCAAGCTCTGATAGCTAGGATTTCAGATACAGAAAAGAACCTACGTATCTTGAAGTTGCGAGGTGTTCACCGGCGTAACCTCAATATGTTGGAAAAACAATTGGCAATGCGGCAATCGGCGTTAACGATGGATGAGTTGCAGGTAACCCTGCAACCACAGATAAGTCGCGAACAGGAAGTAGTTCGGTCCCTAGAAGCGAAGGAGAAACTCGACCCGCATGAACAAGAATTGCCAGGAATCCACCGATGTAATCTTGAACTATATCAGCAAATGTTAGCCGGAAAACGTCCGTATGCCCCATTACATTTACTGAACCAGGTCATCTCTGAGGAGCAAGCTCTTGCAGATATTGATGCTGATCTTGCTCGTTTGTGATACTCTATGGAAACATCCGAACGGGAATGGATTTGGCAAGGACGAGATAAAGAGGGGATCGAATGCCGAATAGCCGGAGAGCAGTGGGAAAGCCATGTAGCTAAGCGACCAGAGATCGAAGACGCTCTGGACTTAACCATTCAAGCCATGATCGATCCCGAAACAGTAGAGCCGGATAAACACAGAAGCCCAGATGAACCGAGGCGACACTTTCGCCTGCTGACAGTATCGGGAGTTGGAAGGTGGGAGGGTTATCACCTGAAGGTTAGTGTCAAATATGTTCGCCAAACAACAGGGGAGTGGATAATGTTTTATCAAAGCTGCTGGTATGAGAGAGGAGTAGGCCGATGAAGATACGGTCTTTAGGCTACAATCCAGAAGCCGATGAGCTTGATCTGTTGATTGATGTAGATGCGCCGGTCCCCGCTGAATCTATCCCCATTGATGCCGGAATTTACATCCGGCGAGACCCGGCTACGGGCCGCGTGGTGGGGGCTTTCATCCGCGGTTATTCTCTTTTCGTGAGAAAAGTTCGGGATAATCAACCTATCCCTTCTGAGCTGTCAACCGCTGCGGGATTTGTCGCCGAACTTGAAGCCATCATAGCGTGGCAAAGAGAAGTCGATGAACTATCACGAAACCTGGCCGGCCACCTGGGAGATACGGTGCGACAGGGAGAGCTCATCCAGGCTCTTCTAAATACTTAGAGAAGATAAGCAACCATGCGGAGTGGAAGCTGGTTAGACGCTTCACTTTTATTTTTTCTGGCCCTTTTGCCCAGGGCCTTTGGCTTGAACGTCTTTCTGACCGCCGACGAGCTATTGTGGATCGAGCGTTCGGCAGGGTTCCTGGCGGCCATCATGAGCGGGGCCTGGGCCGAGACCTTTCAGGTGGGCCATCCTGGGGTCATCACCCGCTGGACGGGGCTATTGGGCATCCTCGCCAGCTATTGGCCTCACCTTCAAGCGAAGGCCGGAGAGCTCTGGCTCGATACCGTAACCTTCGAGACCTTTCTACAAAGGCATCCTGAGCGTATGGCTAAGCTGGCGATAGCGGTCAGGCTGCCCACCGTGCTTCTGGTCTCGTTCTGCGTGGTGGCGGCTTACTTTCTGCTCAGGCGGCTTTTCGGAAGACAGGTGGCTTTGCTGGCCGCCGTCCTTCTGGCCCTGGATCCCTTCTATCTGGCCCTCTCGCGGGTCATACACCACGATGCCCTCAGCGCCTCTTTCATGTTGCTCTCCGTGCTGGCTTTCATGGTTTATCTGCGGGAGGAGCGGTACGTGTTCCTGGCGGCCTCGGGCCTGGCGGCAGGACTGGCTTTTCTATCCAAGTCTCCATCGCTGTTCCTGGTGCCCTTCACGGGCCTCATGAGTCTGTTTGCCTGGTGGGAGCGAAAAGGGCGCTTACAATCATGTAGTAACGACTTAAGTCGTTACTACCAGGCGCTATTCCGCCTGTCGAGAAACTGGGCCATCTGGGGGCTGGTAGGGCTGGTGGTCTGTTTCGTGCTGTGGCCCTCCATGTGGGTGGCGCCCTGGAACACCGTGCTGGGAGTATGGGACAAGGCCACCGGCTACGCCGCCGCACCCCACGAGCGGTCCAACTTTTTCATGGGCCGGGTTCAGCCCGATCCAGGGCCCCTCTTCTACCCTGTGGCCGTGCTCTTCCGTCTGACGCCCCTGACCCTGCTGGGGCTGGCGGCCTTTTTTCTCCCTGTGCGTCTTCTTATCAGGGACAAAAACGAATCGGGAACAGGGCCAACTTTGCCAGGGGGTTACCTGGCCTCTTTGTGGGGCTTTGTCGTTTTATACCTTATGTTTATGACCACAGGGGCGAAGAAATTCGACCGTTATAGTTTGCCTGTCTTTCCCATGCTGGATATCCTGGCTGCTGCCGGTCTGTCTAACCTGTTTCGAGTTGCGTGTTCCAGGGTTAAGTTTATAGCCACAGAGGGCACAGAGTTCACAGAGGTTAAAGCCAAATCTCTCCGTGCTCTCTGTGTCCTCTGTGTACTCTGTGGCTCTATTGCTTTTGCTCTGCCCCATTATCCCTATTATCTGACTTACTACAATCCTCTGCTGGGAGGCATCCAGGGAGCGGCGAAGGTGTTGCTGGTCGGCTGGGGAGAGGGCTACGAGGCGGCGGCGGCCTACCTGAACCAGAAAGAGGACGCCAGCCAGTTGAAGGTAGCCACCTGGTACGCCAAAACGATTTTCGCTCCCCTTTTCCGGGGGCAATCTTACAAGCTGTCGGTGGATAGCCAGGAGCCTATCGGGGTCGTGCCCTGGTACGAAACTGATTACGTCGTGTTCTACCTCAACCAGGTGCAGCGGCTCATCCCCAGCGTCGGCACGGTGGACTTCTTCCTGGCCCGCCAGCCGGAGTACACCGTCCGTCTGGCCGGACTCGATTACGCCTGGGTCTACGAGGTGCCGACCGAGGTGCCGCTGGAGGCTTATCCCTATCAGCGCCCCACCACGGTCGATTTTGGTGGGGCCATTCGTCTGCTGGGCTACGACGTGGAGAGCCAGTTGTTTGTGTGGGGAGAACAACGTTATCTCGACCTTACCCTGTACTGGCAAAGCCTGCGCCCTGTGGCCGAGGACTACCGCGTTTACCTGGAGATGCTCGACGGCGACGGTCACGTCCGCAGCGAAAGCGACACTTACCCTGTTTTCGACGGTTTTCACACCAGCCAGTGGGAGACGGGAGTTATCCTGCGCGACCGGCGCGGTGTGGAGATTCCGCCCGATATTCAGCCAGGCATCTATCGGGTCTCGGTACAGTTGTTCGATCCCGATTCAAATAAGAGCCTGAAGCCGGACGGGGAGGAGGACCTGATGCTAGGAGTCAGGGTCTTGATCAGGCCGGGGGGACGGGAAATCGAGCTGGAATGGGGTGAGGAAGGATGAAGCCAGAGAACGCAGAACGAAGCAGTGCGCTGAAGCGCACTTCAGCTTTCAGCCTGGGGCTTGAGCCCCAGGCCCTGCTCCTCTTCCTGATAGCTTTGGGGCCGCGCCTTCTGGACCTGGGCGTTTTCGTCGTCCCCGACGAGCCTCGCTGGATGAACCGCTCCATCGATTTTCTGCGCGCCGTCCTGGAGGGCGATTTCGGGAACACCATTCACGCCACCGCCCCTGGTTTGACGCCCGGCGGGGTCCCGGCCAAGTGGCTGGCCTCTCTGGCCCTCCTGGCCCGGTACTTCGTTTTTGGGCAGGGGCTCGATGCCCCGGCGGTCAACGCCGGGCTGGAGGGCTTTCTGGACTGGTTGCAGGCCCGGCCTCAAAACCTGATGGCTATTCTGGTCTACGTCAGGTGGCCCATCGTGCTCGTCAGCGCCCTGAGCGTGGTGCTCGTCTATCTTCTGGCCCGAAAACTCTACGGCCATAGGGCGGCTTTTCTGGGCGGACTTCTGCTGGCTCTGGACCCCTTCTACATAGCCCATTCTCGCGTGCTCCACACCGACGCTCTGACAGCCATCTTTATGACCCTGTCCGTCCTGGCTTTCCTGCTCTACCTGGACGGGCGCCGCTCCTACGGATGGCTCCTGGCTTCGGGAGTGGCCGCCGGGCTGTCCTGCTCCACCAAAACCGGCGCTCTGTTCCTGGCTCCTCTGGTGGGGCTGTGGGGGATGGTGGCCTGCCTCCTGGAAGCGAGGGGCTTGAAGGGGATCGAGTTTAAAGGGTTTCTGCGCCTGGCCCTGGTCCTGGCGGGCTGGGGGCTGGCGGCGGCCCTGGCCTTTGTCCTGGTCTGGCCCGCCATGTGGGTTGATCCTCTGGGGACCCTGTACAACACCTTCGCGCGCGCCAGCCATCTCGTCGAGGCCGGGCAGGATCAGTTCTTCCTGGGGCGGGTGGTCACGGATCCCGGGCCAGGATTCTATCCCCTGGTCGTTCTCTTCAGGGCTACCCCCCTGACTCTGTTGGGGTTGTTGGCTGGAATTGTAGCGCATAAGCGCCGCTCAGGGTGGAAGCAAAGTTTGTGGCTGTGGAGTTACGTCGTCCTCTTCGTGGTTTTCCTTTCCCTCAGCCCCAAGAAGAACGACCGCTACATCTTGCCCGTTTTCCCCGCCCTCGACATTCTGGCCGCGGCGGGTCTGTGGGATTTATTTCGGATCGCAAGTTCCAGGCTTAACCCTATAGCCACAGAGGGCACGGAGTTCACAGAGGTTAAAACTAAATTTCTCGGTGTACTCTGTGGCTCTATTCTGGTTTTGCAGGCCGGGTTTGCCCTGCCTCACCATCCATATTATCTGACCTGGTTCAATCCGGCGCTGGGCGGGATGCGCTCTGCCTCGCGCCTGCTGCTGGTCGGTTGGGGTGAGGGTCTGGATCAGGCGGCGGCTTATCTGAACGAACGACAGGAGGCGCGGGAAAGTCGGGTGCTGGCCTGGTATGCGGCGCTGGGTTTCGACACCATGTTCCAGGGTGAATGCCGGGAACTGAGCCCCAGAAGGCAGCCTGCCAGTGATGTCTGGCCCTGGTACCAGGCCGATTACGTGGTCTTCTACGTCAATCAGGTGCAGCGCAACCTGCCCGACGACAAGATGGTGGCCTTTTTCCGCGCCCGCCAGCCTGAGCATACCGTGCGCCTGAAAGGCCAGGATTACGCCTGGATTTACAGGGTGCCCCACGAGGTCCCTGACGAGGTCCCTGAAGAGATCCCTATGGAAGTCTGGCCCTTCCAGCATCCGCTGGCCGCCGATTTCGGGGAGGTGGTGCGCCTCCTGGGCTACGAGGCGGAGGAGCCGCGAGAAGAGGAAAATGGGACGCTCTCCCTGCCCCTCACCCTGTACTGGCAGAATATGGGGGAACTGGACGCCAACTATCGCTTATATCTCAAAGTGGTCAACGGCGTCTACCACGTCTGGGGTGGACAGGAAGGGTATCCCCTCTGGGACGGATTCATGACCAGGGATTGGCCGCAGGGAGTGGTCATCCGCGACGAGCGCCAGCTCGACATCCTGCCGGGCACCCCGCCGGGCTCCTACGGAGTGACGGTCGAGTGGCTGGCCCCCTATTCGGGCCGCACGCTGCCCTCCGACGGGAACTTGTTGCTTGGCCCCTTCGACCTTCCTCTACATCGGACCTCTGCTTTGGACGTAGAGCATCGGCTGGAGATCGATCTGGGTGACAGGATTCGTCTTTTGGGTTATAATGTCGAGAGCGGTTTTCGACCGGGCGATGGCCTGCACCTGACCCTTTTCTGGCAGGCTTTGCGGGAGATCGACCAGGACTATACCGTCTTTGTTCACCTGGCTGATGAGCAAGGAAATCTTTGGGGACAGAAAGACAATCAGCCGGTGGATGGCTTCTATCCTACCACAGAATGGGTGAGCGGGCAGTTTGTGCGCGATCAGTACGATTTGTTCATCGCGCCGAATGCGCCGCCGGGCCAGTACCGGATCGAGGTGGGGATGTACCTGGCGGACTCCGGTCGGCGGCTGATGGTTAACGGTCGAGATAAAGTCCTGTTGGCAAACATAGAGGTAAAGCCATAGCAAGAGGAGAGTATGCGAGCTAAATTTTGGCGTTCAACGGCCGTGGCCGGCCTGTTCCTATTTTTCCTGGCTTTGATCCCTCGCCTCTTATCGCTGGACGTTTTCTTGACCCCTGACGAGATAGCATGGTTTCAGAGGGTCAGAGACTTCACCCTGGCTGCCTGGCAAGGGAACTGGCACGCTCTTCCCAATCCAGGCTATCCCGGAATTCCTGTGCTGTGGAGCGCAGCCTTTGGGATTATGGTCAGGCTGGCCTTACCTTTGCTTTCGGCCAGTAACCCTTATGCCCTTTTGAGCGAGAGCCTGGAATGTTTCCCTTGCCTTCTGTTGGCCGTGAGGATGCCCTTTGTTTTTATATCCTCAGCCGGGGTGGTGGGCCTCTATCTCCTGGCTCGCGAGCTGTTCGATGACAGGGTGGCCTTTCTGAGTGGTCTTTTGCTGGCCCTGGAGCCTTTCTTTGTAGCTAACTCACGCGTCTTTCATAGCGATGCTACAGTAGCAGTGTGCATGACTCTGGCCCTTCTGGCCTTCCTGGTCTATCTGGAGCGGCGGGAGTTGCTGCCTCACCTGGATGCCGGGGAAAGGCTTTCCAGGCGCACAGGCTTGTTCTACCTGATCCTGTCAGGAGTGATGACCGGCCTGGCCTGTTCGACCAAGCTGTCTTCTTTGATCTTAATCCCCGCTATATCCTTCATAGCCGCTATCGTCTATCTTTGGACCACCCTCCGCCTGGGCAGGCTGAACCTGAAAAGGGCCTGGGAGCTACTCTTTATTCTGGCTGTGTGGTCAGGGATAGCGACCTTAACTTTTACCCTCATCTGGCCGGCCTTTTGGGTTGAGCCTCTGGAGGCTGTCGATTGCGTGTGGTCCTGGCATGCTGAGAAGATCGCCGCCGGGCATCTCCAGTTTTTGTTCGGTAAGGTGTCTCTTGATCCCGGCCTTCCCTTTTATCCCGTCGTCTTCCTCCTGCGGGCCACGCCGCTGATGATCTTCGGGCTGCCGGCCGGACTTATCTTACTGAAAGAGGAAAGGAAGGAACGGCCAGTCCTGGTCTGCCTGCTGGCTTACGTGGCCTTATTTTTCTTGTTCGTGTCCCTGAGCCGTAAGAAACAGGACCGTTATCTTCTGCCCGCTTTTCCACTGCTGGACATCGTGGTCGCGGCGGGCCTGTGGAATTTATTTAAGGTGACAAGTTCCAGGTTTAAGGTTAGCCCTTCATGGCAGCCTGGTTTTCTGGCAGGGTGCCTGATTTTGCAGGCAGGCTTTAGCTTGCCCCACCATCCCTATTATTTTACCTGCTATGACCCGCTATTTGGCGGAGGATGGCTGGCTCCAAAGGTGATCCAGACGGGGTGGGGCGAAGGTTTGGATGAAGTAGCCCGCTATCTGAACAGCAGAGAGCACGCGCAAGATTTGGAGGTGGCGGTCCCCTACAGACAATTTATTTTTGACTACACTTTCGTCGGCAAGGGCCGCCCCATGACGCGGCGGACCTTTTTTTGGGCTGATCTCGATTACGTGGTATTGTACCTCAACCAGGCGCAGCGCCACATTCCCGACCAGGAAGCGGTGGACTATTTTCGTTCTCTCAAACCAGAATACGTGGTGCGTCTGAAGGGCATTGATTACGCCTGGATTTATCGCAAACCTACTTCTCTGCCTCCCAATCTCGTCCCCAATCGGGGAGCCGATCGGGTAGCCTTCGGCGATGAGATCTTTTTCCTCGGCTACGATGCCTTTGAAAATATGGTGGCGCACACCGGCCACCTTCAAATCGATCTTTTTTGGCAGGCTTTGCGCCCGATGGACGAGGATTACACCGTGCACCTGAAGCTGATAAACGGCGCTTACCACGTCTGGGGGCAGCAGGCAGGGCGTCCGGCCTGGGGCAGCTTTCCGACCAATCGCTGGAGGGAGGGAGAGGTGGTAGGCGACAGGCGGGAGATCGAGATAATGCCGGGCACCCCCCCAGGTTACTATCACGTCTCCGTCATCCTGTATGACCTCCACGGCGAGCAAGGGTTGGAGCCGGAGCTGCTTTTAGGCCCGGTAAAGATTCCGCAGCAGGAAGGACTGACCGTTGACGACCTGGACATAGAGCATCGGCTGGAGGCCAACCTGGGTGACAGGATTCATCTTTTAGGTTATAATATCGAGAGCGGTTTTCGACCGGGCGATGGCCTGCACCTGACCCTTTTCTGGCAGGCTTTGCGGGAGATCGACCAGGACTATACCGTCTTTGTTCACCTGGCTGATGAGCAAGGAAATCTTTGGGGACAGAAAGACAATCAGCCGGTGGATGGCTTCTATCCTACCACAGAATGGGTGAGCGGGCAGTTTGTGCGCGATCAGTACGATTTGTTCATCGCGCCGAATGCGCCGCCGGGCCAGTACCGGATCGAGGTGGGGATGTACCTGGCGGACTCCGGTCGGCGGCTGATGGTTAACGGTCGAGATAAAGTCCTGTTGGCAAACATAGAGGTAAAGCCATAGCAAGAGGAGAGTATGCGAGCTAAATTTTGGCGTTCAACGGCCGTGGCCGGCCTGTTCCTATTTTTCCTGGCTTTGATCCCTCGCCTCTTATCGCTGGACGTTTTCTTGACCCCTGACGAGATAGCATGGTTTCAGAGGGTCAGAGACTTCACCCTGGCTGCCTGGCAAGGGAACTGGCACGCTCTTCCCAATCCAGGCTATCCCGGAATTCCTGTGCTGTGGAGCGCAGCCTTTGGGATTATGGTCAGGCTGGCCTTACCTTTGCTTTCGGCCAGTAACCCTTATGCCCTTTTGAGCGAGAGCCTGGAATGTTTCCCTTGCCTTCTGTTGGCCGTGAGGATGCCCTTTGTTTTTATATCCTCAGCCGGGGTGGTGGGCCTCTATCTCCTGGCTCGCGAGCTGTTCGATGACAGGGTGGCCTTTCTGAGTGGTCTTTTGCTGGCCCTGGAGCCTTTCTTTGTAGCTAACTCACGCGTCTTTCACACCGATGCTACGGTGACAGTGTGCATGACTCTGGCCCTTCTGGCCTTCCTGGTCTATCTGGAGCGGCGGGGTTTGCTGCCTCACCTGGATGCTGAGAAAAGACTTTCCTGGCGCACAGGCTTGTTCTACCTGGTCTTGTCAGGAGCGATGACCGGCCTGGCCTGTTTGACCAAGTTGTCTGCTTTGATCTTAATCCCCGGCGTATCTCTAATACTCTCTATCGTTTATCTTTGGACCACTCTCCGCCTGGGCAGGCTGAACCTGAAAAGGGCTTTGGAGTTGCTCCTTATTCTGGCTGCGTGGTCAGGGATAGCGACCTTAACCTTCACCATCGTCTGGCCAGCCATGTGGGTCGAGCCTTTGGAGACTATTGAGTACTTATGGGCCTGGTATGCTAAGGAAATCGCCGCCGGGCATCTCCAGTTTTTGTTCGGTAAGGTGTCTCTTGATCCCGGCCTTCCCTTTTATCCCGTCGTCTTCCTCCTGCGGGCCACGCCGCTGATGATCTTCGGGCTGCCGGCCGGACTTATCTTACTGAAAGAGGAAAGGAAGGAACGGCCAGTCCTGGTCTGCCTGCTGGCTTACGTGGCCTTATTTTTCTTGTTCGTGTCCCTGAGCCGTAAGAAACAGGACCGTTATCTTCTGCCCGCTTTTCCACTGCTGGACATCGTGGTCGCGGCGGGCCTGTGGAATTTATTTAAGGTGACAAGTTCCAGGTTTAAGGTTAGCCCTTCATGGCAGCCTGGTTTTCTGGCAGGGTGCCTGATTTTGCAGGCAGGCTTTAGCTTGCCCCACCATCCCTATTATTTTACCTGCTATGACCCGCTATTTGGCGGAGGATGGCTGGCTCCAAAGGTGATCCAGACGGGGTGGGGCGAAGGTTTGGATGAAGTAGCCCGCTATCTGAACAGCAGAGAGCACGCGCAAGATTTGGAGGTGGCGGTCCCCTACAGACAATTTATTTTTGACTACACTTTCGTCGGCAAGGGCCGCCCCATGACGCGGCGGACCTTTTTTTGGGCTGATCTCGATTACGTGGTATTGTACCTCAACCAGGCGCAGCGCCACATTCCCGACCAGGAAGCGGTGGACTATTTTCGTTCTCTCAAACCAGAATACGTCGTGCGTCTGAAGGGCATTGATTACGCCTGGATTTATCGCAACCCTACTTCTCTGCCTCCCAATCTCATCCCCAACCGGGGAGCCGATCAGGTAGACTTCGGCGATCAAATCTTTTTCCTGGGCTACGATGCCTTTGAAAGTCTGGTGGCGCACACCGGCCACCTTCAAATCGATCTTTTTTGGCAGGCTTTGTGCTCCATAGATGAGGATTACATTGTACATTTGAAATTGCTCAACGGTGCTTATCACGTCTGGGGTCGGCAAGAGGGCCGTCCGGCCTGGGGAAGCCTGCCCACCAACCGCTGGCAGGTAGGGCGGATCGTGGGCGATAGACGCGAACTCGAAGTTTTGCCCGGCACGCCACCGGGCCATTATTGGGTATCGGTCGCCCTGTATGGCCTTCACCACAAGGAGTTTCTGGCCCCCGACGGCCTTGAAGAGTTGCTCTTAGGGCCACTCAAGATACCACAGCAGGAGGGGCTGACGGTTGATGACCTGGGCATAGAGTATCGCTTGGAGGCCAACCTGGGTGACCGATTTCGTCTTTTGGGGTATAATATTGAGAGCGATTTCCGGCTTGGCCATGGTTTGCATCTGACTCTCTTCTGGCGGGCTTCGAGGGAGATCGACCAGGACTATACCGTATTCGTTCACCTGGTGGATGACCAGGGTAAGCTGTGGGGACAGAAAGACAATCAGCCAGTGGATGGCTTCTATCCTACCACAGAATGGGTGAGCGGGCAGTTTGTGCGCGACCAGTACGATTTGTTCATCGCGCCGAACGCGCCGCCGGGCCAGTACCGGATCGAAGTGGGGATGTATCTAGCCGATAGCGGGGAACGGCTGGCCGTTTTGGGCGAAGACGGCCAGGCGGTGGACGATAAGGTGGTGTTATCTGGCTTTGAGGTAATGAATCGATGATGAAAAAGATAAGTCTCTGTCTGGGCCTGTTTCTGTTGGCGCTGGGGCCGCGTCTCTTCGGCCTGGACGTTTTCATCACCCCTGACGAACGGCGCTGGATAGCTCGTTCGGTGCTCTTTTTCAGCGCCATTTTGCGGGGCGACTGGGCTGGCACTTTTCAGAGCGGGCATCCGGGGGTGACTACCAAGTGGACGGGCGCCATCGGCCTCCTGGGCAAATATCTTCTCGAAACGCGGGAACGACCCAGCCTGAGCGGCCTCCAGGACTTTCTGGACGCCGTGCCAGTTTACCCCTCGATCAGCGTCGAGTACCTGGCCCCGGTGCGGCTGCCTACGGTTTTCCTGGCCTCGTTGTGCGTGGTAGTCGTCTATCTTCTGACCAGGAAATTAGCGGGGTCGGAAATCGCCCTTTTGGGAGCTTTCCTCCTGGCTCTCGATCCTTTTTTCCTGGCCCACTCACGGGTTATCCATCACGATGCCCTGGCTACCATCTTCATGACTGTCGCCGTGTTGAGCTTCACCGTCTACCTGTGGCGGGGTCGAGCGGCCCCGTACCTGATATTGTCGGCGGTGAATGCTGGCCTGGCCTGCCTGAGCAAAGGCCCGGCCCTGTTTCTGGGCCCTTACGTGGGCCTGTCGGTGGTGGTGGCCTGCCTGTCTGAAGGGCAGGGGACAAAGGTGCAATGGGGAACGGTCAGGCGTGGGCTGCTCATCCTGGCGGCCTGGGGGCTGCTGGCCGCCCTGACCTTCGTTCTCCTGTGGCCGCTCATGTGGGTTGACCCCCGGCAAGCCCTGGCCGGACTTATTAATAAGTCCGTAGGCTACGCTGAAGAAGCTCACACCAAAGGCAACTTCTTCCTGGGCCAGGCGGTGGACGACCCAGGGCTACTGTTTTACCCCGTGAACTGGCTGTTCCGCGCCACCCCCCTGACTCTGATCGGGGTGGGAGCCTTCGTCTACGCCTGGGTGAAGGGGCTCCTGCCCCCAAAAGGAGAGGGTAGTAACGACTTAAGCCGTTACCACAAAGTACTGATGGCGCTCACGGCCTACGTGCTCCTCTTCGCCGCGTTCATGACCCTGGGCGACAAGAAGTTTGACCGCTATCTTCTGCCCGTCTACCCCACCGTCGATATTCTGGCCGCGACGGGCCTTTGGAGTCTGACGAGATGGAAAATGGAAGGTGGAAGGTGGAAGATGGAAGATGGAGGATTGATTGCTCCCAACTCCCAACTCCCAATTCCCACCCTCCAACCTCCAATTTCCAACTTCCAACTTCCAACTCTCGTCTTCGCCGGCTGTTTGGTTTTGCAGGCGGGGTTCAGTGTGCCTCATTACCCCTACTACCTGACCGCTTACAACCCGCTGGTCGGGGGTGGCTGGCTGGCTCCCAGGGTCATTCTGGTAGGTTGGGGAGAAGGGCTGGATGGAGCGGCGCGCTATCTCAACGATAACGATAAGGCCGCCGCTTTGCAGGTCTCTTCCTGGTATCACCGCGAGTTGATGCCCTTCTTCGTGGGCGAAGCCGACCGCCTGGACAGGAAAAGCGACAGGAACCTGATGCCCTGGCACATGGCCGATTACGTGGTCTTCTACCTGAATCAGGTGCAGCGCGGCAACCCCGACCCGGCCCTGGTGCAGTATATCTCTTCCCTGGAGCCGGAGCAGGTGATACGTTTGAAGGGCGTCGATTATGCCTGGATCTACCCCACCCCCGATTACATTCCCGCCGAGGTGGTGCCCGCCGAGCACCCCCAAAGGGCACAGTTCGGCCAGGACCTGATCTTTCTGGGCTACGATCTGGACGGGAGCAGCGTGCCCACCGATGGCAAAGTATGGACCAGTCTCTATTGGCAGGGTGAGCACCACCTGGAAGCCAGCCATCGTATTTATCTCAAGCTGATCAACGGCGCCTATCACGTGTGGGGGGAACAGGATAGCCGCCCCGGGTGGGACAACTATCCGACCAATACGTGGCCGCCTGGAGCGGTGGTCAAGGATACCCGCCAGATCGAGGTCTTACCAGGCACGCCGCCAGGCTTTTATCAGCTTACCATCGACGTTTACGACCAGGACAACGGTCGCTGGTTGCCGCTTCAGGGCGGGGGCAACCTGGTGATCGGCCCGGTGGAAATCCCCCGTCGAAGCCCTCCTGACCTGGAGACCCTGGAGGTTCGCCATCCGCTGCAAGCCGATTTTGAGGGTAAGGTACGTCTTTTGGGCTACGATTTCAAGAGCGGTTTTCGAGCGGGCGATGAGATCGAACTGACCCTTTTCTGGCAGGCTTTGGCCCCCCTGGAGCGCCGCTACACCGTTTTCACCCACCTGGTGGACCGTGACGGAAAACTGTGGGGACAAAAGGACAATGAGCCTGTGGACGGTTTCTATCCCACCACGGCCTGGGCCGTGGGCGAGATCGTGCGCGATCAATACGACCTGGTTATTGCCTCCGACGCACCGGCGGGCCGCTACCGGCTTGAGGTGGGGATGTACCTGGCGGACACAGGGGAGCGCCTGGAGACGTTGACTGCAAGAGGCAGGGATGACAAGGCAGTGCTGGCAGAGGTCGAGATAGCAGGTAACGACTGAGCGATTTTCGGTAGTCTCCCTCTTGGGTGTTGCTGGCTGAAGGATAGCAATTTTTGAACCGCAGAGCACGCAGAGATCGCTGAGAAATACAAGAAATACTCTGCGAACTCGGCGTTCTCAGCGGTAAAATGCTTAGCAACACTTTTGGGGGAGACTACCCGATTTTCAAAAATCGCGAAAATATGGTATATTAAAAATAGAACGAGTAGCAGGCGGGAGGTAGACATTGAGCGATAGAAAAGACAGCCCACCACTCTCCGAGGAGATAGGCATCCTGATTGAGCATCCGCTGCTTCCTGTACGCGATACGGTTATGTTTCCTCACATGGTTACGCCCCTGTTTGTGGGTCGTGATCGTTCGTTGAAAGCCGTGGATGCGGCCATGATCGCCGACAGCACCGTGATCGTGGTCGCTCAAAAGACGCCGGAAGTCCAGGAGCCGGACCTCAACGATCTCTACTCCATCGGCACCGAGGTCTCCATTGGCCGGATGCTGCGCATGCCTGATGGCACCACCAGCATTCTGGGACAGGGCCGCCGACGGGTCAGGATCCTTGAGTTTTTACAAACGGAGCCCTACATCAGAGTTAGAGCGATGCCCATCTACGAACCGGCCGAGAAATCGCTCTCCACCGAAGCCCTGATGCGGGCCGTGCTGGCTCTTTTCGAGAAGTGCGTTCAACTGAGCCGCACGATACCCGAAGACGCATACGTGGCGGCCATGAATATCGATGAGCCGGGCTGGCTGGCCGATCTGGTGGCCTCTATTCTCAATCTGGACCTGGGAAAGCGTCAGGAGATTCTGGAGACCATCGACCCCACCGAACGCTTACAACGGCTGAGCATTGTGCTGGCTAAAGAACTGGATGTCCTCGAACTGGAGAACAAAATTCACTCCCAGGTTCAACAGGAGGTGGACCGTTCTCAACGAGAGTTCTTTCTGCGAGAACAGATGCGGGTCATCAAGAGCGAGTTGGGGGAGATCGATAGCCACAGCGAGGAACTAAAAGAGCTGCAAGCCAAGATCGAGGCCGCCAACATGCCTGAAGAGGTGCGCAAAAAGGCGGACAAAGAGTTGCAGCGCCTGGCAGCCATGCCGCCCATGTCTCCCGAGGCCAGCATCGTGCGCACCTATCTCGACTGGCTGATCGAATTGCCCTGGAGCAGCACCACGGAAGATAACGCGGATATCCAGGAGGTGGGCAAACTCCTGAACGAGAGACACTACGGCCTGGAGAAAGCCAAAGAACGTATCCTGGAATACATGGCCGTCAAAAAGCTGGCTCCCGACAAGATGCGTAGCCCCATCCTCTGTTTTGTGGGCCCGCCGGGAACGGGGAAAACCTCGATGGGCAAATCCATCTCCGAAGCTTTGGGCCGCCAGTTTGTGCGCATCAGCCTGGGCGGGATCAGGGACGAAGCTGAGATCAGGGGCCACCGTCGCACTTACATTGGCGCCCTGCCGGGCCGGATCATCCAGACCATGCGCCGGGCGGAGACCATCAACCCGCTCTTTATGCTGGACGAAATCGACAAGGTGGGCCTCGACTTTCGAGGCGACCCCTCCGCCGCCTTGCTGGAGGTGCTGGACCCGGAGCAAAACTATGCTTTCTCCGACCATTACCTGGATGTGCCCTACGATCTGTCCAGGGTGATGTTCATCACCACCGCCAATATCCTCGAGCCCATCCCCCCGGCCCTGCGCGACCGCATGGAGGTGATCTATTTTCCGGGATACATCGAGGAGGAAAAGCTCCAAATCGCCAAACGTTTTCTCATCCCCAAGCAACTGAGTGAACATGGTCTCGACCGGGGCATGCCAGGGCAGCCCGGCAAACTCCTGCACTTCTCGACCGGGTCTTTGAAATACATCATCCGCGAGTATACTTACGAGGCCGGAGTGCGCAATCTGGAGCGAGAGGTGGCCACCATCTGTCGCAAAGTGGCCAGACGGGTGGCCGAAAACAAATCAGGCCCGCATTCCATCACTTCAGTGTCTCTGACCAAATATCTGGGGCCACCCCGTTTCTCCTTCGGCATTGCCGAGGAAGAGGACGAGGTGGGAGTAGCCACAGGCGTGGCCTGGACCGAAGCTGGCGGAGACCTGCTGGCTGTAGAGGTAACGCTGATGGAGGGTAAAGGCAATTTGACCCTCACCGGTCAGTTAGGCGAGGTGATGCAGGAATCGGCTCAGGCCGCCGTCAGCTACGCCCGGTCGCATCTCAAGGAACTGGGTATCAGGAACCGTGATTTCGACAAGATGGACATCCACATCCACGTGCCGGAGGGCGCCATCCCCAAGGATGGTCCTTCGGCGGGGGTGACGATGGCTACGGCCCTGATCTCGGCTCTCACCTGTCGGCCGGTGCACCGCGAGGTGGGGATGACAGGCGAGATCACCCTGCGGGGTCGGGTGTTGCCCATCGGGGGGTTCAAGGAAAAGGCTCTGGCGGCCCACCGGGCGGGCCTGAAGGCCATCGTGGTGCCCAGTAAAAACAAGAAGGATATGGCCGAAATCCCCTCCAAAGTGAAACGAGACCTGAAATTCGTCTTTGTGGATAGAATGGAAGAGGTGCTGCCCATCGCCCTTTTGCAGAAGCCGCCCAAAGGGTTGCGACGGTCTCGCCCTACGAGGAGTGAGGGGAACGCCCCGCAAAGTTAGAGAATGATGGACTATGAATGTTATTCTTTTTATTATCTTCTTTGCTCTCATTAGTGGCATTATCGCCGTGATCTGGGGAGGTATTTCCGGCGGAAGCCGAGAATGGCTGAGCAGGGCTTTTGGTATCTTTATATTCTCCTCTATTTTGACTATCTTTGTTGCCTGGATAGTGCTATACGGCCTCCCCACGATTTTGCCCCCTAAAGCAGAATTCCCCATTGATATTGAGGAGGTTATCCCTGACAACTGGCAGCCGCAGGAGTTGCGCAAGGTCAATCTGGACGGGGACGACGAGGACGAATGGCTGCTGATCTATCGCCAAACCTCCGTGCCCGGCGGCCCTCTGGGCGGGGTGATCTACGATGTCCAGCCCGATACTTCCCCTACCCGGCCCTATCTGAGGCTTCCTCCGGCTTATCTCGTTCCTTACAGACTTTTGCCCGATTTGGGACCGGGCAAAGGACAGGGGTACCTGGGAGATATCAGTTACACGATAGAACTCTACGATACCGACGGCGATGGGAAGCAAGATGAGCTGGTCACCCTGGGCTACTCTCGGGAGCCGAATCCTACTCAGATAGCCTTTTTCCGCTGGGAGAGCGAAGCGGCAGGTTATCAATTGACCACCTATTTGCAGGGCGATGGTGGAATAGAGGTTGTGCGTCCTCGTGACGTCAACCGGGGGCGGATCGAGGAAGTGATCGTTAAAAAAAAGCTGAACGAACGCAGCCAGATCTGCGAGAAAACAGTGCACCGCCGTAGGGAGGACGACGTTACCTACCAAAAAGTCAGCGGGCCCATCCTGGACTTTACCTACGGCGTTCCCAGCCAGCCCTTTTATCCTGAAGCAGCGGTGCTGGCCTATTATTTATCTCTGGCCGGAGACGAGATCTCTGCCGACCATTACACTACCAGCGAGGGCAAGATGGAGGCCCAAAGCCTGGCCACCACCGAGTTAGGTTCGGCCGGGCGGGCTGAGAGAAACGCCGTCATCGGATTGACCTATCCCGGCTCAATTTCTAAGGAAGACATAAGTAACGTCGAATACGTCAACGTAACCGTCAACTTGATGATGGAAAACGTTCACATGGAGATTACCTGGCAGGTGGTCAACGTCTCGTCCGGCAAATTAAACGAGGAAGTGACCTGGAAACTGAATGACATCATATCAGCCAGGAAGCTCAACTAAGAGCAGAGAGAAGCTCCCGATCTTGTATCTCGTTATTCTACCGTCACGCTCTTGGCCAGGTTACGCGGTTGATCTACGTCGCAGCCTCGCCGCACAGCCACGTGGTAGGCAAAAATCTGCAAAGGAATGATGGTCAGCACAGGCGAAAGCAGCGATGAGACGGGCGGGATGTAGATGACGTCGTCGGCCTTTTCGGCGATGAAGGAATCTCCCTGGGTGGCCACGGCGATGATCACTCCGTCCCTGGCCTTGACCTGTTCGATGTTGTTGAGCATCTTGTCGTAAACGTCGTCCTGGATGGCGATCGCCATCACCGGCATACGTTCGTCGATGAGCGCAATGGGCCCGTGTTTCATCTCCCCGGCCGGGTAGCCTTCGGCGTGGATGTAGCTGATTTCCTTCAGCTTGAGTGCTCCCTCCAAAGCAGCAGGATAATTGATGCCCCGCCCCAGGTAGAGGAAGTTCTCCCGCTTGAAATATTTAGCCGCCAGCCGCTCGTAGTCCGCTCCATTATCGAGCACCTGGCTGACCAGGGCCGGCAATTCGGCCAAATCCTGCACCAACTCCCTCATGCGTTCAGGAGGGATAACCCCGCGGTGCTTGCCCAGGTACAACCCCAACAGATAAAGATCGACCAGCGAAGCGGTGAGGGCCTTGGTGGAAGCCACCCCGATCTCCGGCCCGGCGTTCATGTAGATCACCCCCTCGCACACCCGACTGGCCTGGCTGCCCACCGCGTTGACGATCCCGATCAGGCTGGCCCCTTTAAGGCGCGCCTCCTCCAGAGCAGCCAGGGTGTCCACCGTCTCTCCTGACTGGGTGACGGTTACAACCAGCGTCCGCTCGTCTACCAGCGGGTCCCGGTAACGAAACTCCGAGCCGTAGTCTACTTCGACGGGGATGCGGGCCAGGGCCTCGAGAAGAAACTTGCCCACCAGACCGGCGTAAAAGGCGGTCCCGCAGGCAGTGATTATCACTCGTTCGGCGTTCAACACCACCTTCAGGGGAAAATCTTTCAGTTCGTCCAGGAGGATGTCCTCCTTCTCAAAATCGACCCGCCCCCGGATGGTGTCGGTGATGGCCCGCGCCTGTTCGTAGATCTCTTTTTGCATGAAGTGTTTGTATTCGCCCTTGGCCGCCGACACCGGATCCCAGGCTACGGTATGCACTTCTTTTTCCACAGGCTGACCATCCAGGGTCGAGCAGCGCGCTCCATCCCTGGTGACCACCGCCATCTGGCGGCTTTCCAGGAAAATCATGTTGCGGGTGTGCTCCAGGATGGCGGGCATATCCGAGGCGATGAACATCTCCCCCTCGCCCACGCCGATGGTCACCCCTCCGGCGTTGCCTATCCTGGCCGCTATGATCTTATCCGGGTCGCGGGCGCTCATGATGGCGATGCCGTGCGCCCCCTTGATGCGATTCAGAGCGTAGCGCACCGCCGACTCCAGCTCGTGGCCTTCGGCCAGACGCTTCTCCACCAGGTGGGCGATGACCTCCGTGTCCGTATCGGAGCTAAAGGTATGCCCCTCGGCCATAAGCTCCTGGCGCAAAGCTAAGAAGTTCTCCACGATGCCGTTGTGAATGACCACCACCTGGCCCGTGCAATCGGTGTGGGGATGGGCGTTGCGCGGCGAAGGCTTGCCGTGGGTGGCCCAGCGGGTGTGTCCGATGCCCACTTGACCGTAAACGGGATCCTCCGCCACCATAGCTTCCAGGTTGCTCAGCTTACCCACGTCACGACGGACAGAGATGCAGCCATCCTTGATGACGGCCAGCCCGGCCGAATCATAGCCCCGATATTCCAACCGCTTGAGCCCTTCCAGGACGATGGGCGTGGCCTCTCGCGGCCCTACGTACCCGACGATTCCACACATTTCATTCACCTCCAATAGTGTCTGTCTACATTTTACCACTCTGGAACAACCTCGACAGCGAACCAGTTCACCTTACACCGCGAGATAATACCTGAATTATAGCCAAAAAGCGGGCAGGAGTCAATTGATCGTGGTGCGGCGGGTGCGCCGCCCGCCGCTGGAGTTGCCGTGAAGGGCTAGAGATGATATAATGTGATGAAAGAGTCTGCCTTTTGCAAACAGGCGGAGGGACCATGATGTCCGACCGAGATCAGAGGTTTATGACCATTTTGGAGATAGCGAAGATCCTGGCCGCTCAGCACAACCTGGAGACCATGTTGCCCAGGTTCCTGGCTGGCCTCATCGAGACGTGGGAGGCGGCTGAAGCCGGAATCCTGCTTCTTTACGACCCTTCCGACGGGCAGTTGACGGTGAGGGCGGCGCGAGGCTACGACCTGCCCACCTTAGGGCAGATCCGTCTGGCCCCTGGCGAATCGATGTGCGGCCGGGCCTTTCAGACTGGTCGAGCCGGGCTGTATCCTACCCCGCAGGCCATCGCCGCGGTCAGGACCAACATGATGCCCTCCAACCGCCAGATGTTCCGGGCAGCGAGCAGCGGTTACCCCCAGAGCGCCGTATGTATCCCGCTGATCAGCGGCCAGACAAAGGTGGGGGTCCTGGTGCTGGAGAACCGGCACCAGCCTGACAGCTTTGTTCCTGCGGACCTGCCCTTTCTGCAAGAGGTAGCCGACCTTACGGCCCTGTTTATCGAAAGCGCCCGCCTGAACCAGGAAAGACAGGCTGTCCGCGCCCTCGACGAAGCTAACCGCCTCAAGGCAGAGTTGGTCTCCACCCTGGCCCATGAGATGCGCACCCCGTTGACTTCGATCAAAGGCTACACTACGGCCCTGCTCATGGAGGAGGCCACTTTCGGCCCTGAGACCCGGCAAGAGTTCCTGCAAATTATAGACGAGGAGTGTGACGTCCTACAGGACCTCATACACGACCTGCTGGAGTCGTCAGTCATTGACGCCGGCTTGTTGAGGCTCGAGCCCCAGCCGGTGAGGCTGCCTCGCCTGGCAAGGAGTTTGATCGACGACATGGCACGCCGCGCCCAGAAACACCGCTTCCTGGTCGATTTCCCGAAGAGTTTCCCCCTCGTGGACGCCGATCCTCACCGCATTGAGCAGGTGTTGCGTAACCTGCTGGACAATGCCGTTAAGTACTCGCCGCGAGGAGGGATGGTAGTGATGCGGGGCGAGGTGCGCGAGGATGAGGTAGTCATCAGTGTGGCCGACCAGGGAGTGGGCATCGCCCCTGAGCACCTGAACCGGCTGTTTGAGAAGTTCTTCCGAATCGAGTCGGGCCTGGGTCGCCACGTGGTCGGCTCAGGATTGGGGCTGCCCATCGCTCGCACCATCGTGGAGAGCCACGGGGGGCGCATCTGGGCCGAGAGCCAGGTGGGGCAAGGCACCACCTTTTACTTTACGCTCCCCCTAGGGGGCCTGAGCCAGGAATCAGCAGAGCAGAAGGAGAGAGGTAGTGAGTGAGAAGATCTTGATCGTGGACGACGAGCCACGGGTGGTGCGGCTGGTCAGCGAAGTGCTAAAAGCAGTGGGCTACCAGGTGAGCGCGGCCGCCAGTGGAAAGCCTGCCATCGAGATGGTGGCTTTGGAGCAACCCGACCTGGTATTGCTCGACATCCTGCTTCCCCAAGGGCCAGATGGTTACGAGGTGTGCCAACACATCCGAGAGTTCTCCGATGTGCCCGTGATCATGCTCACCGCCAAGGCCCAGGAGACCGACCTGCTGCGGGGCTTCGATGTGGGAGCCGACGACTACCTGACCAAGCCTTTCAGCGCCAGGGAACTGGTGGCCCGGGTCAAGGCGGTCTTGCGGCGCGCCCAACGACCTGAAGAGATGGTAACTACCACATTCAGGTGTGGCGAACTGGAGATCAATTTCGCTCGACGTACCGTCAAGGTGTGTGGCGAAAATGTATCGCTCACCCGCACAGAGTACGCGCTGCTACGCCAGTTGGCCCTCAACCCCAACTGCGTCATGTTGCATCAAGAGTTGCTGACGGCGGTATGGGGGCCGGAGTACCGGGACGACATCGATTACCTGCGAGCCTACATCCGCTACCTGCGGCGCAAGCTGGAAGCGGATCCTTCCAATCCTCAATACATCCTCACCTCACAGGGAGTCGGCTACATGCTGGCTTGCCCCGCTGAGACTTGCGATTAGACTTTCCCCCGTCAGATTTCCTCGGTTCTTCAGGATAGGCGGGTTTCGCCAGAGGCGAAACCCGCCTCTTTTTTCATGGCTTTTTCATCTCCTCGCCCCCCTTTTTTATGAGAATTTGACAACCCATGTGCTATACTGTACAAGGAGTCGATTACAGGTTAGGAGGCCAATGATGGATTTCGAACCGATCGAACTTGCCAAGACAATAGAGAAGAACGGGACAGGCACTTCCCTCATATCCGTACTGGAAGAGGTCCAGGCCCGATTTCGCTACCTGCCCCGGGAGGCGATGATCCTGGTCAGCGAGCGGATGGGGGTGCCTTTGAGTCAGGTCTACAGCGTGGCCACTTTTTACCACGCTTTCACCTTGAAGCCGCGGGGGAAGTATCTGATCAATGTGTGCCTGGGCACGGCCTGTCACGTAAGAGGGTCGGGGAGGGTTTTGAAACAAGTTTCCAAGTTGCTGAACGTGAAACCGGGCGAGACAACCACAGACCGCCAGTTTACCCTGGAAACGGTCAACTGCCTGGGCGCCTGCGCGCTGGGACCTGTCATGGTTATCGAAGGTGCATACTTTGGACAGATGACTCCCGCCAGGGTGGAGTCGGTTCTGATGAAATACGCTAGCGACGGAGAGCAAGGGAATGAAAAGAGTCACGACCGCGGACGAATTAGAAGCATTGAGGCGATCGCTGGTCAGTGACAGGGATCCGAACAAGTCCTGCATAACCGTGTGCGCTGGAACGGGTTGCCTGGCCAATGGCAGCGATAGAGTCATTGGGGCTTTCCGAGAAGAGCTAGAGAGGCAAGGGATAAGTGACTCGGTGAATGTCGTGGCCACAGGCTGCCATGGTTTCTGCGAGCAGGGGCCGGTGACAGTGATTAAACCCCGGCAGATCTTCTATCGGGGGGTGACGCCTGACGATGTGCCTGAGATCGTCTCCGAAACCATAGCCAGTGACCGCATTGTCGAGAGGTTGCTTTACACCGATCCGGGCACAGGCCGCAAAATCGTTTACGAACACGAGGTGCCTTTCTACCAGAAGCAGCGGCGTATTGTCCTCGATCATAATGGCTTCATCGAGCCTACCAGCATCACCGACTATATTGTCCTGGACGGCTACGCGGCTTTGAGCAAAACCCTGTGCCAGATGAGGCCGGAACAGGTCATCGAGGAGATCACAGCATCCAGGCTGCGTGGCCGTGGCGGGGCCGGCTTCCCCACCGGTCTGAAATGGCGTTTCTGCCGCCAGGCGCCGGGTGAGGTCAAATACGTCATCTGCAACGCTGATGAGGGTGACCCCGGAGCCTACATGGACCGCAGTATCATGGAGGGCAACCCCCACCGTGTGCTGGAGGGGATGATCATCGGGGCCTACGCGATCGGGGCCCACCAGGGTTTCGTGTACATCCGCAACGAGTACCCTTTAGCGGTGAAGCACTTGCGCACGGCTATCGAGCAGGCCCAGGAGTACGGCCTGCTCGGGGAGAACATCCTGGGTTCTGGCTTCGACTTCACCGTCCAGATTCGCCTGGGCAGTGGGGCCTTTGTCTGTGGCGAAGAGACGGCGCTCATGGCCTCCATTGAGGGCCGTATCGGCGAGCCACGACCACGTCCGCCCTTCCCCGCCCAGTCGGGGCTGTGGGGCCAGCCCACTAACATCAACAACGTGGAGACCTGGGCCAACGTGCCCATCATCATTAACCGCGGAGCCAATTGGTACGGTCAGTTGGGCACCGAGGCCAGCGGGGGCACCAAGATCTTTTCCGTAGTGGGCAAGATCAACAACACCGGCTTGGTGGAGGTACCCATTGGCCTGGCGCTGGGCGACATCATCTTTGACATCGGGGGGGGCATCCCCAAAGACAAGGAGTTCAAAGCAGCGCAACTGGGCGGGCCTTCAGGCGGCTGCATTCCCAAGGAGCACCTGAACGCCCCCATTGACTACACAACGTTGCAGGAACTGGGGGCCATCATGGGCTCCGGCGGCCTGGTGGTTTGCGACGAGGATACTTGCATGGTGGACCTGGCCCGCTTCTTCTTAACTTTTGTGCAAGAGGAATCCTGTGGCAAGTGCATCCCCTGCCGCGTCGGCACGCGGGCCATGCTGGAGACGCTGGAGCGCATTTGCGCCGGACAGGGGCGCGAGGGGGACATTGAGTACCTGATCGAACTGGGCCAGGAGATCAAGCGCTCGTCGTTGTGTGGGCTGGGGCAGACAGCTCCCAATCCGGTGCTGACTACCCTCCGCTACTTCCGCGACGAGTACGAAGCGCACATCGAGGAGAAGAGGTGCCCCGCTGGCGTGTGCCCGGAGCTTGTCATCTCCCCCTGCCAGAACGAGTGTCCAGCGGGGATGGACGTGCCGAGCTACGTATCCCTCGTCGGCGAGGGTCGGCTCAGAGAGGCCCTGGCCGTGATTCTGGACACCAACCCTTTCCCCTCGGTTTGTGGCCGGGTGTGCGATCATCACTGTGAGGTCAAGTGCCGCCGTGGTCAGCTCGACGAGGCAGTGGCTATCCGCGCCCTCAAACGCTTCGTCGCCGATTGTGATGGAGAGCGGCCTAAAATGAGCGTCGCCGAGCACAATGGTCAGCCCAAAGTAGGTATCATTGGTGCCGGGCCGGCCGGCCTGAGTTGCGCCTACTTCCTGGCTCGCCTGGGTTACGAGCCTACGGTGTTTGAGAAGCTTCCCGTAGCCGGGGGCATGTTGGCCGTGGGCATCCCCGACTATAGATTGCCCAAGGAGGTGCTTCAGAAAGAGATCGAGGCCATAGAAGCTCTGGGCGTTGAGATCAGGACCAACACGGCTGTTGGAAAGGACATCACCTTGTCGGAGCTTCAGCAGCAGGGCTACAGGGCCTTCTTCGTAGCCCTGGGGGCACACCACAGCCGCAAGCTGGGTATCCCCGGCGAGGACTTGAAAGGGGTCGTCCACGGCATTGACTTTCTGGAGGAGCTCAATCTCAACGGTGGAGAAGTGCGGGTGGGGCGTAAGGTGGCAGTGGTAGGGGGCGGCAATGCGGCTATTGATGCGGCCCGTACTGCGCTGCGCTTAGGTGCCGAGAAGGTGACCATCCTCTACCGTCGCACAAAGGGCGAAATGCCAGCTCAGGATGAGGAGATAAAGGCGGCTGAGGCAGAGGGAATCGAGTTTCGCTTTCTGGTGACGCCAGCCAGAATCATGGGCGACGGAGACAGGGTTAGGGCTATCGAATGCCAGCGCATGAAACTGGGGGAGTTCGATCGGAGCGGGCGCCGTCGGCCCGTTCCCATCCAGGATTCCCGATTTGAACTCGAAGTGGATATGATCGTCCCGGCTGTTGGTCAGTTCTCGGATACCGCCAGTCTTTTCGATGGCCTGGAAATGGAGACCGGTGGGGGTGGGGTGATACGAGTGCACAAGGATGGCCAGACCAACGTGCCGTACATCTTTGCTGGCGGCGACGTAACGTCAGGGCCGGCCTCGGCTATAAAGGCCATCGCCGCCGGCCAGAGGGCAGCAGAGGCCATTGACCAGTACCTCCGTCCCGACGAAAACAGGGTCTACCCCTGGCGTCAGAGGAAGCCGGTGAACACTTTTTTCGATCCGGAGGCCGAGCCGGTGCAGTACGAGCGATGTGAGATACCGGAGTTGCCCCCAACCTCTCGCCGCAAGAACTTTGACGAGGTAGAGAGAGTTCTCGACAGGGAAACGGCTATGCGAGAGGCGCGTCGCTGTCTCCGCTGTGACTATCGAGAAACGGAGGACTAAGGTGATCGCTGTCACCATCGATGGAAAGAAGATACAGACCGCTGAGGACCGAACGATTCTTGAGGTGGCGCGGGAGCACGGCCTTCACATTCCCACCCTGTGCTACCACGAGGGGATGGAACCGTTTGCGGCCTGTCGCCTGTGCGTGGTGGAAGTGGAGACGGGCCGGGGGCGGCAACTGGTGGCCTCTTGCGCCTACCCTTGCGCCGACGGCCTGGTGGTGCACACCAACTCGGAGGTGGTGTTACAGTCACGACGCATCACCGTGGAGTTGCTGATGGCTTCCGCGGCCCACGTCCCGCTCATCCGCCAACTGGCCGACGAACTGGCCGTCGGCGAGCCGCGCTTCACGATGGAGAAGAACGACTGTATCCTCTGCGGACTGTGCGTGCGGGCCTGCCAGGAGATCGTCGGGGTGGGCGCCATCAGCGTCATCAACCGGGGCATCGAGAAGGAGGTCAGCCCGCCTTTCCACATCGCCTCCCACGCCTGCATCGGGTGCGGCACCTGCGTCCTGGTTTGCCCTACTGGCGCCCTCGCCCTGGCCGACATCAACGGCGGCGCTCCAAAGGTCCACCCCTGGAAGTCAGAGTTCGAGGCAGTGACCTGCCGGATCTGGGACTATCATTCCCTGGCCCCCGAGTTTGCTGATCATGGGCCCCTGCTGGCTGAGGAGGTCGCGCCATGACCGACGTCAGGCTGGGGGTGTTCATTTGCGACTGCGGCGACCAGATTGCGTCCATCCTGGACGTGGACGCTCTGGAGAGGGGAGTCCACGACCTGCCGGGCGTAGCCGTTGCCCGGCGGCTGTGCCTCTCCTGCTCACCCGATGGGCTATCGGCCATCCAGTCGGCCATCGCCGCGGCAGGGCTCAACCGGGTACTGGTCGCGGGCTGTACTCCCCGCACGCTGGAGCCCCACTTCCGCACGGCCTGCCAGGAAGCTGGCCTGGATGGCGGCCTGTTCGAATTGGTGGACGTCCGGGAAGGTTGCGCCTGGGTGCATCAGGATGAGCCGGAGGTAGCCACCGCCAAGGCGCTCGATCTGATCCGGATGGGAGTGGCCAGGGTCACGCTGCGCCAGGCACGCCAGCCGGTAAGCGCCGAGGTGGTGCCTGCCGCCCTGGTCATCGGTGGGGGGCTGGCGGGCATGACCTCCGCCTTGACGCTGGCTAACGCGGGCCTGCCGGTCAAGCTGGTCGAGCGAGCGGCGGCGTTGGGCGGGATGCTGCGTGAGGTGCACACCCTCTATCCTGACCAGCGCCGTGCCGCCGAGTTTGTGGCCGAAAAGGTCGAGGCCGTAACCCATCATCCGCGCATCGAGGTTCTGTGTGAGAGTCAGGTGACAGGCATCTCGGGAACGGTGGGACATTACACGATCAGGGTCAACGAAAATGGGTCGGCGGGCCACCAAAACCGATCGTCACAATTCGAGGTGGGAGCGATCATTGTTGCTACGGGGGCGCGTGCCCTGCAACCGCGAGGTCTGTTCCGCTACGATGGACAGCGGGTAGTCACCCAGCTCGAGTTCGAGCGAGAGTTACGCGACAGGAGTAATGGCACTCAATCCACCAGTTTCCCAGCGAACGTGGTGATGATCCTCTGCGCCGGGCAGCGTAACGGAACGGTCTCCTACTGCTCTGGCATGTGCTGCATGGGGGCGCTCAAGCAGGCGCTCGAGGTCAAAGCCCTCAACCCGCAGGCCAACGTCACCATCCTCTTCCGCGACCTGTATTTGCTGGGCGAGGACACCTACGAGGAGGAAGTGCGGAAGGCTCGACAGGCGGGCGTAACCTTCATCCGCTATGCGCCGGCCGCGCCTCCGGAGGTGACCGACGAGGCGGTTGAGGTCCACGACCAGTTGACTGGAATGGATCGCCGTCTGCCCTACGCCCGCGTCGTCCTGGCCTCCCCGCTGGTTCCACAGCCTGACGCCAGTGTGGTGGCCCACATGCTGGGTATCCCCCAGGACGAGAACGGCTTCTTTCCCGAGGTGCGCTATCGTCTGCGGCCGCAGAACTATGTCGAACGGGGTATCTACGTCTGCGGTGCGGCTCATCACCCGACCGGCTGGGCCGAGGCCGAGTTCCAGGCCTCCAGTGCGGCCTTCAGAGCCGTGCGTCACCTGGCGGCGGGCCAGGTTACCAGCCAGGCCTCCGTTGCTGTGGTAGACGAAAAGCTCTGTACCGGTTGTGGTAGCTGCGTGGAGACCTGCCCCTTTGGGGCTATCTCCATGCGCAGGCGGGAGGGGGTGCTAGACCTGTCCCAGATCGATCCGCTGCTGTGCAAAGGGTGCGGCAACTGCGCCGTCGCCTGCCCGGTCAAGGCTATCGACCTGCCGCTCGACAGCGACGGGCAAGTGCTGGCCCAGATCGAGGCGGCCCTGGCGAGCGCTTCGCAGGTTGGCCGACCGTGCATCCTGGCCTTTGGGTGTGAGTGGAGCAGCCACGCCGCTGCCGAATTGGCCGGGGTCAACAGGCTGAGCTACCCGGTGGAGGTGCGTCTCATCCGGGTGGGATGCTCGGCCCGCTTCGACCCCGTGCACATCCTGTGGGCCTTCTTCAGCGGCGCCAAGGGGGTCTTCCTGGGAGCCTGCCCGCCGGGCGACTGCCACTACGTCAACGGCAACCGTCACGCTCAGGAACGCATCAAGGCCCTGAGGGGAATGCTGGCCGAAAGAAGTTTCGACCCGCGCCGCCTGCGTCTGGAATGGATCACCCCTGACGATCCGCACGATTTCGTGGGCAAGATCACGGATTTCACGAACCTGGTGCGGGCCCTGGGCCCGGGCCGGAGAACGTGAAAATCGAGAGGAGTTTGACCATGCTATACCTGGCGATAAGTACTCCACATCCTTCTAAACCTGAAGAGATCAAAGGGGCGAGACTAGAATTCAGGTCCTGGATCGAGGATTTGAAATCAAGGAACAAAGTTATCTGTTTCTATCCTAAAATAGGTAGAGGCTCAGTAGTAATTTTCGATGTTCCCTCGAACGATGAGCTTCACAAACTGCTGACACAATGGTTAAACATAGTACCGGTAAGTTTCGATATATACCCTTTAGTGACTCCAGCAGAAGCGGAGGAACTTTTGATTTGATAACGTTTTGGTAAGAGGAGGACAACGATGTCAACCAGATTGCAACAGGAAGTATGGGCCCTGGACCGCTGCTCCGGCTGCGGGGTGTGCGTGGCGGCCTGTTCCAAGGGGGTGCTCTACTGGAACGAGGAGGAGCAGCATCCCCTCCTGGAGGAGCGCCAGAAGGCGCTGGGCCTTTCCCATATCAAGCTGCGAACCTGCGAGGTTTGCGAAAAGTTCTGCGAGTTGAGCTGCCCCCGCCTGGTAGACTGGACGCCAATAGAGCCCCGTGCTATGGTCTCGGCACGGTCGGCGGGCATTGTCCAGAGCGGCAACCCCAACGACGTCATCCAGGCCCTTCTGGTGGCTGCTCGCTCGGCCGACCTGATCGACGGGGTGGTCACGCTGGACATGGATCCCTGGACCCTGGAGCCGGTCGCCCGCGTGGCCACGACGGTGGACGAGATCGTTAGCGGCGTGGGAATGCAGTATCTCTGGGCCCCGGTGCTCAGTGCGCTCAACGAAGCCATCTTTGAGTTGGGTCTGACCAGGCTGGCCATCGTCGGTACTCCCTGCGTGGCCGAAGGGGCACGCCGGTTGATGAACGCCGAGAATGAGCGCCTGTGGCCCTATCAGCAGGCCATCCGCCTGACCATCGCCCGCTTTTGCACTGGCATCTACATGCCAGACGTGGTCACCGAGTTGCTTGAGCGGGGAATGGGCCTCTCCCGGCATCAAATCCGGGGGCTGAGCACCTCGACCACCGACGGCAGGCTGACCGTGTCGCTGTGGGATGGCCCAGAGCGCACCATTCCGCTGACCGAGGTGGAGCCCTTCACGCGGCACGGCTGTGGCAGTTGTGACGACTACCTGGGCCAGTCGGCCGACATCGCCGTGGGGGCCATCGGCGCGCTGCCGGGCCACGCCACGCTCATCACCCGCACGCCGGCCGGCGAGGTTTTCGTCCACAATGCTCGCCGCTTTGGTCTGCTGGAAACCATCGCCCAGGTGGACGACGCGGCGCTGAAGGCCGCCAAAGCGGAAAAGGACCGGCGGGCGCGGGCCCAGGCCCTTGACGCGCTCCACATCCTGATGATGGACGCCCTGAGCGACCCCAGGCAGCGAGCTCAGGTCAGGAAGCAATTCGTCAGTCTATACGGCGCCCCGCAAGCGGGAGCCCCAAAAAGGGAGGAACGTCATGTCACTTGTGGTGGATGCTAGTGGTCGCGAGCTGCGATCCGTCAGCGCAGAACTGAAAGAGGCGGTCGCCAAAGGGCCCGTGGTCGTTCAGGGGGCGGCCCATCTGCCTGGGCTGGTGGCCGGTTTCAAGCGCGGCGAGGTGATCATCGAAGGGGATAGCAGCGACTACCTGGGGGTTCTAAACGACGGGGCCACCATCAGGGTCAAGGGGAACGCCGGCCGCTACCTGGCCGATAACATGACCAGGGGCACCGTCATCGTCGAGGGCGATGCCAGCTACGGCGTGGGCCAGTATTGCTACGGTGGCACCATCGTGGTCAACGGGGATGCCGGCGACTTTACTGCGGTGATGAATAAGGGCGCTACCATCATTGTTAAAGGAAAGGTGGGTGACGAGGTCGCGACCTACATGCTGGCCGGCGATCTGGTCATCGTGGGCGACGCCGGCAAGAATCTGGGCAACTATCTCATCCGCGGCAACATCTATATCGGCGGTAAGTGGGAAAGCCTGGGGCAAAACACCCTGCTAGAGGAGATGACCCCGGCCGACCTGGCCAAGCTGCGCGGCTACCTGGACGAATACGGCATTGAAGCCGATCCGGCGACCTTCAGGAAAATCGTCCGCCTGTCGGAGAAGCCCTTCTACAAAGCGAAAGAGGCTGTCCAGCTTGAACGCCCCCAGGTATAGCGGCCGCAAGACTGATTGCGAGACTGATTGAAGGAGAACAATCATGCCACCAGTTAATGGGACCTTTTGCGTCACTGTGATGAAAGAGCGGTGCATCAATGCCCGGATGCCGGGCAAATGCGCCACCTGCGTCGAGGTCTGCTCCTACGAGGTCTACGCCCTTGACGAGGCGGGAAACGTCCACGTCCAGAACTACAACGCCTGCGTCGGCTGTCGTATCTGCTCCGAGTTCTGCCCGGAGAACGCCATTCGCATCAATCCCGCCGAGTCGGAGTTCCTGGTGCGCTCACCGTGGACCTTCCCCCAGGTAGAAGAGATCCACTACAAGGCCCAGACCGGCCAGTACATGCTACGTGGTTTTGGCACGATGGGCTACGTACCCAGCTTCGACAACATCACCGTCGTGCCTTCCCAGATCGCCTCTCCTGCTCCCCGCGACAAGTATCGGGAGGAGTGCAATCTGGAGGTGGTCATCGGCGAGGATGCCTGTGAGCGCCCCATACGCCTGCAATACCCCCTCCTCTTTGCCGCCATGTCTTTCGGGGCGCTGTCCAGGGAGGCCCGGATGGCCCTGGCTATTGGGGCTGCTCAGACGGGGATCATCAGCAATACCGGCGAGGGAGGGCTGCTGAAAGATGAAACCTGGTTGATCAAGGGGTACGAGAACGAGGAGCGGACGCTGAGGCGTTGGGAGCCAGGCGGCTACTTGGTCGCCCAGTGGTCCACCGGCCGCTGGGGGGTCTCGGCCGATTACGTCCGCGCCGGCGATGCGGTGGAGATCAAGATCGGTCAGGGCGCCAAGCCGGGCATGGGCGGTCACTTGCTGGGGGCCAAGGTTACGGCAGAGATAGCCGCCGTGCGCGGCATCCCCATAGGCAGCGATGCCCTCTCCCCCTGCCGCTACTACGACGTGCAGGACCTGGAGGACGTGAAGCGCATGGTGGCCTTCATACGCGACGTAACGGACTACGAGGTGCCCATCCTCTTCAAACTTGGCCCCAGCCGTCCCTACGAAGATGTCCAGGCCTGCGTAGAGGCCGGGGCAGACGCCATCTCCATTGACGGGCTGGTGGGCGGCACGGGCTGTTCGCCGGCCGTGGTCACCCAGGGCGTGGGCATCCCGACGGTGGCCCTGATCCCGCCGGCCGTACGAGCTCTGAAGGACATGGGCGTCCATCGTAAGGTCAAACTCTTCGTCCTGGGTGGTATCCGCAGCGGGTTGGACGCATACAAGGCCATGGCTATGGGCGCCGACGGCGTCGGCTTTGGCGCGGCGGCCGAGATCGCCATGGGCTGCCGGGCCTGCATGGCCTGTCACACCGGCCGCTGCCCTTACGGTATCACCTCTCAAGACCCCGAACTCCGCGCCCGGCTCGACCCTGTGGAAGCCGGCCAGCGACTGGCTAATTTCATCAAGGCCACCGCTGAGGAAATCAAGATATTGACCATGCTTTCCGGCCACGACGACATTCAAGACCTGGGCGAAGAAGATCTGCGGGCCATGGAGTTCAACACCGCCGCCATCACCGGACTCAAGCTGGTTGGTTATGAGAGAAGGTTACCCTGGTGGGAGAACGGACAAGTAAGTTAGTCGATTATAAATACCTATTATAAATATCTAATGAACAGGAGGAAAGAAAATGGCCGTGATGACACTTGACACTGTGATGACATTTGACACCGCTGTTGTGACAAGCATGATGGAAGATGCGCTCGAATTCTGTGCCAGGAAAACTGGATTGAACGACAGGGAACAGGTCCTGGAGGCCATGCACCGTGGGGATTGCTCTGTCTGCGAATACCTACGCCATGGTCTGGCCAAAGGGGTGGCTGAGTATCTGGGCTCGATGGATGGCACTGTCGAAGCTATCTACACCTATGAACCCGAGTACACGGCCGGCATGGGCGAGCCCGTCCCTGTCTCGCCTGGCCTGAACCTGATCGCCAGGGTCAGTCGCAAGAGCGCAGCGCTGTCCTCGGTCATAGCCTCGGTGAGCTCGGCTCTGACCGAGGAGTATAGACATCTCGGCTGTCCCAAAGCCAATGCTCTGTGCTACGGCCTTGACGTCAAAATGACCGACGACGATGAAGTACAAAAGCGAATTGGTTACGGTGCGCTGATCAACTCGCTCTACGTACGCCCTACAGAGATCTGGCACAAGTAGACCGCGCCGTTCTGGCATCCTCACGAGCCTGGCCGGGGATGGGTGCCGGTTACGGCGATCTACCTCTCCAAACCTTGTCCTCCGGCTGAGCGTAGCCGGAGGACAAGGTACAACCGTGTGCCCTACAGCCGGGCCAATGAGGTCACTCGCAATCTAAAGCGCATCAAAGCTTCCAAAAGGTGTGGGCCTTCAGCCGGGAGCAACGGGTGCCGCTGCGGCTGGGAGCCTGCATGTTGGCAGTGGACAAGATAGCCAACGCGGCACGCCCTCGGGGGATATCCCCTTAGAGCGGCCGCGCCAGAGCAGTTGGCGGCTTCGCCTCCATAACAAAAGCCCCTGTCATCAATGGCGCTGGCAGGGGCTTTTGTTATGTAAAGTATGTCGCCCTGAGCCATTGTGAAAAACAACTCCCGCCCGCCCTCGATTCGAGGGTCGGCGGGAGTTTGGATTTCCGCCTGGCCTGTGGTATAATCTACTTTCACTCCCAGGTGGAAAGGTAATTCGGTGATCAAAAGGGAATTCAGGCTGGAAGACGAATATCATTACAACCGCTCCGGGCCGGTGCACTGGATCATCTCCCACGTGATGCGCTACCCGCTTTTCCCGCTGGGCGGGACTCTGGCCTCTGTTTTGAACAACACGCTCTACAGCTTCAACCAGGTTTTTATCGGCCGGGGATTTGATCTGATTTCCACCCCCGGCTGGAGCACGGCCGAACTGCTGAGGCTGGCCCTGAGCGTGGCAGGAGCATCCGCCGGGGCAGGGTTGACAGGATTGGCCCGCAACTATTCCATCGAGTTCCTGGCCCAACACATGGAGCGGGACGCTCGCGATGAGCTTTACGTCAGCCTGCTAGGCAAGAGCCAGACCTTTCACGGCCGGCAGCGGATTGGGGACATCATGGCCCGCGCCACCAACGACGTGCGCATGCTCAACCTGATGATCAGCCCCGGCCTGTCGCTGATCATCGATTCGATCTTAACGGCCGCCGTCCCCCTGGTCATGATCGGCTGGCTTCGCCTGGAACTGCTGCTTGCCCCGGCCCTCTTTCTCGTCCTGTTTGTCATCACCCTGATCGATTACAACCGCAAGCTCAACCCGGTCAGCATCGCCAGGCGGGAGCAATTTGGGACGATGAACGCCGGGCTGGCGGAGGCCATCGCCGGCATCGAGGTAGTCAAAGCCAACGCCCAGGAACGGCAGGAGGGAGCTAAATTTATCAATAACGCCCGCCTGTTCCGCCACTATTTTGTGCGCCAGGGAGAGATCCAGGCCCGCTATCTGCCGATGTTGATTTTCGTCCTGGCCTGGGCCGGCGGCTTTTTGCACGCCATGCTGCTCTGGCGAGCGGGCAGCATCAGCCTGGGCGAAGTGGTGACCTTTATGGGGCTGATGGGCGCGTTCCGCTTTCCCACCTTTATTTCCATCTTTTCCTTCAACCTGGTGCAGTTGGGGGTGGCCAGTGCCGAGCGGATCCTGGAATTGATCAACGCCGAGACGGAGTTGGACGAGAACGAGGCCGGCCTGGCTCGCCCCATCCGGGGGGAAGTGGTTTTTGAGAACGTCAGCTTTGGCTATGACGGTACTCCGGTGTTGAAAAATATCAGCTTCACTGCCCGGCCGGGGGAGACGATTGCCATTGTGGGGCAGACCGGCTCTGGTAAAACGGCCCTCACCCAGCTCATCAACCGCATATTTGACGTCGATGGCGGGCGGGTGTTGATAGATGGGGTGGACGTGCGCGACTGGAACCTGGAATCGCTCCGTTCGCAGATCTCCACCATCGAGCAGGACGTATTTCTCTTTTCCCGCACCCTGGCCGAAAACGTCGCCTTTGGCTGCGCCGATGCCGGCCAGGAAGCGATCGAGCAGGCCGCCCGCGAAGCTCAGGCGCACGAGTTTA
The DNA here is from genome assembly GCA_964646625.1 of uncultured Anaerolineales bacterium. GTDB lineage: Bacteria > Chloroflexota > Anaerolineae > CAZYHC01 > CAZYHC01 > DAOULT01. The sequence continues at coordinate 44,644 of CAZYHC010000006.1, forward strand.
TTACCAGCTTTAGTGCGGGCTACGATACCGAGGTAGGCGAGCGGGGCGTGACCCTGTCCGGCGGGCAGCGGCAGCGCATCGCCATCGCCCGCGCTTTTCTCACCAACCCGCACATCCTGATCCTGGACGATAGCACCAGCGCCATTGACAGCGCCACCGAAGACCAGATTCAGCGCGCCATGCGGCGCATCAGCAGCCAGCGCACCACTTTTATCATCACCCATCGGCTCAGTCAGATCCGGTGGGCCGACCGCATCCTGATCCTGCGCCGCGGGGAGTTGGTGGATCAGGGGACGCATGAGGAGTTGTTAGCGCGTAGCCCGGACTATCGCCGCATCTTCGCCCGTTACGATTAGGGGGTTGGATGTTGGAAATTGGAGGTTAGCAGTTTTGGCGCACCGCGATGGGGTCTGCCAACGAGATGATTGAGCATCTGGAAACAGCCGTTGCTTTGGAGTACGTTTCCCAAGACATCTGCCAGCCTTACATCAAGCAATACACTATTGTAGCCAAGCAACTCAACAAGCTGATCCAGATTTGGCGCAAATTCTAGCCTCCAACATCCAACTTCCAACTTTCAGACGAGGAAACCATGGGATTCATCCTGGACGGCCTCGACACCGAGGCATACGACCGCAATTATAGCGATAGGGAACTGCTGGCCCGGATCGTAAGCTATTTCCGGCCCTACACCCGGCAGATGATCCTGGTAGCCATCACGATCACCCTGCAATCGGCGGCCGGAACCGGCGGGCCAATCCTTATCTCCAAAGCCATTGACCTCTTGGCCCAAGACCCTTCCACCGAAAAAATGCTGCTCCTGACGGGGGGAGTGCTCTTGCTGGGCGTGGTAGGCTGGACCTTTAACTTCATCCGACAACTGTTCTCCGCCCGCGTGGTAGGGGACGTGGTACTCAAGCTGCGGGAAGATGTCTTTAACGCCACCATCCAACACGACCTTTCCTTTTACGACGAGCATCCCTCCGGCAAAATTGTCAGCCGGGTAACGTCCGACACCCAGGACTTTTCTGAGGTGGTCAACCTGAGCATGGATCTGCTCAGCCAGGTGTTGCTGGTCGTCATCCTCTCCATCTGGCTGATCAACATCAATCCCTGGCTGACCCTGTTGTTGTTGGGAATGACCCCCCTGGTGGCGTTCATCGCTCTCAGGTTCCGGCACATCGCCCGCACTATCACCCAGCGCGCCCGCCGGGTGACGGCCAAAATCAACGCCCAGATTCAGGAGTCCATCAGCGGGATCATGGTAGCCAAGAGCTTCCGGCAGGAACACGCCATCTATGCCACCTTTGAGGCCAATAACGAGCAAGCCTACCAGGTGGGATTACGGCGTGGCCTGACGCTCACTACTATATTCCCGGTCATGGGCATCGCTTCCGGCCTGGGGATGGCCACCCTGGTCTACGCCGGCGGCCTGGCTACCCGTGACGGGACGGCCAGTCCCGGCGATTGGTACCTGTTCATGCAGGCCGTGTGGTTCGTCTGGTGGCCGCTGCTCAGCATCTCCTCTTTCTGGAGCCAGTTCCAGGACGGGTTATCCGCTTCGGAGCGGGCCTTTGCCCTGATCGACGCCGAGCCAAAGGTGGTTCAGACCGCAGCCGAGCCTGTGGAAAAGCTGGAGGGCCGGATAGAACTCCGCCACCTCAAGCTCACTTACACCGGCCAGGAGGTGGTGCTGCCCGACTTTACCCTGGAAATCCGTCCCAAAGAGACGCTGGCCTTTGTGGGCCACACCGGGGCGGGCAAAAGCAGCCTGGGCCGATTGATCGCCCGTTTTTACGAGTTTCAGGAGGGAGAGCTTGTGATCGACGGCCGGGACATCCGCCGTCTGGACCTGGGCCAGTACCGTCAACACATTGGGCTGGTTCCGCAGGAGCCGTTTCTCTTTTCCGGTACGGTGTGCGATAACATCCGCTACGGCCGGCCGGAAGCGACCGAAGAGCAGGTGCGCGAGGCGGCCACGCGCATCAGCCACGGAGACTGGCTGGCCGACCTGCCGGCCGGGCTGGATAGCGACGTAGGCGAGCGCGGGGCTAACCTCTCGATGGGGCAACGGCAACTGGTCGCCCTGGCGCGCGTGTTGCTCAAAGACCCGGCCATCTTTATCCTGGACGAAGCGACCGCCAGCGTGGACCCCTTCACCGAGACCCAAATCCAGGAGGGGCTGGAAACCATCATGCGCGACCGGACGGCCATCGTCATCGCCCACCGGCTGTCCACCATCAAGAATGCCGACCGCATCATTGTCATGGACCACGGCCAGATCATCGAAGAAGGCACGCACCAGGAGCTGATGGCCCAGGGCGGCCATTATGCTGAGCTGTACAACACTTATTTCCGACATCAGTCGTTGGAGTATATTGAGAGTTTTGGCGATAGTCAAGTGGCATTACCTTTGAAGACCCTTTGACCAATTGGATAAAAGTCAAGTTGACAATCCCTTTCTAATGTGCTATAATCTCCTCAGAATTTGCAAGGAAGATCGAACTGTTAGGCCAGGATAGGCCCAGAATGGACAGGAACGCGAGGCTGCGGGTCCGCTAAAGAATGTGGCTCGTGCCTTTTAGTTTAACTCCCTTTTAGGAGATAAAGAGTAGATGTCGGTTCGGGAAAAACATCTCCAGCTAGCGTTAAATTGTATGTCAGGGGGCGAGGCTGTTTTCGCCTTTACTTATGCCTATTATTACTATTATTACAGCAGCATAGGCATGGTGTGCCTCGCTTCAAGACAGGGGGTTACGTGAAAAACCCGAAAGCCGCTCGAACCAGGCGTGAGGCATACCAGCCTCACGCTTTTTGTTTTCATAAAGGATTTACCGCTTCTTTGAGAAAGGGGGAATGCCTATGACCTTGACCTGATGAGAAAGCAAAGATGGGGAAAGCGCGAACGAAAAAACGAAAGGAGGAGTTTAACCATGCTTTCCAAGAGAATTAGTGTGTTATTTACTGCTGTAGTAGTGTTGGGGTTGCTTCTTGGTCCCGCACCTCTAGGCTCTGTGCAGGCCCAGGAGCCGATCAAGATCGGGGGCATCATGGCTATCACCGGGCCGGCTTCGCCCCTGGGTACCCCTGAGCGCGATACTCTGCTGATGTTGGGAGAAGTCATCAACCAGGCCGGAGGGATCAACGGACAGCCGTTAGAGCTGATCATCTACGACACAGCCAGCGATGAGACCGAGACGGTGATGGCGACCAAGAAGCTGATCGAGGACGATAAAGTCCTGGCCATCATCGGCCCCAGCCAGACAGGCACCACTCTAGCCATAGTGGATACCATCGAGAAGGCCGAGCTTCCCCTGATTTCGATGGCGGCCGGCATCCAGATCGTGGAACCAGTCAAAAAATGGGTGTTCAAGACTCCCCAGACCGACGTTCTGGCCGTATCCAAAATCATAGACTATCTGACCTGGCAGGGCATTGATAAGATCGCGGTCATCTACGTCTCCAACGCTTTCGGTGAGAGCGGCCGCGATCAGATCGTAATCCAGGTTCCTGAAGCGGGCATCGAAGTGGTGGCCGAGGAGAGTTTTGGCGGGGAGGACACCGACATGACCGCCCAACTGACGCGCATCAAGGGCAGCGACGCGCAGGCCGTGATCTGCTGGGGCACCAATCCAGGCCCGGCCATGGTGGCCAAAAACATGATGCAGTTGGGCATGGATATCCCCCTCTTGCAGAGCCACGGTATAGCCAACAAGAAGTTCATCGAGTTGGCCGGGGAAGCGGCTGAAGGGGTCATTTTCCCGGCAGGCAAGCTCCTGGTGGCCAACGATCTGCCCGATACCGAGCCTCAGAAAGAGGTGTTGCTGGAATACTCCGGCATGTTCGAGGCAAAGTACGGGCGCAGCGCCGATACCTTCGGGGGGCACGCCTGGGATGCCTTGCTTCTTCTGGTGCAGGCCATCGAGCAGGTGGGCACCGACAAGGCCGCCATCCGCGACGCCCTGGAGAACACCACTAACTTTGTGGGCACCGGCGGCGTCTTCAACTTCTCTCCCGAAGACCACAACGGCCTGACCAAAGATGCCTTCATCATGGTCCAGATCCAAAACGGCGAGTGGACGCTTATGGAAATGCCCGAGGCCGCACCCGCTGGCGAGGTCAGGGTGGTGGTCATCGGCAAGTCGGTGCACCCCTACTGGGCCAACGTGGAAAAGGGCGTCAACGACGCCGCTGCCAAACTGGGCGTAAAGGCCGAGTTCTTCGTGCCCCAGAAAGAGGACGTGCAGGTTCAGCTCAGCACCATGGAAGCCTACATCGCCCAGGGAGTGAACGGCATCGCCATCGCCCCCTCCGATCCGGTGGCGGCGGAGGCCACCATCAAGGCTGCCATGGACGCCGGTATCCCGGTCATCACCCTGGACACCGACGCGCCGGACAGCGTGCGCCTGGCCTACGTGGGCACCAGCAACAAGTCGGCCGGGGTGGTGGCTGGCGAGGAGATGCTGAAGCTGCTGCCCGACGGGGGTAAGGTAGGCATCGGGACAGGCTCGCTGACGGCGCTGAACTCGCTGGAGCGGATCGAGGGCTTCACCGAGGCGGTGGCAGGCTCAGCTATCGAGATCGTAGAGCCCATCAACAACGACAAAGAGGACTCGGCCACCGCTCTGGAGCTAGCCAACTCTATGCTGGCGGCCAATCCTGACCTGGCGGGAGCGTTTGGGGTGTACGCCTACAACGGGCCGGCCTGGGCCAAGGCGGTGAAGGAGCAGGGTCTGGCTGGCGAGGTCAAGATCGTGTGCTTCGACGCCACCACCGAACACATCGAGTTCGTGAAGGAAGGGGTGATCGACGTTCTGGTGGCCCAGCGGGAGTATTTCCAGGGCTACAAGAGCGTGGAGCTCCTGACCCTGATGGCCCAGAAGGGCATCGAAGACGCTATGGCCGAGTACGGTGTGCCCGAGGACAAGGTGGTGGACACCGGGGTGGACGTGGTGACCCTGGCTGGTCTGGCCGACTACGCCGCCATGCTGGACGAGTTGGGCATCCCCCACGAGTGGACACTGGAGTAACGACCAACCCTATAGCTCATACTCAGCTAAAAAAGACCCTGGCCGCGAAATCGGTCGGGGTCTTTACTCTTGCCAAAAAAGCCAGGATGATATATCATGATGGTATCAGGTGCCTGGCACAACGAACGTTCGCTGTTGAAGTGCCAGGCACCTGGGAGCCCTTGATACTTGATAGAGGAGGCCCCGCCCCGTGCGAGTAACGGCGATAAGCCCTGGTCTGAGAAGGGCGCTGGTGGTCATCGGCGTATATCTGTTTCTGGCCCTGGTCTTGACCTATCCGGTGGGCTGGCATTTCACCACTCATCTGCCCGGCGACGGCGGCGACGACCCGCCCCTGGCCTGGAACTTGTGGTGGGTGAAACACGCCCTGCTCGACCTGGGAACCAACCCTTTCGACTGCCGTTATCTGTTCTATCCCATCGGCATCAACCTGGCCTTCTATACCCTGACCGTTCTCAACGGCGCTCTTTCCATTCCCTTACAGTCCGTCTTCGGCCTGGTAGCCAGCAGCAACCTCATCTTGTGGTCGTCTTTCGTGGTGGGGGGATATGGGACGTACCTGCTGGTGCTGTATCTGCTGGCAGGCTGGAAGAGTGGAAGGATGGGAAAGCGAGCTTCCAGGCTGCCAGATTTTCAGGCTTCCCATCTGGCCGCTTTTGTGGCCGGCCTGGTCTACGCTTTCTCCTCCAGCAAGCTTTTCTACGCCGCCCTGGGCCAGTTCAACATCGCCAGTTCACAGTGGATACCTTTCTACGTCCTGTTCCTATTTAAGATGCGTCGGAACCCGACCCGCTGGCGTTACCCTTTGTGGGCTGCTCTTTTTCTGCTCTTCCAGGCCTGGGCGGAAATGACTTACGCCTCGTTCCTGATCATCTTCACCGCTTTATGCTTCCTGTGCGATCTCCTCGGATGGGCTTCAACCAGGAAATTGGAGAGCCGTTCCTATCTCGGAGTTGTCGGGGCGTTGGGGCTTTTGGGCCTGGTCTTCGTCCTGGGCCTCTCGCCCATACTGTACATGATGCTCCCCGACATGCTGGTCGAAGGCGATTTCTTCGTCCAGGGTTCGGGCTTCGCCGAAGTCTTCTCCGCCGACCCCTTGGGCCTGTTCATCCCCACCAGGCTGCACCCTCTTTTCGGCTCGCTGGTAGGGGGCTTCGATTTCCAGGCCGATAAGGGGCAGCACCTTTTCCTCGGTTACGTTGTACTGATTCTGGCCCTGTATGCCCTTGTTCGCCGCTCAGGGGCGCGTTTCTGGGGGATAGCCGCTTTTATCTTCCTGGTGCTTTGTCTGGGGCCAGTCCTATCCATCAACGGCCACTCGACCGGCCTGCCGCTGCCCTTTCTCGTCCTGCAAAGGCTGCCCTTTTTCAAGGGCAATCGTTATCCCGGCCGTTTTGGGGTGATGGTCGTCTTGTCGCTGGCGGTGCTGGTCGGTTTTGGGCTGGAGCGGCTTCTCAAGAGGATACCCCATAGACGTTCCTTGCTCCTCGCCGCCTGCTGTTCGCTCTTGATCCTTTTCGAGCATCTGTCCATCCCTTTGCCTCTGTCCGACATGCAGGTGCCCGAAGTCTACCACCTCATCGCCGCCGAGGAAGGCGATTTCGCCGTGCTGGACATCCCCCTGGCCTGGCGCAATGGCTTCCGCATCACGGGCACGCTGGACCCCATCATCATGTTCGAGCAGTTCTACCAGACCGTGCACCGTAAACGCATCCTGGCCGGAAACACCTCGCGCAACCCGGAGTTCAAGTTTCAATATTTCACCGCCCTGCCGGCGATCAACCACCTCATCGCCCTGGAGACAGGCCACAGGCTGGAAGCGAGCGAAGTGGAGCGAGATAAGGCTTTGGCCGCCGAGGTCCTTCGCTTCTTCGATATCCGCTACGTTGTAGTGCATACCGCCCAGGCCGGCCCCGATCTTGTCCCTTACGTCGAGGCCACCATGCCGGTGGAGCGTTTCTATGGTCGGGGGGGCATTGTGGCCTATCGAGTGGTGCTTCCTCCTCCACCAGATGAAGTGAACGTCGATCTGGGGGAGGGAAAGGACCTGGCCCGCCTGCACCTGGGCGAGGGCTGGTCGTCGGCGGATTCGCGCCAGGGATGGGTGTGGGCGCAGCGGAAGGAGGTCAGATTTTTTGCCCACCTGCCAGGGGGAACGCACAGGATGACCTGGCGGGCTCTGGCCCCCGGGCCTGGTCAGACGATGGCGGTGGTGGTGAACGGCCAGACGTTTGGCCCCCTGGAGTTGGCCGAAGGTTGGGGGGAATACGAGCTTGAGATCCCGGCTATAAATGGGCTGAACGAGTTTCGCTTTCGCTTTTCCCACCTCTTCCCGGTAGACGAGGTGCACCTGGGCCAATACGATGTAGGTCAGACGGGCCTGGTCTCGCCGGTAAGCATCCTGGTGGAGAGCGCCGGGCAGGAGGTGGGCGACTTCGGGCACATCTACGTCAACGGCCGCAACGTCTCGCCGGAGGGCCGGGGCTACAACCTGGCCGTCGTCAACCCCACGGACGGGAAGGTGGAGACAGTGACTCACTTCGACACCCACCTGGACGAGGCGGCCAGCCAGGAGATGGCCTATTTCCTCAACGCCATCCCGAGGGGGAAGATCGTGGCCGTAGCCGCGGCCGACGAGGCTTCGCGGCTCTTGGGAGAGGAGGCGGTGGGACTGCTGGGCACCATCGGGGCGAGCGGCGACCTGCGCGGCAGGTTCCGCTGGGGACAGGCCATTATCGGCGTCAAAGGGGCGCGGCCGGGCCAGGCCCTCGAAGCGCTCGACCTTTTAAAGCCGGTCAGCGTGCAGGTGGGCGAAGGGGTCAGCCAGCCACACCTGGCGGCGGCCTTCGATTGGGTGCGCTTCGATCACAACTCTCTCTCCCCTCGTGTGCGACTGACCAGTACCCAGACCAGCCCCAGGGCAAAACAGGCCACCCCCAGGAGAGCGCCGAGAAAAAGATAAAAAGCCAGATAGCGAGAAGCGGCCGCCGGGGGCGGAGGTGTGGGGGTGGGCGAAGGGGTGAAGGTGTAAGTTGGGTCGGGAGTTTCAGTGGGTGGCCGGGTAGGGGTTGAGGTCCTGGTGGGCGTGAGAATGGCAGCAGGGATGGAAGTAGGGATGGAAGTGGGGGTGTTACGTGGCGTGGAGGTCAGGGCCGGGGTGGGCGTCCCGTTCGTTGTCCCGTTCGTTGTCCCGTTCGTTGTCACGGTTGGGATGGAAGTGGACGTAGGGGACAGCAGAGAGCCTCGGGCCGAGGCCGGCCCCTCCTCGACCAGCAGAAACACGTCTCCAGCCATGACACAGCCCCCTGGATCGATACAGACGTTAGGGGGCAGAGTTAGAGTATAATACCAACCGCCCTCGGCTGTCAGGGTCTTGACCTCTCCCTGGCTATTGACCAGCAGGGCCTGGGGAGCAATGGCCGGGACGTTTATCACCCGTTCCTGGGGTCCCCAGTTCCAGAAAGCGGTCGTCGTCCGCTCGCCGCGATCGATGATGATGTAATCCACCGGCCGGTCCCAGAAAGGAGCGTCGCGCACCAGTTTGGCCGCCCGGGCCTCGGCGAAGTATTTGACCGCCGTCTGATAGGCAAAAAAGGCCGGTCGAGGACTATCGTCGGAACGCAACAAACCGTAAGGCTCCAAAGCGCCAGGCGGCTTGGGCTTGTCGGCCATCTTGTACACCGAAATTCCCTCCGCCCCTCCAGCCAGCCCCAGAGCAAAAGCCTGCAAAATAAAGTTGGCCTGATCTTCGAGCCTGATCCTGAACCGCGGCACGCCCACCGGATCGAAGGGATCCTCGGAGGGCGGCGCATTGCATTCGTTGATCCAGACGGGCTTATCGAAACCGTGTTCCTGCATGACCAGGTGCATGTGGGCGGGCATGTCGTAAGCCGACTGGGATTGGAAGTAGAGGTGAACGCTGGCAACGTCGAAATAATAATCGTGCTCAGGGGCAGTAGAGTCCTGGGCCATGACGTCCAGCAGGCGCTCGAAGTACAGATCGCGGCCGTAGTCGCTGTCCCACCAGAAGGTCAGGCCCGCCAGGTGTATCTTACAGTTCGGATTGGCTTCCTTAGCTACCAGGTAGGCCACCTTGAGCAGTTGGTAATAGTCCTCCACCGTGCCGTTCCAGGTGTAGCCTGGGTGCTCCGCTTGCCAGACGTCGGGCTCGTTCCAGATGATCCAGCGATCGATGCGGCCCGCGTACATGGTCACTATACGCCGCACAAAGGTGGCCCACAGGTTGCCGGGGTCGTCGAGGGGCAGGTACAGACCGGCGGGCATACCGGGTGGGCCCTGGCCGCCGTTGGCCCAGTCGGGAGCATTGGACAACATCCCCACTACCTCCCGCCCTCGCGCCAACTCCCCCTGGAGGGTGCCATCGGGAAAATAGTGGACGTTCCAATCGTCGGGGCCGTTCGGCTGTAACTCGCGCCACCAGAAAACGACCCTCTCCCAGGCCACCCCGGCCTGGCTGGCCTCCTGCGGGGCGCGGAAGGCTTCCACCACCCCAAAACGCCGGTCAGGTGGAGACTGGGCCTGCGCCACACTCAGGCCCACCAGAAAAATCAGGATCAAACCGGCCAGGGCACCCTTTAAACCACGCGTCAACTTTGCCTCGATCTCCCCTTTCCCCTTGCCTGTAATCCCCGCTATTCTATCACAAAAGAAAAATGGAGGCAAGAAGAGAGTCCTGATAATCCCCAATCGCTATTGCCAATCGTCCCCAAATTTGTTATACTATCCCTTGCCTGACACACAACAAGCATCGCAAGGAGATAGTATGATGAAGCTGGTAAAATGGTACGGCCTTCTCGGCCTGGCGATCATGATCGCCGCCGAGGTGCTGCTTTTCCTTCGTAACCCCTTCGTGGTGGTCTGGTTCATCCCCATCGCCTGGACCGGCTACATCCTCTTCGTGGACAGCCTGGTCTTGAGGCTCAAGGGCCGCTCCCTGATCGTGAGCCGCACCAGGGAGTTTCTGCTGATGCTCTGGCTCTCCATTTTCTTCTGGCTCGTCTTCGAGGTCTACAACCTCTTCCTCATGAACTGGTATTACATCAATCAACCGGTGGTGGCCTGGCAGCGTGACCTGGGCTATCTCTGGGCTTTTGCCACCATCTTCCCCTGCATGTTCGAAACCAGCGAGCTGCTGGAAGCCCTCCACCCTTTCCAGGCTATCACTATACGAAAACGCCCCTTCACCCGAAACGAACTGTACGTAAACATCGTCGTGGGCCTGCTCTTCGTCACCGTCCCTCCCCTGCTGCCCTTCATCTACGCCCGCTACCTATTCGGCTTCGTGTGGCTGGGCTACATCTTCCTGGTGGATCCCCTCAACTATCTTTTAGGCGCCCCTTCCCTCTACAAACAGTGGGAAGAGGGACGCCCTGGACGTACCCTCTCCCTGCTGCTGGCCGGTGCCATCTGCGGCCTCCTGTGGGAATTCTGGAATTACTGGGCCCATACCAAATGGATTTATGCCGTGCCCATCCTGTCCGAGCTCAAAATTTTTGAAATGCCCATCCTCGGGTTTCTGGGCTTTCCGCCCTTCGCTCTGGAATGCTACATCTTGTACAACTTCGCCATGCATTGGCTAAAGCGGTGGGTGGACAAACCAGTGGGGTGGTAGCCTATGGCGCAGCAAGCTTTAGCTTGCTTCAGCTTTTAGCCTGGGACTTTGAGTCCCAGGCAGGTTGCTCAACTACCTGCTCAACTACCTAATGAAACGCCAGGTATGATCCAGGTATAGGACGCCTCGATCCTTTTTCCTGGTCTGCACCTGGAAGGGATAAGCCTTGTCGTGAAAGTCGTAGAAGGCAATGCCGTTCTGCTCCAGGATGCCCACCCCCACGAGGTAGGTGCCGGCCGACAGGTTCAGCCGGGGTATCTCCATCTCGACGACGCCCCGACCGTCTATCCAGCTGGTCCGCAGGCCATCCCAACGAGAGTTGGTGGCGTAGCAGTACAGGCCGTCCTGGCGGGTGATCTCCACCCCAAAAACAGGCTCGCGGACTCGCCGATGGGCCACGTAGGCGATGCGCACCACCATTGTTTCGCCCATCTGGTAGGTCCGTCTTTCCCGGCCTTCTCCGTCCAGCAGCTTAACCTCCAGGATTTCCATCTCGAAGCTCCCCGACCGCACCCCCAGGCCGCCGGGCGTGGCCCCGGCCCGGCCGCTTCTTCTGAGGGCCTCCTGGTAACAGTTCACGGCCTCCTGGGTTTCGCCCATATATTGAATCTCGCCGCCGTCCAGGAAAATGGCCTGCTGGCAGGTCTCCACCACCAGGTCCAGGTAATGGGAGACGAAGACGATGGTTGTGCCCCCTGCCCTCATCTGGCCGATCCTCTCCGCACATTTGACCTGGTAGGCAGCATCGCCTACCGAGAGCACTTCGTCCACCAGCAGGACGTCAGGCTCGACGTGGGCCGCCACCGCAAAGGCCAGACGCGCCTGCATCCCCCAGGAGTAACGCTTGACCGGAGTATCGATGAAGCGGCCTATCCCCGCAAACTCCACGATATCGTCGAAGCGGGCCGCGATCTCACGCCGCTTCAGGCCCAGAATGGCCCCGTACAGGTAAACGTTTTCCCGACCGCTCAGGTCGGGGTGGAAGCCGGCCCCCAGTTCAATCAGGGCCGATACCCGCCCGTTGACGGATACAGTTCCCCTGGTGGGAGCGGTGATGCCCGCCATCAGCTTGAGGATGGTGGTTTTGCCCGCCCCGTTGGGCCCGATGATGCCCAGCGATGCGCCCTCCTCCACCGCAAAGCTAACGTCTTTCAGGGCCTCAACGTAGTCGGCCCTATCCCGGCCTCCGAGCAGGGCGGCGACGGCCTCCCGCAGACTGCTCCCGCCCAGGCGATATCTCTTGGAGACGTTTTCAAAAGCGATGATCGACATCTCTCACTTCGTTCGTTAAATTCTGTCGTTCGCTGTTGTTGTCCGTATACTCAAATCACGTCCGCAAACTGCCACTCCGCCCTCTTGAAAAAACGGTAGGAGAAGACAAACAGCACCAGCGAGATAACCCCGGCCAGGCCCAGAGAGCGCCAGTCCGGCGGGACAGCGTATAAGATGACCCGCCGGTAAGCGTCGATCAGCCCGGCCATGGGGTTGAGCATGTAAAAGGGCCGCACCCCTTCGGGCACCAGGCTCAAGGGGTAGATGACGGGCGTGGCGTACATCCAGAGCTGCATAGCCAGGGGCACGACGAAACGCACGTCGCGATAGAAGACGTTGACCGCCGAGGCGAAAAAGGCCACTCCCAGGGTCAAGAAAAGCTGCACGACCAGAATCAGGGGTATCCACAACCAGTGCAGACTTAGCGGAGGGCCATAGTAAGCCGCCAGTCCCACGAAGACGAGCGAAGCGCACAGAAAATCCACCCCACTGGCGGCGGTGGCGGCCAGGGGAAAGATCTCGCGGGGGAAGTATACGGCATTCAACAGGGACATATTTCTCACCAGGCTGGGCACGGCAAAGGAAATCGAGGCGGCGAAAAAAGTCCAGGGCAACAGGGCAGTGTAGGAGAAGAGAGGGTAGGGCACCTCTCCCTCGGTGGGGATTCTGACGAACAGGGAGAAGACCACCGTGAAGACCACCATCAGGGAGAGAGGCTGCAAAATAGCCCAGGCGATGCCCAGCAGCGATTGCTTGTAACGCACCTTGACGTCACGCACAATCCAGGCCACCAGTAGCTCCCGGTAGTCGAATAGCTTTCTCAAATCGGAGAGCATTTGGTAGTGTCCCTGGCCAGGCTAATGGGTTAGAATCTGGCTCAGGAACAGTTTGGTGCGCTCTTCCCTGGCCTGGGTGAAGAAAAGTTCCGGGGTATTTTGTTCCACGACGCGTCCTTCATCGAAGAAGACTATGCGGTCGGCCACCTCTTTGGCGAAGCCCATCTCGTGCGTGACCACGATCATGGTCATGCCGGAGTAGGCCAGTTCACGCATCACGTCCAGCACCTCTTTGATCATCTCCGGATCCAGGGCCGAAGTAGGCTCGTCGAAGAGCATGATCTTGGGCTGCATCGCCAGGGCACGAGCGATGGCTACCCGTTGCTGTTGTCCGCCGGACAACTGGCCGGGGTACTTATGGGCCTGTTCCGGGATGTGCACCTGTTCCAGAAGCTCCCTGGCGACTTTTTCGGCTTTATCTTTGGGCCACTTCCGCACCCAGATCGGGGCCAGGCTGACGTTTTGCATCACGGTCAGGTGTGGGAAAAGGTTGAAGGACTGGAACACCATCCCGATTTCACTGCGAATGGCGGCGATATTGCGGATGTCGTTGGTCAACTCGATGCCGTCCACGATGATGTCGCCCTGCTGGTGTTCTTCGAGGCGGTTGATAGTGCGGATAAAGGTCGATTTGCCCGAACCTGAGGGCCCACAGATGACCACTACCTCGCCCCTCTTGATGGTCATGGTCACCCCGCGCAAGGCTTCAAAGTTGCCGAACCATTTATGCACGTCTCTACAGATGATGATGTTGTCGTCCATCGTGTGGGAATTATTGGCCATTTCGTCTCCTCCCCAACTCTGCTCCCCGTCCCCGTCTCGGGGACGGCTTAGGGAGCATCACGATACTCACCGCCGATGAACACCGATGAACGCAGATAAAAAGACGTAACATCGGCGGTTATCCGCGTTTATCGGCGGTTCCTAGCGTTCGCCCACGCCCAGCGCCACCTCAAGCCTGCGGCTGGCGTATGACATGGCATAACAGGAGATAAAATATATCACTGCCGAAAAGAAATATACCTCTTTCTGCAACCCGATCCATTCTCGCTGCCCGGTTACGGCCTTGGCTACTCCCAGCAAATCCAGCAGCCCGACGATAACCACCAGGGAGGTATCTTTGAACAGGCTGATAAATTGGCCGACGATGGCCGGGATCACGGCCCGCAGCGCCTGGGGCAGTATGACCAGGGCCATAGTCTGCACGCTGCTCAGGCCAATGGCCTGGGCTGCCTCGTACTGTCCCTTGGGGATGGCTGCCAGCCCCCCCCGAACGTTCTCGGCGCTATAGGCGGCGCTGAACAGGGTCATCCCAATCAAGGCTCGAAAGACCGTGCCGATTCTTAGCCCCTGGGGCAAGAAGAGAGGCAACATGATTTGGGCCATAAACAGGACGCTGATGAGCGGCACCCCGCGTATAAGCTCAATGTAAAGCACACAGAGTACCTTGACAACCGGCAGGGTGCTCTGGCGACCCAGGGCCAGCACAACGCCCAACGGAAACGAGGCCACGATACCCACCAGGGCCAGCACAAAGGTGAGCAACAATCCGCTCCAAAGCTCCATAGAAACATATGGGAGAACCCGGCTGTCCTCCGAGAAGCCCCTGAGCAAGATGAAAATCACGGGGAAAGACAGTAACCACCCGATGATCAGCCAACGTCTGGCCTTCATTACCTTGAATTTCAAACTTACCCAGGTTAGCGCCGCCAGAACAGCCAGGATTCCCAGGCAGAGCCAGATGCGCCAGATTTCGTCGAGCGGGTATCTTCCGCTCATGAACACTTTCAGGTTGGTGGTCACCACCCCCCACCTGGCATCTGCAAATGCCCAGGTGATGATGGCCCGCAACACCACGTACACAAACAATAACGAACCAACCGTGAGCAGGACATCGTACCAGGTGCTAAACAGATTGTGCTTTAGCCAGCCCAACATTCCCACTTCGGTGCGGGGTGGTCCGGCCACCCGGGTTGGCTCTGCTTCTGCTATTTTATCGACGGTTGCCATGTTACCTCTCCACAATCTGCATGCGGCGGTTTACCACGTTCATGATCAACGAAATGGTCAAGCTCATGCTCAGATAGCTGCCCATGATCATTAGAAAGACCTCAACCACCCGGCCGGATTGATTTAACATCGTACTAGCCACCGCGTACAGGTCGAGGAAGGCGATGCCGATAGCCAGACTGGAGTTCTTGGTCAGATTCAAATATTGGCTGATGAGCGGCGGGATGATGACCCGCAGGGCCTGGGGCAGGATGACCAACCGCAAGGCTTGCCCGTAGCTCAGGCCCAGGGCGCGAGCGGCCTCGATCTGACCACGGGGCACGGCCTGAATCCCGGCCCGCACCACCTCGGCGATGAACGCCCCGGTGTAGATCACCAGACCGAATAGCAAAGCGGCAAACTCGGGCGAGAGAATTGTACCACCCCGCACCTTGAGACCTTGTACGACCGGCACGTCCATGATGAGAGGGTTGTCCGGCACCAGCACCCAACCCAGGGCCGCAATGGCGACGAAGGTTGCTACTATCCACAGAAAATTAAAACCGGGCCGCCCTGTACGCTTCGCACCCTGGGCTCGTACCACCCACAGAATTACCGCCCCCACGAACCCGATTATGAGAAAAGGCCACCATGAGTTGAACGATCCCGAAGGCAAAGGCCAGGGCATGGCGATGCCTCGATTGCTGAGGAAGATCGGGCCAGGTAGCTCGATGCGATTCTGAAGCCTGGGCAGCTTCAGGATGACGGCAAAATACAGGAAGAAGAGCTGCACCAGCAAAGGGGTATTGCGAACGGCCTCGATGTAGACGCTGGCAATGGCACGCACCAGGACGTTGCTGGACAGGCGGGCGATGCCCGTTACCAGGCCCAGCAGCGTAGCCAGCACGATGCCGATAATGCACACTCGCATAGTATTGACTACCCCCACCAGAAAAGCACGGGCGTAGGAATCTGTGGGGTGGAATTCAAGCCCCTCGCCGAGGTCGAAACTGGCCTCCTCGTCTAGGAAGCTAAGGTTAAAAGGAATCTCTCGCCTGGAGTAATTCGAAATAAACCACATGGCGGCGATGACTACCACCGCGGCGAAGGCAATCTGAACCAACACACGCAGGACCCGAACGTCGCGCCAGAATGGTATGGCGTGGTGGTACATCCTCGTATCGGGTGATGTTTCAGCCATGTTTTCTCACCAGACCGCTATTTTGAAATGCAGCCCGACAACGCCCTGTAGGGTGTGTCGGGCTGCATATTCCACTGTGTAAATGTAGCCTAGCGCCAGGCCATCGGGTACAGAAGCCCCCCGTTGGTCCACAGCTCGTTCGGCCCACGCGGGATATCGAGGCCCTCCGGGCCGAGCCAGCGGTCGTAGATTTCACCGTAGTTGCCGACCGCCCGGATCACGTTGACCATGAAGTCGTTGGGAAGGCCCAAAGCATCGCCCATCTCGCCCTCGACCCCCAGCAGACGCTTGATGGTCGGATCGTCGCTATTCAGCATCTCGTCCAGGTTTGCGGAACTGACCCCGGACTCTTCGGCCTGAATAACCCCCCAGGTAACCCACCTGACGATATCGTTCCACTCGTTGTCGCCGTGGGCGGTCAGCGGGCCCAGCGGCTCTTTGGACATCGTCACGTCCAGGATGACGTGATCCGCCGGGTTAGCCATCTCCGCACGCAGGGCAGCCAACTGCGACTTGTCGGAAGTCTGTCCATCACACCGGCCCTCTTCGTAGGCCGTGTTCGTATCCTGGGTCTTTTCAAACAGAAGCGGGGTATAGTCGATACCACGCGAGCGGAAGGCATCGGCCAGGTTCATCTCCGTCGTGGTGCCCGTGGTCGTGCAGATGGTGGCCCCCTCCATATCCTCCAGGGTCTTAAACCCGGTGGCCACCGGGACCATCATGCCCTGGCCATCGTAGAAGTTCACGGCCGCCCAGTCCAAATCGTTGGCTGCATCGCGGGTCAGAGTCCAGGTCGTGTTGCGGATCAGGACATCGATCTCGCCGGTTTGCAGGGCCGGCAGACGTTCTGGGGCAGTCAAAGGACGGTATTCAACCGCTGCTGGGTCGCCGAATACGGCGGCCGCCAGAGCCTTGCAGAAATCGATGTCGAACCCTTCAAACTCGCCCTCAGGGTTAAGGTACCCAAAGTAAGCAAGCTCAGCGTTGCAGCCGCAGATAATCTTGCCCCGCTCCTTAATAGTCCCCAGGAGCCCCCCCTGCGCCCCAACGGAGGGCACCAGAGTGACCACCATGAGTAAAACGGCTGCCACAATTAACAATCTCTTGAGTGACGACATTTTCTTTTTCCTCCTTTGCGATTATTATTTAGAATGGTAGCAAAAGACAGTTAGCAATATTCTCCGATTCCTCACCTCCCTTCCCCCAGCTCGCTCTCCCCAGCAGGCGGAACAAACCGGGGCCAGCCGAATGGCGATTATATCAAACCCTTGCGCAGTCGCTCAAGGTATGTATTATCTCCATAAATAATAGGCTTATTTTATCGTAATTACTCACATTCACAACGGACAAAAACCTTTCGGTCTCACAGCACGTATTATACTCGACAATGCCCAAGTACGCAAGTTGTCGAGACCATCGACCTGAGCGGATAATGTGTCCTCCCTGGGGAAATGCCGGTTTAGTCCGATAATATGTGCAACCAGCGACTTCAGAACGAAAGCGCTCACCAGCCCGCACCCTAATTGCCTCAGCTCCCCTGGTATAAGCTACAATAAATCTGACTTGGCGCTATTCACCCAACCTGCATCCGATTGTACGTCCGTCTTATAGATGGTCAAGTCGGCCTCCCATTGGGAATCAGTGAAGTACACGATCTTGTCCGCTTCGCTCTGAATGTCGGTATAGCACCAAATAGGACCTTCAGTAGCCGCCCATTGATCTGTAGTTTCATAAACAATCAGGTCAGCTTCCGAACGAATAGCGGTGACAAATACCTTCAAATCCGCTTCAGATGCAATGTCTGTTTGAAATAGCTTAGGCATTTCGCCGTCTCCTTCCTAAATGTATTCTCTAGTGTTCATGTAGTAATCATACCACATTTTCGGAAGATTGCAAAAATTGGAGCGACCCAGCAACAAGCGTCGCCTGAGCATCCTTACTCGGCGGTGCGCGCCAGGCTCCCCGCCAAATCCTCGATCACCGTCAACAGGCCCGTGTGATCCAGTTCCCCCCGTTCCCCGGCCATCGCCGTGGCGAACAGTTCGTGGACCACCGCCGTCACCGGCAGGGGCACGCCATAGTCCCTGCTGGTCTGGCGGATGATGTTCAGGTCCTTGTAGTGCAGCCGCACCCGGAAGCCGGGCTCGAAATCGCCCCGCACCATGCGCTGGCCGCGGTTCTCCAGCACCCCGCAGCGGGCCAGCCCCCCGCTGAGCACCTGCACGATCCTGGCCGGGTCCACCCCCGCCTTGGCTCCCAGCACCAGCGCCTCGCTCACGCCGGCGATGGTGACGGCCACCAGCACCTGGTTGCAGGCCTTCACCGTCTGACCGGCGCCGTTGGGCCCGCACAGCACGGCGCTCTTGCCCAGCACGTCGAAGATCGGCTTCACCTGATCGAAGGTTTCCTGGTCGCCGCCGACCATGATAGAGAGGGTGCCTTGTTGGGCGCCCACGTCTCCGCCGCTCACGGGCGCATCCAGGCAGCGCACCCCTCTCTCGGTCAGCGCCTGGGCCACCTCCACCGCCACGGCAGGAGCGATGGTGCTCATATCCACGTAGATCAGCCCCGGAGGCGCTCCCTCGATCAGGCCGCTAGCGCCCAGGGCCACCTCCTTCACCTCGGGCGAATCGGGAAGCATGGTGATGACCACCTGGCTCTGTTCCGCCACCTGGCGAGGGGAGCGGGCCGCGGTCGCCCCGGCGGCCACCAGTTCGTCCACCGCAGGACGGCTGCGGTTGTGAACTACCAGCGGGTAGCCCGCGTTCAACAGGTTGTGGGCCATGGGCCGCCCCATGATGCCCAGGCCGATGAATCCGACAGTCGGGTTAGACATAGGTTCACTCCTTTGACGAAAACGTTAAAGTGATGTAAAATTTCGGTTGTTAGAGGCAGGTAACGAGGATGTGCTTCCGGGTGACATTAGCATTATAGCATATGTCCTGGTGAAAGACAAAAAGAGGAGGAGCAAAATTATGGCAAAATACATCCTGGCCCACGACCTGGGCACTACGGGTAACAAGGCCAGCCTCTTCAATCCCGAAGGGAGGGCTTTAGCCAGCGCTTTCGTGGGCTACGAGACCGCCTATCCACACGCCAACTGGGCCGAACAGGACCCCGCCGACTGGTGGCGGGCGGTTCGTGATTCCAGCCGGGAACTGCTGGCCGAGGCGAACGTGCCCGCCAGCGAGATAGCGGTCGTGGCCTTCAGCGGGCAGATGATGGGGTGCCTGCCCGTCGATGAGCAGGGCGAGCCTTTGCGTTCGTCCATCATCTGGGCCGACATGCGGGCCGTAGAGGAGGCCAGATTTCTGGCCGAAAAGTGCGGCGCGGACGAGGTCTATCGCCGCAGCGGGCACCGGGCCACCTCTTCCTATTCGGCGGCCAAGATACTGTGGGTGCGCAACCACCAGCCGGACGTCTTCGCCCGCACCCACAAAATCCTTCACGCCAAAGATTACGCCGTCTACAAACTGACGGGCCGGTTCGCCACCGACTTTTCCGACGCTTCAGGCACCAACCTCCTGGATCTGGACAGGATGGCCTGGGCCGAGGACATCCTGGAAGCCATCGACCTGGACCTGAACCTGTTGCCTGAGCCATACCCCTCCAGCCAGGTAGTGGGCGAGGTGACGGCTGCGGCGGCCGAAGAGACGGGCCTGGCCCAGGGCACGCCGGTGGTCATTGGCGGAGGCGACGGAGCATGTGCCACCACGGGAGCCGGGGTGGTGGACGAAGGGGATGCCTACAACTACGTGGGTTCCTCCTCCTGGATAGCCGTCGTTACCCGCCAGCCGATCTACGACCCGCAGCAGCGAACCTTCACCTTTGTCTGTCTGGATCCAGCCTTCTTTTTCCCCACGGGCACGATGCAGGCCGCAGGGGGAGCTTATGGCTGGCTGGAGCGGGTCTGGCGGGGCGCGGAGGACGAGGAGGCCCTGTACCGCGCTATGGACGCTGCGGCGGCGGAGGTAGAGCCGGGCGCGGCGGGCTTGATCTTCCTGCCCTACCTCATCGGCGAACGGAGTCCACACTGGAACCCCAATGCGCGGGCGGCCTTCGTGGGCCTGACCATGAATCACGGCCGGGCGGAAATGGCCAGGGCCGTCCTGGAGGGGGTAGCCTTCAATCTGCGTCTCATCCTGGATGCTTTCCGAGAGCAGGAAGTCGATATCCCGGCCATCCGCCTCATCGGGGGCGGGGCGCAAAGTGCCCTCTGGCGGCAAATCCTGGCCGACGTCTTCGGCCTGCCCGTTCTGCGTCCCACCCTCCTGGCCGAAGCCACCTCGCTGGGCGCGGCCATTGCCGGCGGGGTGGGGGTGGGCCTTTTCCCCGATTTCGGGGTAGCCAGTCGCCTGGTCGAAGTGAGCGAGGGAGAGAAACCGAACCCCGACCTTCAGGCGCGATACCAGGCGCTTTACAGCCTCTTCCAGGACACGTACCGCGCCCTGGAACCCCTGTACGAGCGGCTGGCCCAGACAGCTTGAATCGCGGAAAGCATGGAGGAAGGGAGGACGCGGAAGTTCGTTGTTTTCTGTCGTTCGTTGTTTTCTGTCGGCTCTGTGGCTTGAATCAGAGTCCCTGGCTGGCTTTCGGAATGTGCTGAAAATGGATGCTTGTGGCTATAAAACTATACCTCGCGGTAGCTTTATTCTGAGGGTGGCCCTGATCCTCATTACGATGTGGCTCGGTCTGCCCGGCGCAATTTGGGCCGACGATCCGCCTGCCTTTTTAGCCAGGCGCGATTTTGAGGTCGGGAAGGGCCCCGTGTTTGTGCTGGCCGCGGATTGGAACGGCGATGGGCACCTCGACCTGGCCACCGCCAACGAGGTGAGCAACGATATCTCCATCCTGCTGGGTAATGGCAACGGAACTTTCTGGAGAGCAGGCGATTGTCTGGCGGGCAAATTTCCCCGCTCTATAGCCGCGGGCGACTTCAACGGCGATGGCCGCCTGGACATGGCCGTGGTCAACTTTTTAAGCGACAGCCTCTCTGTCTTGCTGGGCCGGGGCGACGGGTCTTTCCAGGATGCCACCCACTACCATCTCGGCGATAAGCCTATGTCCGTGCTGGCAAAGGATTTTGACCACGACGGCCACCTCGATCTGATCGTGATCGACGACCGGGGGGCCTCCCTCCTGCTGGGCGACGGCCAGGGAGCCTTCCACGAGGCAGGCACCTACAAAGCCGGCAGAGGGCCTGTATCCGCCACCGCCGCAGACTTCGACGGCGACGGCGACCTCGACCTGGCCGTGGCTAATATAAATAGCGACGACGTTTCCATCCTGCTATCCGGCCTGGCCGGCAAAAAAGACGGCACGGGAACAGGAGATTACTCTTTCCACTTCCAGGAGGCAACTCACTACAAAGTTGGGGACCTGCCTGAGTTCATAACCTCCGGGGATTGGAACGGCGACGGGGCCATCGACCTGGCGGTAGCCAACGGGAACAGTGGAACCGTCTCCGTTTTGTTGGGTTGGGGCAATGGAGCTTTCCAGGCCGCAATCCCTTACGAGGTGGGGTCGGGCCCTACCTCCGTAGCGGCCGGCGATTTCAACGGCGACGGCCACCCTGACCTGGCCGCCGCTCGCTACTGGGGTATCTCTGTCGTGCCGGGCCAGGGCCACGGGGTTTTTGGGGAAGCCACCTCCTACGGCACCGGCAGTGGGGCTAACTCCGTGACCACGGGCGACTTCGACGGCGATGGGCGTCTGGACCTGGCCGTGGCTAACGGCGGAAGTCACAACGTTTCCATCCTGCTGGGTTGGGGCGATGGCACTTTCCGGGTGGCCCTAAACCACTGGACCGGGCATGGCCCCGCTTCTCTGACCACAGGGGATTGGAACGGCGACGGCTACCTGGACCTGGCCGTGGCCCACGCCTGGAGCGGCAAAGTTTCCATCCTACAGGGTGGGCAGGGTAGGCTTTCCTTAAAGAGAGTGGACGACTACCAGGTCGGGGAGGGGTCTGTATCCATGACCAGCGGCGATCTCAACGGCGACGGCTACCTGGACCTGGCCGTGGCTAACGCCCGAAGCAACAGCGTCTCCATCTTGCTGGGACAGGGCGACGGCACTTTCCGGGTAGCAGGCCACTTTAAGGCCGGAGTTTCGCCTGCCGCGGTCCGGGCCGGCGACCTCGACGGCGATGGACGTCTGGACCTGGCCGTGGCTAACCAGGTGAGCGGTACCATCTCTGTCTTGTTGGGCCGGGGCGATGGGACCTTCCGAGAGGGGATCGACTATGCCGCCGGAGATATGCCCGCCTCTCTGACGATAGGGGACTTCGACGGCGATGGCCACCTTGATCTGGCCGTAGTCAACTACCGGGATGTCTCCGTTTTGCTGGGCCAGGGCAATGGAGCCTTTCGGGAGGCCGCCCACTACCAGGCCGGAGAGTGGCCCGTGTTCGTGACCACCAGGGATTTTGACCGCGACGGCGACCTGGACCTGGCCGTGTCCAACTGGAAAAGCAACAACATCTCCATTCTGCTGGGCGGAAAAGACGACAAGGGGTTCTCGTTCCAGAAAGCAGGCGACTACCAGGCCGGGGACGGCCCTCTATCCCTGGCCGTAGGGGACCTGGATGGCGATGGCAACCTGGACCTGGCGGCGGCCAATCTGTACAATAACACCGTCTCTGTCCTGTCAGGCAGGGGCCAGGCGGTTTTCCACCACGTGGGGGACTATGGGGTTGGGGATTCTCCTCGCTGTGTGGAAGTCGGGGACATGGACGGCAACGGGGCTCTGGATCTGGTCGTAGCCAACCTGGAGGGCTATGGCATCTCCGTTCTGCTCAGTGCTGGCCGCTGATAGCAATGGCGTATATCTCCCTGGCTAACCTCTCCAGCCTGTCCCGATCCTCCACTCCCGCCAGCCAGCGCCCGGGGATACCTTCCCGGCCGTGATATGCGCCGGCGATGGCGCCGGCCACCGCGCCCGTAGTATCGGTATCGTGTCCGCCCATGACGGCCGCGATAACCGTCTCCTCGAAATCGTGGGGCGTCTTCAAGAAACAGTAAAAGGCACTGGCTACGGTGTGCACCACGTAGCCGCTGGTGCCCAGGGTAGCCAGGGCTTCGGCGGTAGACACAGGTGCCTGGCACTTTGGAAGTGCCAGGCACCTAAGCTTGCCGGCCCTGGTCAGGTTGTCCGCCACCCGGCAGGGGCCGATGAACTCCACCACCTCTTCCAGGAGCGCCCCCAGGTCGGCCTGGGCGCTGACCAAGCGGGCCACGGCGTAGGCCACGGCCAAAGCTCCAGCCACCGCCTCCGGATTGTGGTGGGTGATGATGCTGACGTCGTGAACGTCCTGCCGTAGACGTTCCAGAGCGCGGCTATCCAGCAGCCCCACCGGCGCGATGCGCATGGCGGCCCCATTGCCGGCGGCGTACTCTCCCCGCTGTCCACTCTCCTGCCAGGACGCTCCTTCTGCCAGGCGGCGCAAGGACAGCAGGGTGGAACGACCTATGCCCCGCACGTCGCCGGAGCGCAGCCAGTCCACGAAGCGCCGGGCCACGTGAGGCGGATCGACCCGCCCCCGCTCCACGATGCTTTCGGCCAGGTAGATTGCCATCTGGGTGTCGTCGGTGAACTGCCCAGGCTTCAGACCGCGCGGCGGCGAAGGCAGGAAATCCCTCACTGGCCCATAACGGGCGATGGCCTGCGGGGGCATCCCCTCCAGAGGCATACCCAGGGCATCGCCGATAGCCAGGCCGAGCAAACAACCGGCAAATTTCTCTTCCTCTTCCCCTGCCATCGACGTCAATTTACGAATCCTGGGCCAGTTGCGATTGCACTACAATCCCGGCCTCAACCATCTTGTGGATCGGACATTGCCGGGAGATCAGGAAGAGCTTGTGGCGCTCCTTCGGCCCAAACTCACCCGTCAGCTTGATGTCTTCTTTGATCTGCTCCTCGTACCTGGGGATCGCCTCACAGTTTTCGCAATCCTCTGCAAACACCCGGTCATATTCCAAAACCAGTTCCACCTCGCGCAGATCGAGGCCATGATGCTGAGCATAGGTATGCAGGACGATAGCGGTACACGAGCCGAGGCTGGCCAACAACATCCCGTAAGGTGTCAGGGCGTGGAGATGATGAACGGGCTGGAGCTCGTCGGACTCAGGATCGTGGGGATCCAGGGCCCAAAATTCGGTCTCAAACCTGTTATTTTGACGAATCATAACTTTCTCTGCCACAGTATCCCTCCTTAAATTATAACTCGCCGACACTCCATCGTCATATCCTCTGCTTTCATCCACACCAGCTTGATAGTTATCGATGAGGCTAATTACCTGGCTCTGGCGCCGTCCTTCGTTTCCACCACAGCACTCCGCCGGGCAGGCTGCTGATGTAGATGATCATTTGCATGATGAGGGAGACGGACAGGGATAGAGGCTCAGAGACGCCCACCAGCCCGAAGAAAAAGACGTAAGCGCCCTGACCCACGCCCAGCCCCCCCACCGAAATGGGAATCAGCAGCACGAAGGCGATGAGCGGATTGAACAGAAAAATGTAGAGGAGCGGTATCCCGCCGCCCACAGCCTGGGCGATGAGGTAGTTGACAAAATTGGACAGGATCAGGGTCAGCAAAGAGGTGCAAAAGGCCAGCAGTAACGCTCCGTAGCTATGGCGGTAGACCGTCATAGCTTCCGAGAGCCGCTCGTAGATGGGGGCCACAGGAGCCAGAAAAGGCAACTCAAAAAGACGACCCACCTGCGCCCGCAGCCGCCGACTCAGCAGGAGGGCAAAAACGCCGAAAATAAATCCCAGCGCCGCAAAAGCAGCCACCACGATACCCTGCAAATCGGTCCGACCGGTGACGTAGACGGCCACCAGCGCGGTCGCCAGCGCGGCGCTCATAAAGGCCACCAGGCCCACTATGCGATCCACCACCACCGAAACGGCGGCCTCCGCAGCCCTTTCCGTGTAGCGGGCCAGACCGTACCCCCGCATCACGTCGCCCCCTACGTTGGCAGGCAGAAAGTTATTAAAAAAAACGCCTACAAAGGTGTAGGCCAGCAGACTGCCGAAAGGCACCCTGATGCCCAGCGCCCTGAGAAGGATGTACCACTTCAGGCAGCCATTGGTGATGGCCCCCAGGTAGAGGATGAGAGCCAGCGCCAGGTAGGAGTAATTGGCCGCCGCCAGAGCCGCCCCGACCCGCGCCATATCAACTTTGCTGAAAAGATAGATTATCAACCCCAGGCTGACCACGATCTTGAGCGCCGTTATGAGCCTGTCCCTCACCTTATCTCCCAACCTTTGCTCCTGGTCTCCTGTTCTATTTCCTCCACGTCCACCTTTTTGGTGGTCCAGGCCATGTCCCAGACCACGTGCTTTTCCTTCCGAATGTAATAATCGTAGGCCCCCAGCAGGCGGGAGACGAGCTCGATGCTGCCCAGGGCCACCAGCATGTAGATGAGGCGGATAGCGCCCCACATCTCGCCCAGCGCCAGGCGCAACACCAGGCCGGTGTCCAGGCTGGAGACTTTGTAGCCGTACTTGTCCTTGAGGTAAAGGTGCCCGGCGTAGTTGCGTCGCCTTTGACGGACGAAGTCGCCCAGGGTTTCGGGCCCCATGTTGAAGACCACGGCGTCAGGGGCGTAGAAGACGCGCATCCCCCGCTTGATGATCAGGGCCTCGACAAAAGCCTCGTCCATAGCCACGTCCGGCGGGATGCGGTCGAAGACCTTGCGAAAGGCGATAAGCTCGCCGGTGCGGGGCACTTCCAGGCAAAGCTGGTGTTCCATTTTGAGGCGCAGGTGGGAAAGGTAGCCGATAACGTGGTCGGGAGTGTTGACCGGCACCTTCTGCGCCCCGGTCATGCCCACGTTGGGATCCTCAAAGTGGCGCACCAGGTTTTCGATGCTGTCTTCGCGGGGCAGGGTGTCGCCGCTTTCCAGGACGCAGATGTCTTCCCTGGCGTGCTGGAGAAAGAGATTGACGGCCGAGGTCTTGCCCTCCCGACAGGGCTGCACCAGCAGCCTGATACGCTCGTCGCGGGCCATGTACTCCCGCACGATCTCTTCGGTGCGGTCGGTGCATCCGCTGGCCACCACGATGATCTCGGCGATCTCCGCCTGGTAGAGCTTTTGGTCCAGCATGGCCTGCAATATCTGGCCGATGTTGGCCTCTTCGTTGTAGGCGGTGATGCCTACGCTGCACCGAATTTTCTCACTCGTTTGGATCACGGTTTATACCCCTCAATTCCCCTGTGGTTGTTACGCTCTCTCGGATAGGGTAGTTTTTTACCAAGAGTTCGGTAAGGTCGGTGATAGAATATTTGCTGCTGACGAAAAGAATCTCCACGCCGATAGGTACACCGTTCTCGTCGAAATCGACCATACAATGTTCGTTATCGTCCACGATCACGGTTTCCGCCGACTGGCCCGCCTTAAGTTCGATTGAGAGAGCATCTGCCTCTTGATCATAGATAATTTTCATCTGCATCTTCTTGAAAATGATAACCTGTTCTTGATTTTGCGTCAAACATCTATTAACCAAGAACGACAACGCGAAAGCCAATGTCGTTTTCGGAGGTGCCTGGTGGATGGCCGAAGCGAGCGGCGCAGCGAGCGGACTTTCGAGGGCTGCGCCAGGATCCGCCCCGTACAACCCGATTACCATTTGCTTCCATGCCTTCCCGGCCGTCGTCCGCCTTGTAAGGATAAACGTACTTCCCTCCGATGCCAAGGCTGCGCGTCCACTCCCACACGTTGCCAGCCATATCCAGCAAGCCGTAGGGGCTGGCCCCTTCAGGATAGGCTTCCACCGGCGTGGTATCACCTCTGCCGCCTTCTTCACTGTTGCACCGCCTCGCGTCCCACTGACTGTCCCAGGGGTAAATGCGCCCATCAGTGCCCCGCGCCCCCTTCTCCCATTCGGCCTCACTGGGCAGGCGGTAGGGCTTGTCAATGACCTCAAACAGCCAGTTGCAGTAGGCCACAGCATCATGCCAGGAGACCCCAACCACGGGATGGTCATCTTTGCCTCTCGGCGGGGTCCCGCCTTTCCAGTGTCCCGGATGGTCATGGCCGGTATCTTGCAAAAAGGCGACATATTGAGCGTTGGTCACCGGCGTCTTAGCCAGATAGTAATCGGGCAGGTACAGGGTGTGTTGGGGCTGCTCGTTAGGAAATGCGAGTTTGTCCTTACTGGGATCGCTGCCCATAAGGAATCCACCGGCGGGGATGAGGATCATCTCCGGCTCCAGGGTATACAACACTTTTTCCTCAACTGGGATTTTGTGCAGGTCGGCGACCACCTGCATGGCTAGGTTGTCAGGGTTGGTGAAAAAAGAGCAGGTGTGCTCTTGCATCAATTCCTTTTTGAGAGCCGACAGCTTATCTTTTTTCCGTGGGTCAGATTCGATGTGGTCTGGGGGAATGGGCATCTTCTCGTCTTTCAGGTAGATCAGGCAAGGGATGCCTTTTTCTCGCGCATGGCGATATTCCAGTTCGGTTATGGAACGCTCTTCGCCTTTGGGGATGGAGCCGTAGCGGTGGGCAAAGATGCCGATATAAACGTCACTTTCAGCCACTTTCTTCAGACACACCTCTTTTGGCTTTTCCGGCTGGCTGCCAAAGTATTCCATACCCTCAAAGCCGGTTTTCATACGGAGCAGCGCCTTCTCCACTGCCTCTCGTTCGGGTTGCAGGCCTTGCCAGGTTGAGCTTACGAAAACTTTCATGGCTCACTTCCTATGTGTCGGACCCTCACGACGAGACCAGCGTATGCCAGGCCATGCGCGCCGTGCGGGGCAGTTCCAGCCAGGTTTCTTTACGCCTCAGCGTCCGCAGGATGCGGTGGGGCCGCAGGTAGAAGCGGCGGTAAGCCTCTTTCCATTTGCGTTCCACCAATTCGGGAGGCATATCGGGCATCTCGAAGCTGGCCTGGCCCTCGAAAAAGGCGAAGTCATCGTAATCCTGCACCAGGAGTTTCCCCTGCTCCATCACGGTGCGATGCATCTGGGTGCCTGGGAAGGGAGTAGCCATCGAGAAGTTAGCCACCACGGGGTCCAACTCGCAGGCAAAGCGGATGGTATCTTCCATCGTCTCCTCGGTCTCGCCCGGCAGACCGATGATGAAAAAGCCGATGGTTTCCATTCCTACTTCTCTGGCGGCCTGGAAAGCGGCCCGCACCTGCTCCAGGGTAAGGTGTTTATCGATGACCGAGTCCAGGATACGCTGATTGCCGCTTTCCACCCCGAAGGCGGTGCGGATACAGCCTGCCTCCCGCATTCGGCCCAAAAGCTCCTTATCAGCCAGGTTGGCCCGGATGCCGTTGATCATGATCCAGGGCACGTGGTTCAACCCTTCGGCGATGAGCAGGTCGCATATCTCCAGCGCCCTGGCCCGATCGATGTTGAAGGAGTCGTCCAGGACGCCGATCTCTCCCGCTCCCAGCTCGCGCACCAGCCACCGCCACTCCTCGACCACGTTCCGGGGAGAACGTCCGCGCCAGATGCGGGGCGCGATCTGAGAGCAATAGGTACAGCGGTAGGGACAGCCCCGCGAGGTAAGGATGGGATAGCTTGGCCCCTCAACCTGGTCAACGGTAGGTTGCAGGTTGGTATAACGTCCCATTTTGAAGAAATGATAAGCCGGGAAGGGCAGACTATCCGGGTCATCGACGGGCCGGTTGGGAGTGTGCACCACCTGACCATCGGGCTTTTTGAAAGAAATCCCCTGCACCTGGCTCAAATCGGGCTGCTCGCCGCCGGTTTCGAGCACCTGGCATATCTCTTCCCAGGCAGCCTCTCCCTCACCCCGCACCACGACGTCCACTTCGGGGCGTTGGGCCGATTCGGCAGGGAGAACAGTGGGGTGGGGGCCACCCAGCACCACCAGAGCTTCGGTCAGACTTTTGACCAGGGCAGCGTCGCGCCAGGCGGATTTGATCTGGATGGTATTGGCCGTAATACCCACCACCTGGGGGCGATACTCTGGCAAAACCCGTTCCAGGGGCACGTCTTCCACGTCGCCGTCGTGGACGCGCACCTGGTCGCCCCGACGTTCGGAGATGGCCGCCAGGTAGGCCAGCCCCAGCGAGGGCGAGGTGCGCGTATCTATGGGCAGATACACCCTGGGATTAACGAGCAAAACCCTTACCACAGATTTTTCTCCTGACCGATTTAACACGATTCACGATGCAAAATAGTGGCCGCGTTACGATGCACGTACCCGATATTATACCAGACTTCGGGGAAAAAGGGTAATCCCCCACTTGCGCTCTTCGCCGATTGTGCTAAAATAGGGGCCATAGGAGGTATTTTTATGGGGCGAACTTACGCACTACGCATCCTGGGAGTCTTTCTATCGCTGTTCGTCGTCTATCTACTGATCGCCTACCTCGTTCTCGAGCCTGTGGGGTACTACGGCACTCCCGAGCAGCCGCGTTTTGCAGACCCCTGGATCGCCAGAGCGGAGACGATCGTCAGCGGCGGCTCGTTATACCGAGACGTGTTCACCACGACCCCTCCCCTGATCAACTTTCTGCTGGTGCCTCCGGCCCTGGTCTCTGGTCTGTTCGATCACCGAAATCCCTGGGCAACGCTGTCTTTCATGACCTATTTCTCGCTTTTCAACCTCCTCACCGCCTACGCCCTGCTGTACATGGCCCAAGACAGGAGAGAGGGATATCGCGCTGCCCTGTATTTCCTTTTCAATCCCCTCACCTTTGGGAACTCGCTCCTTCGACGCCAGGATGAGCCCATTCTAGTGTTTTTCTTCTCCCTGGCGCTGTTGTGCCTCTTGCATCAGCAACACTGGAGGGCCAGTATCGCGGTGGGCCTCACACTGCTCATCAAGCTGAGCGGGGCGTTGATCGTTCCCATTGCTTTCCTGCAAACCCGGGATTGGAGATACTTGCTCATCCCGCCCCTCGTCTTTGGGCTGGTCTTTGCCCCGTTCCTGGTGGCGGCGGGGCAATCGGCCGTTTTCTGGGAGGTCACCCAAAAAGACACCCAACACCCCTTTCAGTTTGGCGGAATCAGCCTGGGGGCGCTCTGGGCTCTCGCCCACAATGGGGAACCTCCGATAAGCATAATTGTTTATTCGGCGCTCCTGGCGGTGGGTGTCGTTACCATCCTGGCATTTATTGCCTGGAAGCCCCTGGGGCTTCTCGAAGATCTGAGCCTCTTAACAACCACCGTCCTGCTGCTCTCTCCCAAGCTGCATTGTGGATACTTCTCTTTGGTAGTATTGACCATGGCCCCGCTGTTGCGAAAGTATCGCCTCGAAGTGCCCTATTTCATTTTTGGCCTGCTGGCGCTCATCGCCGATATGTACAAATCGCCGATAAGAAACTACGCGGTGGCCTTCGGCCTGATGGCAGGGGTATACCTGGTGCTGATTGCAACCCTGGTCTGGCTGCGATGGCCGCGCCGGAGCTAAAATAAGGGGCAATTTGTTTTTGCTGATGTTATGATGTTATGATAGGAGAACCGTATGGCTAAAAAGAGATTTGAGACGCTTGACTTACCCTTTGGCTGGCGGAAGAAGGCCGGCTACCTGGTTCATCTCCTGGACCGATGGCAACCGCCGGAAACTGTAGTCCTGGTAGGGACTGCTCTACTGGTGGGCCTGGGTTCAGGGTTTGGAGCAGTGATCTTCCGCTGGCTGATCAACAGTTTCACCATTCTATCTTTCGCCGCTGCCCGGTCGGTTCTTAGCTTCATGGGCCGCTATTACGTAATTATGGTGCCCGCTATCGGGGGACTGTTCGTCGGGCCTATGATCCACTTTTTCGCCCGCGAGGCCAAAGGTCACGGTGTGCCGGAAGTGATGGAAGCCATAGCCTTGCGCGGAGGACGGATCCGCCCCATCGTGGTGGTCATCAAAGCCCTGGCCTCATCCATCTGCATCGGGAGCGGAGGCTCGGTGGGTCGTGAGGGCCCTATTGTGCAGATTGGCTCGGCCCTGGGCTCGACAGTGGGCCAGATACTCCACATGTCCGATGATCGGATCCGCAACCTGGTAGCCTGCGGGGCAGCAGGCGGCATCGCGGCCACCTTCAACGCCCCCATCGCCGGAGTCATCTTTGCCCTGGAGGTTATCCTGGGCGAGTTCAGCGTGGGCTACTTCTCCACGGTGGTCATTTCTTCGGTCACGGCCAGCGTCATCGGCCGCATCTTTATGGGCAATGCTCCCGCCTTTTCGGTGCCGCCCTATTCTATGGTCAGTCCCTGGGAGCTGCTGTTCTATGCCGGCCTGGGCATAGTGGCTGCGGTAGTGGCCGTCATCTTCGTCTGGATTCTCTACAAATTTGAAGACCTTTTCGACGCCTGGGCCTTTCCCGAATACTTCAAGCCTGTAGTCGGCGGCCTGATCATAGGGAGCATGGGCTTATACTTCCCTCAACTATTCGGCGTGGGTTACGAGGCCATCGAGAAAACCCTTCTCAACGAGCTTGTGTGGAGCACGCTTCTGGTGCTGGTCTTTTTGAAGATACTGGCTACCTCTATCACTATCGGGGCCGGTGGTTCGGGGGGAGTTTTTGCCCCTTCTCTTTTTATCGGGGCCATGCTGGGCGGAGTCTACGGTCTGGCGGTGCATAGCTGGCTGCCAGATATCACCGCTGCTCCTGGAGCTTACGCTCTGGTGGGCATGGCTGCTGTTTTTGCTGCGGCCGCCCGTGCGCCTATCACCGCCGTTATCATCCTTTTTGAGATGACCGACGATTACCGCATCATCCTGCCTCTCATGCTGGCTACCGTCATCAGCACCCTGCTGGCCGAACACCTGAGCCGCGAATCGATCTATACTCTCAAACTCACCCGGCGGGGCGTCCATCTGGAACGTGGTCGGGATATCGACGTTATGCAGGGCATCACCGTCGGCGAGGCCATGACCGCTGAACCGGATACCGTGCCCGCCAACATGAACCTGAGAGAGCTAATGGCCGAGTTTACTGCCACCCACCACCACGGCTTTCCTGTTCTGGATGACAAGGGCGAACTGCACGGGGTAGTGACTATTCGCGATCTGGAAGCGGCTCTGGCTCGCCAGGATGCCGACAGCCTTACTGTCGCCGACATCGCCACCACCTCGCCTCTGCTCGCCTATCCTGATGAACCTCTGTGGGCCGCTCTGAAACGTCTGGGGGCGCGTGACCTGGGCCGTCTGCCCGTAGTGGACGGCCATAACCCCCGCAAACTGGTGGGCCTGATCCGCCGTGACGATATCGTTAGAGCCTATAACACGGCTATCGCGCGCCGTATGGAAGCGCAGCATCGCACGGAACGGCTGCGTCTGGGCAGGTTGATGGGCGCGGAGTTTATGGAGATAGACGTTGGAGAAAGTTCGCCGGTAGTAGGTAAGCGGGTCAGCGAGATACCCTTGCCTCAAGATTGTGTGTTGCTCTCCATTCGCCGGGGCCGGGGACTCATCATCCCCCACGGCAATACCGTTTTCCAGAGCGGTGACCACATCACGGCTTTCGCTGATTCCGATTGCATAGATGAGGTGAAAGGCGCTTTCTAACATTTACCGTTGGTCGGACTGCCAGATTGTAGTCTTGTAGTCCAATGACTACACGAAAGCCGTCCCTCAATGAGCCATATCAACCACATACACCCGTCCACTGACGGGATCGACGGCCAGGCCAGAACTATGAACCACCGCCCCCGTCGGAACGGCCCCCACCAAAGCCCGCTTCCTCACCTCGATTTCCAGAAGCTCCCCACGGTCGGCCAGGTAGAGGCTACTGCCATCCGGGCTCACGGCCACCGCGTAAGCCCCGCGCAAGGGCCGGTCGTAGCCTCCCCCTAACCTGTCCACGATCTTCCCCTGGCGGTCGATGACCGTCACCACGTGCCGGCCAGGTACCAGAGGGTGGACAACGTAGAGGCAGCCGCTCACAGGATCCAGAGCCAACCCCAGGAGGGGCTTGTCGGTAATTTGGATGGTGTTGACAACCGCCAGGTCCTCGATCACAGACAGGCTACCATCGCCGACGTTAGCCACGTAGAGGCGGCCCGTTTCAGGATCGAGCGCCAACCCGTCGGGGTGAGAACCGACCGGAATGGCGGCCACCACCCTCGACCCTTCGATGACGGCCACCCGATCCGCTCCGCTTTCGCTCACGTAGAGGCGGCGCTTTTCCGCATCCACAGCCAGGTCTCGCGGCCGGTCGAGGCCGGGCACAACGGCCACCACCCGCGCGCCATCGATCACGGACAAACCGGCGGCCCCCGTCACGTAAACCCGCCCCTCAGCCGGATCGACCGCCACCCCCCAGGGGTCATCCCCCACGTAAACGGCCCCCAGCACCGTACCTTTATCCATATCCACGACGACCACCTGGCCGCCGTCCCTGGTCACGTAAGCCCGTCGGGCCACAGGGTCAAGGGCCATCCGGCGCGGACCGGGGCCGACATCGAGCCTGGTCACCCTCAACGCCTCGGCCGAAGAGAGGGCCGGAATCAGCGGGGTAAAATCGAGTGCGGACGGCCTGACGTTTCGTTCAAGGACAGGAGGATGTATAGCAGCAGCGGGCGAGATAGATTTCATGACCACAGGCAGATAGCTCTGAGATACCACGTCAAGCACGATCACCGGAGCGGCGCCGCTAAGCGGAGATATCGCCCCATTGCTGGCCGTAGCCACGATATCGCTGTAGTAGATGCCCTGCTCATTCGCGGCCCGGGCCTGAAAAGCGATCGCCAACGTGCCGCTGGCTACAAAGGTCGGGGTGGGCTTGGGTAACGCGGCCACGGCGGTGTACTGGGCGTGGGGCACATCGGTGGTCGGATAAAGCCAATCCATCCACCCCCAATGGCCGTAAGGATCCACCAGCTCGAAGGGGCAGGCCGCTTCGAGCTCCGGCCATCCAGCCCAGTAATCCCGAAAAGCCCGCACCATGTAATCGGCCCGGTTGGTTTCGGTGATGGCTTCGTAACCCTCGAAGGTAAAGAGATTATCCCCCAGGCCGTGGCCGGTCTCGGTCAGGATGACCTTTACTCCGGTCCTTCCTCCTTCATTGGCTAAAACGTCCAGCTCGCGCCGGTAGCTGTCGATAGTGAACTCGGTATAGGCCGCCGTGCCGTCGTGGATGTTGTATTGGGGCGGGTGGTTATAAGGATAGCAGTGAGCAGCCCATAGATCGAAGGCCTGGACGAAGCCAGGCACCGCCACCAACTCACGGGTGAAATCGGCGTTGCCCGGCGTCAGCGCGCCGTTGAGGACCTTGAGGCGCGCATCGCCGATGCTATGGATGGCCTGGGCCACATCGACGAAAAATTGGCCGTACTCCTGGGCGCTGGGGCTGGGGTGCCAGTTGACCGCCAGCTCGGGCTCGTTCCAGACCTCAACGTAGAGCGTATGACCGTCGCGGCGTGGCAGCCCTTCGACCACGCGCTTGAAGGCTTGAGCTACGGTGGTGTAATCGCCCGGCGCGTCGGCTTCGGGTTTGAGCCAGCTATTGCCCTGCAATTTGCCTTGCAGACGGATAACTGGCTTCAACCCTCGTTGGTAAGCGCCCTCCACGAAGTAGACCCAGCACTCTTTGGGCTGAGTGACCACGCCCGTCACCGGGTAGAAAAGCTGTTTGACGTAACCACCTTCGCCCACCAGGTTCAGGGCTTTGTCCAGTTGAAAATCGAGGTAACTCTCCAGGCACAGGTCCTGCACGAAAGTATGGATGCCAAAATGGCTATCGGCGGAGTAGGCCGCCCCCGGCACGTCGAACGGCCCCCAGGTCAGGTTGCGGCCACTGGGTACAGGGTCGGCGGTGGAGAGCAGGCTGCTTCCGGCCCGCACCTCCGTCGAGCCGGAGAGGTAGCTAAAACTATAAGGCAGGGTGTGGGTGATCGTCACGCTCAACCCTTTGCTGCCCGCGTTGTTCAGGGTGACCAGGTAGTTGACCGTTGCCCCCGGCGGCACCAGAGGGTCGGCGCGGGCGGCGATGGTGATATCCGGCTTCTGCGGCACGAGCATCCACATCCAGAGGAACATAAAGCCCGATAGCAATGGCACAACCAGATGCTTTCTATCCAAATCTCTGTTTCCTGTCATCAGACCTATTAGCGACGCAGGTAGTAAGGCACGTCGATGATCACGCGGCCCCTGCCGGTTTGTCCTCGTTGGTAGATCAAAATCGTCTTGATAAGTAGCGCCGTCTGGTTGTGAAGCAGGTGGTGCCACCAGCGGGCGGGCACAAACTCGGGCAGCACGAGCACGGCCAATCCCCGCTCCGGCGCGCGCCGGTCCACTTCGTCCAGGTAGGCCAACAACGGCCCAATGGTCGAACGATAGGAGGACTCCAGCACCACCAGCGGCACGCCGTGGCCCCAGACCGGCCACTTCTCACGCACGCGGGCAGTAACCTCTGGCTCCACGTCAATAACTACTGCGGTGACATCCTCCGACAGCGAGTAGGCGAAGCGCAAAGCGACCAGCGTCCCCCGGTGCATGCCAGAAACAGGCACTACTACCTTATGCCCATTGCAAGAGACCTGACCTGTCCATTTCTCCGGCTTCAGCCCCTCCAGCGACAATTGCTCTGCCACGGTGACGTAGTGACGTTTGATGGCGTGGAACATCCATACAAAGGTGGGGATAAGCAGGATGACGATCCAGGCGCCATGGGTGAACTTGCTGGCGACGATGACCAGCAGCACGATCCCGGTCGCCACCATGCCCAGCCCGTTGATCGCCGCCTTCCATCGCCAGCCTCGCCCACCCCCCCTGTGCCAATGGCGCACCATCCCCGCCTGCGACAGCGTGAAGGAGAGGAAGACGCCCACCGCATACAGGGGGATGAGCTGGTGGGTCTGCCCGCCAAAGATGACGATCAAGGTCGAAGCCAGGAAAGCCAGGGCGATGATACCGTTGGCGAAGACCAGCCGGTCGCCCAGGTTAGCCAGTTGGCGGGGCAGGTAGCGATCGCGGGCCAGGATGGCAGACAGGCGCGGGAAGTCTGCAAAAGAAGTGTTGGCCGCCAGAGTCAGAATGAGAGCGGTGGCGGCCTGCAAAGCCAGATAGAGTGGCCCACCCCCAAAGACTTGCCTGCCAATCTGCGACATTACAGTCTCATGCTCAACAGGGGCCACACCTAACGAACGGGCCAGAAAGGTGATGCCCAGGAACATCGTCGCTAAGAGAGCAGCCATGGCAACGAGGGTCTTGCCCGCATTATCCGCCTCCGGCTTCCGGAAGGCAGGGATGCCATTGCTGATAGCTTCAACGCCAGTCAGAGCGGTGCAGCCGGAGGCAAAGGCACGCAGGATGAGAAACGACGTCAGGGCTTGTATGCCACTCCCTACAACTGGCATCGCCTGGGCCGGAACCGGGCTGAGGGTCCCAGTTATCAGCCGGACCAGCCCCACGACTATAAGCGCGAGGAAGACGAAGATAAAACCGTAGGTGGGGATGGCGAAGACCGTACCGGACTCCCGTACGCCGCGCAGGTTGGCCCAGGCGATGAAGGCAATCGCCAGCAGGCATAACTCCACCCGGAAAGGAAGCAAGGTGGGGAAGGCCGAAGTGATGGCCGCTACCCCGGCCGTAATGCTGACCGCTACGGTGAGCACGTAGTCGATGAGGAGGGCCGCCGCCGCCGTCAGCCCAGGCCAGACGCCCAGGTTGTCGTGGGCCACGATATAGGCTCCGCCCCCCGAGGGATAGCCGTGAATGGTCTGGTAATACGAGGTGGCGACGACGGCCAATAGCCCGGCGATGACCAACGCGATGGGCAGCGACAGCCCCAGCGCCGCCGACCCGGCTACGACCAACACCAGCAGAATCTCCTCTGTGGCGTAGGCCACCGACGACAGGGCATCCGACGAGAAGATGGCCAGCGCCTGGACTTTAGTCAGGCGTTCGTGCGCTTCTGCGGCGGTAGGCAGGGGACTGCCCAACAAGACCTTGCGGACAGTAGTAAACATAGTGTAATCTTTCTCCCGATCTAAGGTATAGGTGTCTTCTCCACGGTGGGAGTGGGTAGGGCAATCGGGGTTAAGGTCGGAGTAGGCGTGGCAACCATGAACCTCACCTCTCGAAAACCGAGGGAGTGGATCAACAGGAGGAGATAGGCCTGGGCGTTCGTCTGGGCCTTGTCCAGGATGCCATCCTCCAGAGCAGCCTCCACGATCTCTTTCTCGGCGATCTGACGCACCTCGTCAAAGAGGCCAGGATCTTCCGGGGTAAAAATGCCCTTCTCGTAATCGTATATGTAAGTCTTCTCGTTGTCGAGCTTGCTGCTCAGGATTTCGGCCATAGGCAGGACCACCACCGCCTGATCGCCGTCGATGATGATATCGTCTTCCTCCATCTGGCTCAAGTCCAAACCGGCCCTCACCTCGCCGTAGGCCACCAGCAGCACCCGTTGGCCGCTGATTCCAAGCAGTTTCTCTACCCGGCCGGTCCAGGCCGGATTCTCTCTGGAACCCTCGACCACCTTCTGCACGGTGTAATGCACCGTCACCAGTTCGCTCACGGCGCGGATGCGCTCTATGACCAACGGTCTGGGAGTGGGGGTTGTGGTCGGCGTGAGGGTCGGCGTGGGGGTCGGCGAAGAGGTAGGGGTGGGAGTGGCCTGGCTCAAAACGGTGAGGTCCAACGTCAGCGCTCCCCGCAATGCCAGAATGAGCAGGATCAGGAGCCCAAAGAGAATCAGATAAAGTACCAGCCTGTCTACCGCCAGACTCTTTCTGCCCTCGTTTTTGCCCTTGTCTTCTCCAGGCAATTCATCGCTGGTTGCCTTCATAATCATCATCCTCCTTTGCCATCGCTTGCCTATTTATTCTACCATACTTCGGCTTGAATGACTAGCACGCTTGCCCGCAAGGTACTCCAACAGGTAAGGTACTGGCGAGGTACTAGTACCAGAAGTGAAGAATGAGCCTCAAAATGGTCCTAAATTTGGTACTTAGGTACTATAAAATCTTTACCAAATAATAACGAACGTGCGCTATAATAATTATATAGTGATCTTTTCCTTGTTTTGTGGACAGGGGATTAAGCAAAGTTCACACTGTTGATGATAGAGTTGCTCATAGGCTTCCGGACTGAGTTAGCCCAATGCCGGATGACGCCGACGCCCATTATAGAACACTTCGATGTAGAAGAAAAGGTCAGCTCGGGCTTCATCGTGGGGGCGGTACACCCGATGATGCACCAACTCACTTTGCAGCGTGCCAAAGAAGCTTTCCAACACCTGGCAGGGGGAGTGAGACTTGGCAAAACCTACGAAGCTGCTTCTGGTGGATAATAACGCGCTTTTCCGCATGGGGTTGAAAACCGTTCTGGCTAAGCTGGAAGATGTGGAGGTAGTGGCAGAAGCAGGCGATGGACTTGAGGCTGTGGCCCAGGTCAAAGAAGTTAAGCCCGAACTGGTTCTCATGGATATCGACTTACCCCGTTGTAACGGCCTGAGAGCCACTGAATTGATAAGGGCCATCGATCCTGACATCAAAATCGTGCTGCTGACCTATCCCCACATGGGAGATCGGGTATTCTTTGAGGCCATTAGGAGCGGTGCTCGAAATTTCATCCCTAAAAATGCCAAGCCTCCCCATCTACTTCAGTCGTTGAGGAGGGCCATAAAGGGT
Organism: uncultured Anaerolineales bacterium; assembly: GCA_964646625.1. Classification (GTDB taxonomy): domain Bacteria; phylum Chloroflexota; class Anaerolineae; order CAZYHC01; family CAZYHC01; genus DAOULT01. The sequence continues at coordinate 83,159 of CAZYHC010000006.1, forward strand.
GAGCTCGTCATCCCAGCGCACCTTATCAACAAGATACTGGATGAAATCGCCAGGCTGGAGAAAGCTACCCACAGTTCTTTCAGGGCAGTCCCGTCTCTTACTCCACGGGAAGAAGAGGTCCTGCGGCACCTGGCCAAAGACCTCAGCAACAAAGAAATCGCCGCTATCTTGAACATTGCCGAGGGGACAGTCATAAGCCATGTGAGCCACATCTTATCGAAGTTGGGAGTAATAAATCGGTCTCAAGCGGTTAGACAGGCCCTGGAGATGGGTCTGATCGATTAACGGATATATTGCGACGAAAGCCTTGAAACTCTTGGCCCCTGGCCAGGAAAGGCATAGGTGTGAACCTGACGTTGAGTAGTAGCGGCGCCCCGTCCCGATGAGACCAGATAGGGGCCAAAATGGCCCTCGTGCCCGAATAGAGTTCATGCCGAAGGAACAAGGATGCCTCGGGGTGCACTGGTGCACGAATCGGTTTTGATCATCAGCCCAGACGTTCTTCTGAGCGATAAAATAAGCTTTCGCCTCAAACAAGAGAGGCGCTACATCCCTTATGTGGCTCTACCCGCTGAGGGACTCTCCCAGCTTTACCGCCACCTGCCAGTGCTGGTGGTGCTGGACCTGAGCACGAAAACTGCCGATGGTGTGGCTCTATTAAAGCACATACAGCGGGTTTCCACGGTGTTGACTGTGGTGCTGATCGACCGGGAGCAAGAGCTCGCCAGAATGCGCGAGCTGGGGCTGCGGTTGGATGGCTACCTGATCAAGCCTGTTGCTTCTTCATTTTTGCCCCTGGGGGATCTGGTCAGCACCGTAAACCGCCTGTTGGACTTTGAAGGGACGGGGATAGCCAAGTCGGCGATAAGGAGGAGAAAGCGAGAGATCACTTTCCAGATCGACCAGGATTTGCGTTTGAATCCAGACAAACGTCGCATTGTGTTGGGGGGAAAGATCGTTGAGCTGACCCCCAAAGAGTTCAAGCTATTGCTCTGTCTGGTGAGAAATTGCGGAAGTTTCCTGAGCACAGAGGAGTTGCTTCAGGAAATATGGGGTGTGGGGGCTAAAAAAGCGACTTCGCTAAAGACTCTTGTCTGGCAGCTACGCCAGAAACTGGAGGAAGATCCTGGTAACCCGAGGCGCATTACAAGCCGGAAAGGTAGAGGATACTGTTTCGGATCAGGTTCCAACCGAACAATGATGTGGAATGCTGAAGAGATCAAAGACCAAAAAGCTTAAATCGCCGGGTTGAAGGATAGCTTCCTAAATTCCCCTTACTCTGTCCATCCCTCCCCCCCGACCCCATGAACTTGTTGGACGAAATCTATCCTCTTTTCTTATGCTGGCTGGGCATTCTGGCTATTTGCGTGGACGTGTTCAGCGTTTAACGCGCCTGAAAAACATAAAGAAGGCTGGAGGCAGGCCAAAGTGAATCGGCTCGGTGAAAAGAAGTTGCTGGTTGCCGCCCTGCTCATCCTGGTGGTCGTGGGGCTTGCTCTCAATTTTTCGACTCTGGTCAGCGCCTTCTACCTCAATCTGGGGGACATCGAGCTGAACAGGGCGCTTCGACAGGAGCGCCCGGGCGCCGCTCATCTGTCTCGGAGCATGGACTACCTTCAACGGGCGATCAGGTGGCATGAAGACAACGCCCTGGCCCATCGCAGCCTGGGGAAGGCCCGCCTTCTTCAAGGGGACGATTCCGCCGCCGTCGAAGCGTTGTCCAGGTACGTTGACCTGTCGTCCTCGGATGAGGTCAAGATCGTCTGGTGGCTCATAGCCCGAGGCGACGTGTGCCTGAGGAGAGGGGATTACACCGCGGCCCAGCGAGCCCACGACCTGATCGAGCGCCTGATTAGTGACCGAACTGAACCGCTCCCGCACAGCACCCAGCTGGCCGCGTGGCTGGTGGAGCAGGGGAAGGGTTACCAGTATGCGCAGGCGGAGGAGGCCAGCTATCGGCTGGCGACGGTGGTAGCTCCTCATTCGGCGCAAGGGTACTATGCCCTGGGGAACTTTTACCGGCAGCAGTCGTCGTGGGCGGTCGCTATAGAGGCTTACCGGGCAGGCATAGCTGCCGAACCTGAAGCCGCTGCCCAGGGCTACGTGGAGTTGAGCCGGGTCTACCTGGACATGGGAGCCTTTGAGGAGGCGGTGGCCGCCCTGGAGAAAGCGGCTGATTGCGGGGCCTGGGGCCAGGCGCACCTGCAACTGGGCCGCCTCTACGAATCGCGGGAGGACGTGGCCAAAGCGGTGGAGCACTATCAGAAGGTGGTCGGGCCTGAGTTCGAGGGCCGTTCCTCGGCGGAGGAGAGGTATGAAGCCTACCTTCGTCTGGGCGCTATCTGGCAGGGTCAGTACGACTGGGCTGTGTATTATTACCAGGAGGCGGCCCGCGTGGCCCCTGACGAGAGCCGGGCGGCCCAGGCCCTATACCAGGCCGGGAAGGCGTACCAGGCCCAGGGGCACCTGATAGAGGCCCTCGACGCTTTCCAGGCGGCCCTGGAGCGGGCTCCAGCCTCGGGGCGGAGGTTCCTGGTTGAGGTGCACAACGCCCTGGGGGATGTCTATCGGGAGTTGGGGCAGGCGGAGCAGGCTGAAGCCGAGTATCGGAAGGCGCTGGAACTGGAGCACGAGAGGTAAGGGCTAATAGAGGCGGGGAAAAAGTAAGGCTTTACGAAAACAGCAAAGGGCAGCGGAGAGCAGTCGCGGCAATTCACCCACATCCAGGATATTGCCCGGGCCTTCGCCCTGGTTATGGAGGCGCTCTTACATGGTGAGGTGTTCAACATTGTGGCCCCAGAGAGCATCTCGATCAAAAGGTTGGCCGAGTTGATTATTGAGAGATTGCCGACAGAGATCATCTACGAAGAGGCCCGAAGTGGCGATATTATCCCCGCTGTGGTCTCTTCTGAGAAGGCACAGCAGCTATTAGGATGGCGACCGATCGTGAATTTCAACGATGATCTGACAGAGTTGATCAAGGCTCATTTGGTTGGTTCGAAACGATGATTTTGCAGCCGAACGATGTGTATTGGCCTAGAGCAATTATCCGGGAGTTCACAATGTATCCATGGCTTGAGAAAAGAGTGGTTGTTACAGGCGGGGCTGGCTTCCTCGGCTCTTACGTGATCGAGAAGTTGCGAGATAGAGGGTGTGAGCACGTTTTTGTCCCTCGCAGCAAGGATTACGATCTAAGAGATGTGAGTGCTGTGATCAGGATGTATGAGGACAGTCGGCCGGATATCGCAATCCATCTCGCGGCGGTGGTTGGTGGAATTGGGGCCAACCGCGAGCGCCCTGGAGAGTTCTTCTATGACAACCTGATGATGGGCGCCCAGGTGATGGAGCAGGCCCGGCTCTTCGGGGTGGAGAGGTTCGTAGCCATCGGCACGGTGTGCGCCTACCCCAAGTTCACGCCGGTGCCTTTCCGGGAGGAAGATTTATGGAACGGCTACCCGGAGGAGACGAACGCGCCCTACGGTCTGGCCAAGAAGATGTTGCTGGTGCAGGCGCAGGCTTATCGGCAGCAGTATGGATTCAATGCTATCTTTTTATTGCCAGTGAACCTCTATGGCCCCCGCGACAACTTCGACCTGAAGACCTCTCACGTCATTCCGGCCCTGATCCGCAAATGCGTCGAGGCCAGGGAGCGGGGCGATGATAAAATCGTAGCCTGGGGGACAGGGTCGCCGACGCGGGAGTTTCTCTATGTGGAGGATGCCGCTGAGGGGATCCTGCTGGCTACGGAGCGGTATAACAAAAGTGAGCCGGTGAATATAGGCTCGGGGATGGAGATCAGCATCAAGGAGTTGGTAGAATTGATCGCGGAGTTAACCGGCTTCGAGGGTGAGATCGTATGGGATACAAGCAAGCCAGACGGCCAGCCCCGGCGTTGCCTGGATACGAGCAAGGCCGAGAAGCTTTTCGGGTTTCGCGCCAAAGTGGATTTCGTCCAGGGACTGCGACAAACGGTGGACTGGTATCTGGCCCAGCGGCGAGAGAGCGAGCCTCACGGCGTAAGGGTGTCAATGCAAGTTCCAGCCAGTGTGGAGTGAATCGAGAAGACCTATGGAATTGATCAAAAGTGTAGCAAGTAAGGCCGATGAGGGCCAGGAGATACATGAACCAGAGACCGGAGGGCAGAGCACTTCTGCGCCTACAGTCATCATTCGACCGTCACGCGGATGGGTCTCTCTACAACTTCGTGACCTGTGGGAGTACCGCGAATTGCTCTACTTCCTGACCTGGCGTGACATCAAGGTGCGCTACAAGCAGACGGTACTGGGCGCGGCCTGGGCCATCATCCAACCGTTTTTCACCATGGTGGTCTTCAGCATCTTCTTTGGCCGGCTGGCCCGTATACCGTCCGATAACATTCCCTACCCAATCTTCAGCTATGTAGCCCTGATACCATGGACCTTCTTTGCCAACGGGCTGAGCCAGTCGTCCACCAGTCTGGTGGGAAGCGCCAATCTGATCAAGAAGGTCTACTTCCCACGCCTGGTAGTACCCATTTCCAGCGTGATTTCCGGCGCGGTAGACTTCGCGTTGGCTTTTATCACCTTGCTGGGCATGATGGCGTTCTATGGAATATGGCCTACTGCTGCGGTGGTGTGGCTGCCGTTTCTATTGCTGCTGGCCCTGGTAACGGCATTGGGGGTGGGTCTATGGCTCTCTGCTATGAACGTGCAGTTCCGCGATATACGCTATGCAGTGCCGTTTCTGACCCAGTTCTGGATGTTCGCCACGCCGATTGCGTACCCCAGCAGTCTGCTGCCAGAGCCCTGGCGCACGCTATACGGTATCAACCCGATGGCGGGCGTGGTGGAAGGTTTTCGCTGGGCGTTGCTGGGAACGGAGACCGCTCCAGGCCCCATCATGATCGTTTCGACCATCGCGGCCATCGGTCTGCTTGTCAGCGGCGCATACTACTTCCGCCGCATGGAGAAAACCTTTGCCGATGTAGCGTAGGAGTATAGATGACTGACATTGCCATTCGTACCGAAAACCTGAGCAAACAATACCGCATTGGCGGTCCTCAGGGCAGATACAAGACGATCCGTGAGTCGCTGATCGAAGCGGTGCAGTCACCCTTCCGGCGAGCGGCGAAGCTGCTGCGGGGGCAGGCCTATGGCGCGGCCGAGATGGATGAGACCATCTGGGCGCTCAAGGACGTTTCGTTCGAAGTGAAGCGCGGCGAGGTGATGGGCATCATCGGGCGCAATGGGGCAGGCAAAACCACCCTGCTCAAGGTCCTGTCCCGCATCACCGAACCGACGGAGGGCCACGCCGAGATTCACGGACGGGTGGGGAGCTTATTGGAGGTGGGCACCGGCTTCCACCCCGAACTGACCGGGCGGGAGAACATCTACCTGAATGGCGCCATCCTGGGGATGAAACGGGCCGAAATCGAGCGCAAGTTCGACGAGATGGTAGCCTTTGCCGAGATTGAGAAATTCATAGACACGCCAGTCAAACACTACTCCAGCGGGATGCATGTGCGCCTGGCCTTCGCCGTGGCCGCCCACCTGGAGCCGGAGATCCTGCTGGTGGACGAGGTGCTGGCGGTGGGGGATGCCGCCTTTCAGAAAAAGTGCTTGGGGAAGATGGGGGATGTAGCAGAGGGTGGACGGACGGTATTGTTTGTGAGCCATCAGATGAACCAAATCCGTCGCCTGTGCCAGCGCTGCATCTGGCTGGATGTTGGGGGTGTCCGCATGATTGGTCCGACTGTCGAAGTTGTCAGTGCCTACGAAACAGCATTGATCTCGACACCCTTTGCCGAAAATCGAAACGGTAAGGAAGCCACCCATGTTGGCGCCCGTTTTCTCCAATGGGAGATTGTAGATCCTCGCGCTGAGCAGCCCAACCTGCTAACCACTTCAGGACCTTTCACCTTCAAGATCGTTGTCCAGGTCAATAGGCCGATCCGAAACGGGACTCATGGTATCGCTCTCTGGAGCAACGATAATCAGCTTATGTGGGCGTGGGTAGCAAGAAATTTGAAGATGGAACCTGGCACTGACGCGTTCGTGTATACTCTTCCCAGCTTGCCGTTGCGGCCGGGCGTCTACTACTGGCATGTCAGCCTTTGGGATGGAGGAAAACCGTTGGATGTTTGGTATTGCGTCCCCGAGTTGATCATCGCTACAGAGCCCCTTGCCACCCATCCCCGCGACGAGTGGGCGGGCATTCTCAATTTAGCTTGTAACTTCCGATTGAAGTGCTTGGATGGAGACGAACGGTGAGCAGAACTTTGGTATTTGACACAGACTATTACCGGCTTATTAACGAGCGTCGGAAAGACTTCCTAAACGAACTGTTGCCCTCCTTACTAACTGCTCATGATCTAAGAACTGCCCTTGACGCTGGATGTGGTATCGGATTCTTCTCCCATTACCTGGCAGGCCTGGGGCTTAAAGTCACTGCTTTTGATGCTCGCGCGGAGAACATTGCTGAGGCAAAGCGGCGCCTCCCTGAGATAGACTTTTATGTTCATGATCTAGAGGACCACCAAGTGCAGGAGTTGGGTTCGTTTGACTTGGTGCTTTGCTTTGGGCTTCTTTACCATCTGGAGAACCCGTTTCGGGCGATTCGGAATCTACATGCCCTCACAGGGAGAACACTGCTTGTGGAATCAGTGATCACTCCACATCCATTGCCGATGGCAGCTCTTGTGGAAGAATCGCAAGGAAAAGACCAGTCATTGCGCCACATAGCGTTAGTTTTGTCAGAGACATGCCTTGTCAAAATGCTCTATCGAGCCGGTTTTCCGGCAGTCTATAGAGTGACGCAATTACCTGACCACGAGGACTTTCGTGCGACACTCGCACGCAAGAGGCGACGGACAATCCTGGTTGCTTCCAGGATCAGGCTATCATCACCATTGCCGCATCAGGTTCTTGAGCCTCAGACAAAGGACTTATGGCAAACAAGCTGGGGATCCCAAGCGCAGCACCTGAAGCGGTTTCTGAAGAAGGCCTCTTGGGTGGTAAGGCTGTTGAGGCTGCAACGTAGACACTGGGACAATAATCACACGAAAGAGTAAAGTTTCTATGGGGCGATATCTCCTTGCAGCCAGAAATCCTATTTCATCTCTCCAGCGCGTGTACAAGCATGCACGTTGGAGGTTTTACCGGCATTTGAGACCACACACTCTTTTTGTCGTGGATCTGGGCAAAGATGGACTTCGGATTCAGTTAACTGGATCAGACATCTTGGCCCCAGCCATTTACTGGGGCGGCAAGTTCGAGCCTAGGATCTACGACTTCATCAAATCAATTCTTCAACCTGGGATGACTGTCTTTGATATAGGCGCTAACATAGGCCAGTATACGCTGCTTGCTGCGCACTGTGTTGGGCCCAAAGGACAAGTGCACAGCTTTGAGCCAGCGTCTAGAGAATTCTCTATCTTGCGCAGCAATGTTATCTTGAATGGCTTTACAAATGTAATTCTTCAGAATCTAGCGGTTTCCTCGTACGATGGCGAGGCAGTATTGACGACCTGCCCCGAAGGTAGAGGGAGCTTTAACACGATTGGAACCCTAACTCACCCGTTCGCTGTAGAGCTACGGACCTGGCCTGTTCGAGTGAGGTGCGTGAGGTTAGACTCATACATCCGTGACCAGCAGTTAGAGAAGGTGGATATGATCAAAATTGACATCGAAGGGGCTGAGCGAGATTTGCTTCTCGGGGCTCAGGAGCTATTATCGGAGTATATGACCCCACTAGTGATCTGCGAGTTTGCAGATAACACTTCGGCAGGGTTCAATTCTAGCGGAGCCGAGCTATATGAATGCTTTGAATCATATGGGTATCACCTCTACGAAATCACAGAGAAGAGTGGGGTATTAAGAATAGCTCCTAAGAAACAAGAGTATGTTGGTGACAACCTTGTTGCCGTAAAACCATATCTACTTTCAAAGTGGAACCTCTCCGTTAGAAGCTCGTCAAGGTAAAGAGGTCAACCTGTGGACATATTAGGAATTCACGTGGGGCACGATGCTGCCGCAGTACTTGTCCGGGATGGGAGAATCATCGCCGATGCACAAGAAGAGCGTTTTGTGCGTAACAAACACCAGCTTGGGGTTCCATTCAACGCGATTCAATATTGCCTACAAGCTGGTGAGATTGACATACCAGAAGTGGATATAGTGGCCTTTTCAGGGAAAAACCCTCAGCGAGTTCACGCAGAGATATTTGGAATCGATTTGCCGTCCCGTCGCAAGTCAGTGTGGACCCTAGCTAGTGAGCTTAGGCGCAGAATCTCCGGCCGACCTGCACCATGTCATACGCCACCGCTCTATCTTCCACGGTTCTTGATTTCTGATCGCACACAGGTGGTCTTCGTGGAGCATCACCTTGCGCATGCCGCTTCGGCTTACTACACTAGCGGAGCGAAAGGACCTACACTTATCGTAACGGCCGATGGTGCAGGTGATGGTACCTCACTCGCACTGTGGCGTGGTGAGAACAGGCACATCGAGACATTGAAGAGATTTGGCACCGAAGGCTCATTAGGATGGTTTTATAGTAATGTTACTGAGGCACTAGGATGGTGTCATGGGGATGGTGAAGGCAAGACCATGGGATTAGCGGCCTATGGCGATTATCGGGAGTGTCAAGGAGTTTTGTCGGCCTATCATCCAATATATGAGAACGGAGAGTTAGTTGTACCGCATGACTTTGGGCCAGCATCCGACTGGACGCAAAGAGGGGTTCATGAATGGCATCTTGAGGACTCAATTGCTATTAGGAATCTGATCGAGCAGTATGGTCGTGAGAATATCGCAGCCGAGGCTCAAAGGATCTTAGAAGAGCAAATGGCGGCTATAGTCTTTCCTTGGATGAAGAGAGAAAATACCCGCTCATTATGTTGTGCTGGCGGTGTATTCTTGAATGTTAAGTTAAATCAGCGTTTATGGAGTTCTGGGAGGATCGACACGCATCATATCTTCCCGAATTCTGGGGATGCTGGATGCGCTGTGGGTGCAGCACTCTATGCATATTTCCAAGCCTCACGAGAATGCGAGGTGCCCAACATTAGTCATGTGTATTGGGGGCCAAGTTACTCTGATAAGTTCATTGACGGATTATTGAAGGATCGCGGATTGCGCGCGCGTAGATGCCGTAACATCGCTGAAAAGGTGGCGATGTATCTAGCGCAAGGGAAAATAGTTGCCTGGTTTCAGGGGGCAATGGAGAGTGGTCCGCGCGCACTGGGCAACCGTTCTATATTGATGAGCCCAGCTAGATCTGAAAACAAAGATATCATCAATGCGAAGGTAAAGTTTCGCGAGTCATTCCGACCGTTTTGTCCATCGATGCTTGCTGAAGTTGCTGATGAGTATTTGACCAATCACCGCTTTGAGTCATATATGATTATGTCATTCGACACAAAGGTCGATGCGCGCAATAGGATTCCCGCCGTAGTGCATGTTGACGGGACCGTGCGTCCCCAAATGGTTCTTAGGGAAGTCAATCCACTGTACTGGCAATTGATTGCAGAGTTTGGCAATCTAACCGGTACACCGGTTGTGCTCAATACTTCATTTAACATTAAAGGAGAGCCAATTATTTGCTCTCCCAGGGAGGCAATACGCGGCTTCTTCGATTCAGGAATTGACGCGTTGGTGTTAGGACCTTTCTTACTTGAGAAATGATTGCAGTGTTAGGCTGGATCAATATAAATTAGAAGTTTTTGCGCAGTATGGGATTAAATTATGATAAAGAACATACTACCATTAGTTTCTATTGCCACTCCATCCTACAACCAGGCCCAGTTCCTGGAAGAGACCATCCTGTCCGTGCTCAACCAGGACTATCCCAACCTCGAGTACATCATCATAGATGGCGGCTCGACAGACGGGAGTGTGGACATCATCCGCAAATACGAAGACCGGCTGGCGTATTGGGTGTCTGAATCGGACGACGGACAGGCCGATGCCATCAACAAGGGCTGGCGCCGGGCCACGGGCAGCATCCTGGCCTGGCTCAACTCGGACGATCTGTATGAGCCTGGCGCGATCTCCACCGTTGTGCACTTTTTACAGAATCATCCTGAGGTGGCTGTGGTTTACGGTAAATACTTGCGGATCGATGAATATGGGAATTCCCTCCCTATGGACGGAGCCAAGCCCAGGGTCCCGCCCCAGATTGATATGAGGCATTGGCTGACGAGTTGGGAATGCCCTATCTCCCAGCCCAGCACCTTTATCAGAAAGGAAATCATTGAGCGCGTCGGAATGCTCGACCCGTCGCTTCAGTTTGCTCTGGATGTGGATCTCTGGGTTCGAATCGCCCTCGTCGCCGACTTTGGCTATGTACCGACTGTTTTGTCGCGGGCCAGGATGCATCCTGCGGCCAAATCTGGCCGCTTATATACAGTTAATGCAGCAGACGTGCTAACTATCGCCAATAAGGTCGTCACTTCCAAGGATCTGCCTCAGGATTTTGTCTCTATACGGAGGCAAATACTAAGTGGCAGCTATCTTCACGCAGCGGGCCGCTATCGCAAAGCAGGACAAAGCCTGCGTGCGGTCGCTGCCATGCTAAGGGGAATATGGATACATCCCGACCATCTTTTCTCTAAGAGAGTGATTTCTTTCATGTTGCGAGCGACCGTTGACGACCTCCTGCTTAAGCGAATGCCGAAGGTGCGATCTGGCTTGCGTGGTCTCATTCGGGGGAGAGTATGACTGAATCAGAGCTGTACCGAAAGATGGCTGCTGAGTTCTGGGATCAGCCTACCTGTTTCGATGCAAAATACAGGCGGATTGTGACCAATGATGATATCACCAGTTCAATAGAGGATGAAGCATTGCTGGAGCAAATTTGGAAGGCTTCGGTGGAAGAATCGCTGGGACAGGTTCTATATGAACTACAACCCGATCCCGATTGGTCTGTGCTTGAGATCGGGGCTGGTATTGGTAGACTCCTTTTGCCTCTTTCGCAGAGAGTCTCTTGGGCGTACGGTGTAGATGTATCGCCCAAAATGGTTGAGTACGCTGAAGAGTACCTCAAGGACCAACCCAACGCCAGCGTCTTTCTGAACGATGGCAAAACCTTGTCCATGTTTGGCGATGGTGAGTTTGATTTCTGCTATTCGATGGTCTGCTTTCAGCACATCCCAGGCGTCAATATTGTTAGAAGTTACTTGAAAGAGATTGCGCGTGTTCTGAAGGTGAACGGGACCGTTAGAATACAGGTACTGCAAGAGATTCCATTTTGGCGGAGGTTGAAAGCAGCGCTCTGGAACAGAAGGATAGGTAACTTGAGAATAGGAAGTAGCGCTTTCCGAGCGTGGAATGGTAAAAAACAGATAAGTTTTGAGGGTAATCGTTACTCTAAAAGAGATTTAGAAATAATTTTCAAAGAAGCTGATTTGGATATAGTCCAGTGGCAACAAGGGCTTGGTCGCGCTGATTGGCTTTGGGTGACCGGTGTAAAACGCCGGTAGGTACGAATGGTTCGCCCACCGCGATCCCGGTTCAGATCGGAAGGAAGGCGAAGGAGAGATAGGTATCTTGCATATCATGATGGTATGTAGCTTCCCTACCACCAGGCTTGTGGGAGGCGATTCTATTGTTGCTAATGAGTTGGCGAGGTGTTACCTGCAAGCTGGTCACAAAGTCACTCTGGTGTCCATAAGTCCTGTTGGTTTTAATGGTCACTCAAAGAGCATCCTGGGCCTGGATACCATAGGTCTTCGGCCCTACTATGGGAAGAAAGCAGGGATTATCCTGCGTGAATTTCTGGATTTGTACGATCCGAAAGCTTTGGCTTTTCTCAGGCCGTTGCTTCGAGAGGAACAACCGGACTGCGTGCACTTTCTCGGAGAACATAATGGTGTATCTGCCTACGGCCCTATGATCACCAGGAAAATGGGTATCCCGGCTATCTTGATGCTTCACGGGCCATGGGTATTATGTGCTGCCTACAATCTGGCAAAATTGCCTGATTATCGAACGTGTTCGGGGCCTGCCCCTCTCAAGTGCTTGGTGTGTAGGCGACCTAGCCGGTATCGTATTCCTATTCCCTTTCGGAATTACTTTATCAAGAAGTTTGTCCTAGCTGCCGATCTTATAGTTGTAGCTTCCCATTTTCTTCGTAACCAGTTGGCAACCAATGGTTTTCCTGAAGATAAGGTCAAAGTTATTCCTCTTGGGGTGGAGACAACGAAGTTCTATCCCAATTCAGACAGTGATTACAGCGATCAGGATGACATGTTCAAAATTCTATTCGTAGGTCGGGTACGTTACAAAAAGGGCGTCTACCACTTGGCTGATGCATGTGCGGCCCTGGTTGAACAGGGATTTCCTGTCCAACTGAATATTATCGGGGACTTGCCGGGTCCTGCGGCAAAGAACCATTCGTTTGTCTGCTATATAGGAAGCGTGAGCAGGGAAGAGATCCCCCGGTATTATCGGGAAGCGGATGTTCTCGTGCAGCCTTCGATTATTCACGAGGGGTTCGGTCTCACGTTGCTGGAAGGAATGGCCTCCGGGATCCCAGTAATTGCCACAAACATGGGAGCCATGCCGGAAGTAGTAGGTGACTGCGGGATCATTGTGCCAGCGAGAGATGCACAGACATTGGCCCAAGCCATAGAGAGACTCATCCTTGACCCAGATTTGCAGAGAAGACTGGGGCAGGAAGGAAGAAAGAGAGTAGAACGGCTGTTTACCTGGGAACCGAAGGCGGCAGAGTATCTTGAATACCTCACAAATCTTGTCGATGGCAACCAGGCAACGTAAGGTGAAGATAAAACAGTTCTACAGCAACCATGCCGATCGCATCTTTGAGAAGCGATACAACTCACCTTATCCTCTGCGTCGTTACGTCCACCGGCAGATTTACGCCACGACTCTCAAGTACATCGAAGCGGGACAAACGGTGCTGGATGCCGGTTGCGGCGAGGGGGTGCTCTCAATCCTGATGGCCCAGCAAGGAGCGATAGTAACCGGGGTAGATATTTCAGCACCCAACATTATGGCTGCCAGGCGGGCGGCTGACGAGATAGGGTTAGCTGATCGGTTGACCTTTCTCCAGGGTGATGCGGAGAATCTACCCTTTCCAAACGGCAGTTTCGACGTGGTGGTCAGTTCCCACGTCCTGGAACATCTACCTGACTTCCATAGGGGGCTGAGCGAGATACGGCGCGTTATGCGGCACAAGGCCGTTATCTCTCTACCAACCTGTCTGAATCCATGTGCCTGGTGCTTGCTGGGTGGTGATATCTATTGGAGGTTCACACGGCGTACGCCCTTTGGATTGCCGGTGGGTATGGCTCGCGTGCTGTGGGCCTGGTTGCGTCGAGAAGGTGGAGTGGACGAAGGGTATGCTGGCAACAAAAGCCTGCCGCACGTTTGGCGTTTTCCTGACACTATGCGCCGAGAGATCGAAGCGGCTGGGTTCAAGATTGAGCAGTTCGAAGCAGGGACGCTGGCTTTTCCCTATCTTGCGCAGTATTTGCCCGCAAGCCTGTCTTGGATTGAGTGGCTGGATCGTTGGAAGGACTGCCCTGGCTGGAGAGGTTGGGGCTTTGGGGCGACGGCAGTAGTCATTGCTGCCAATTGATTCCCAAGAGAGGACGTACATGGGCCTAAAAGTTGGAATGCTATGTGACACCTACTACCCACAAGTAGGGGGTGCAGAGGTACATGTTCAAAAGCTGAGTTGGTTTCTAGAGGGTATGGGGCATAAAGTTGAGCTTCTCACTGCAACTCCAGGACCATCGGTTGTTCAAGGACAAAAGGTCCATCGCTTTCCCCGGTTAGCTGGTGGCGGCAGCCAGTTGGTGGGACAGATTCCTTATGCAATACACAGAGTCTGGAATTTCGCATCCACTCAGGAAATACTTCATGCGCACTATAGCTATTTCTTGGCTTCTATTTCAACCTTTGTCGCCAGAATGCAGTCCAAGCCATGTATTGTGACCTTGCATGGTCTTGGCACACTCGACTCTTCGGTGGGCCGGTCGATGTGGCGTCGAGTATTGCGATTGACTTCATTGCGCTTGGCCTCAACCATAGTAGCAACAAGCGAAGAGATGGCAACTGTAGCAACTCGGTTTGCGAAACCGAGCAAGATTGTGGTTGTACCAAATGGGGTGGACACAGCCGAGTTTTCGATTGAGTCTTGTAACACCGTAATACCGAGGTCTTCCAACAAGATTGTAGTGCTGAGCATGCGCCGACTTAATCCGAAGAACGGAGTACAGTACTTAGTCGAAAGTGCTCCTTACATTGTCAAGCACTTCGATAACATAGAATTTTGGATCGTTGGTTCCAGGCGATTGGAAGACTACTTGAAGAGGCGGACCGAAGAATTGGGGTTGACCATGTTCTTCAGGTTCTTTCCGGAAGTCCCTCATACGGAAACAAAAGCATACTATGCTGCCGCCGATGTCGTCGTGTTTCCGTCCAGCGCCGAATCAACCAGCCTGGCCTGTCTAGAGGCTATGTCCATGCAACGCGCAGTTGTAGCATCTTCCTTGTCAGTATACAGAGATTTGCTTGGAGAGAACGAACGGGGAATCCTGGTACGATTGTTTGATCGGGAGACTTCGGACTATAATGCTCCTATGACTCTGGAAGAAAGCCGACTTGTAGCGTTAGCTCGTGCAATCAAGCAGGTTGCTCAAGATGCAGATTTACGCAGGACCCTAGGTAGCAGGGCCCGTGAGTATGTGAAGAGTAACTACGACTGGCGCGTCATCGCCACGAAAATCGGCCAAGTTTTTATGCAGACGTTGCTAGATAGCGATAGTTGTTGATAGAGTTCCGTGACCAAAACAGGGAAAGTTACAGGATCATGAAGATCGTCTCCGTGATAGGGGCTCGACCCCAATTCATCAAAGCGGCTCCGGTGAGCAAGGAGATCCGACAGACCCATCGGGAAATTCTGCTACATACCGGACAGCACTACGACCGTATGATGTCGGAAATCTTCTTCCGAGAGCTGGGCATTCCTGAGCCGGATTACAACCTGGGCATAGGTTCCGGACATCACGGCTGGCAGACGGGTAAGATGCTGTCTAGTATCGAAGAAGTGCTGCTGCAAGAAAAGCCGGATCGGGTACTGGTCTACGGGGACACCAACTCGACTCTGGCCGGGGCGTTGGCGGCGGTTAAACTACACATTCCGGTAGCTCACGTGGAGGCCGGGTTGCGCAGCTTCAACCGGGAAATGCCGGAAGAGATCAACCGTATTCTGACCGACCACCTTTCGGATTTGTTACTGTGTGCCACAGAGACAGCGGTGCACAATCTGGCGGCGGAAGGAATACAAACCGGTGTGCACAATGTGGGCGACGTGATGTATGACGCTGTGCTATATAATATAAAGATAGCCTGGCGAAGCTCCCGAATCATGGAAAGGCTACGCTTGCAGCCTGGCGCTTACCTGTTGACCACCGTGCACCGCCCGCGCAACACCGACCGGGTCGAGAACCTGCGGGCCATCCTCTCGGCTTTTGAGAGCGCTGGGGAGCCAGTTATCTTTCCGGCCCACCCTCGCACTCAGGCAGCCCTGAAGAAAGCGGATCTGAGTGTCGATTCAAACGTCAGAATCATTGAGCCGGTGAGCTATCTGGACATGCTCGTTTTGGAGCAAAACGCTCGCCTGATTTTGACCGATTCCGGCGGTATGCAAAAGGAAGCCTATTTTCTAGGCGTGCCCTGCATTACTCTGCGACTGGAGACCGAATGGGTGGAGACTGTAGAGGCGGGCTGGAACGTCATTGTAGGGTCTGATATGGAACGAATCGTGGCCTCTATCAGGGGTTTTCAGCCAAAAGGCAGCCGCTGTCCAGAGATATTTGGAGATGGCCGGGCGGCGGAAAAAATCTACCGTCTTTTGGGGTAAGTGAGATCGGCTTAGACACGCAAGAGAAGTGGTTCCCCTATAAGAAACTCACGCTCACGGAGGGTCAATATGAAACAAAGAACGGGTTATAAACTATTGATGATCGCACGTATTCCTATATGGACGTTGAATGATAGATGCGGTGCTCCATCATTATATGAAACATTAAAAGGATATGAGGCGAGAGGATGGATCGTTTTTTTCCTGACCCTCCAAAGAGATGGTTCAAAAATAGTAGAAAAAGACATTTTTAAAAATATATATATCAAAGAATTAGAAATTCCTTTGACTATTTCTTCTCCATACCTCACGTGGTATATGAAGGTAATAAGAAAGTTTTTGGCAGTGTTTATATTTCCTTTTATGGCAATTTTCGTCGGCTGGAAGATTATCAAGGAGCACGATGTTGATATTATCTATGGCTACGAAGTGTATGGTATCTTGGCTGCTTGGGTCCTGAGTAAGCTTTTTGGTCGTCCTCTGGTCTCTAGATTTCAGGGCACACTGTTGGTAAGGTATTTGTTTCCCAAACGTCTCTTTGCATTGCTAAAAAGATTTGAACAAGTCATCGCTTTCAAGCTACCGGCAAATTTGTACATAATCACCGATGATGGAACGCAAGGTGATCTCGTTTTGAGCACATTAAATCCTGCGGCCAGACTTCGAGCTCGATTCTGGCGCAATGGTCTGAACACATCCTTCTTCCGACCCTGTCCTAGCTCCGCTGTTCCGGCCCTGCGTGCTGGATTAGGTGTGGATAATGATCACATAGTTCTGTTAAGCCTCTCCCGTTTAGAGCGATGGAAGCGGGTAGATCGCGCTATTAGCGCTTTGCCTCAGATAATTAGAGAGGAAAAGGACGTAAGACTCATCATCGTTGGGGATGGAGAGGAAAGAGAGTCGCTGGAGGAACTGGCCAAGACATTAGGAGTCGACAGTCATGTTCAGTTCAAGGGAAAAGTGCCTCATGACAGGGTGGTTGACTATATCAACGCTGCTGATATCTTCATCTCCGTGTACGATTTCTCCAACGTTGGCAACCCTCTCTTGGAAGCAATGAGTTGTGGTAGGTGCATTGTGACTCTGAACAGTGGTACCACAGGCGAACTGATCAAGGACGGTGAAACCGGAATGCTATTGGATGCTGAACAATTAGATCGATTGCCGGAGATTATCGTCAAACTCATTAGAGATCCAAACCTACGCCGCGTCTTAGGAGAGAATGCCAGAAGATTCGCCGAGGCAAATTTTTGGACATGGGAGGAGAGAATGCAGGCCGAGGTGGAGGAAGTGACTAGACTCGCAGCTAATTATTCTCTGTGCACGGTGTCAGGCTGGTCAGGGCTGGGCGGGTAAAGAATACGTTTGGCAGTGAGATTGAATGATATGCATCACTGGGTGGAGAAATATGAAACAGACATCAGCCGAGAAGGCAAGCAATCAAACAGTCGTCAGAACATCGGATCTGCGCATCCTCGGCCTGGGGCTTGGTGCGGCTTTGACCACAGAAGAGGGGATTGCCAATGACACGGCCCAGCGCCAGATCGCCTATGGAGCGCATTTCGCTGAATTTGTGATCGTTGTAAAAACCCCAACCCGCCCTGATGTCTACAGGCCCAGGTATCTGGATGGCACTGTCAGGGTCCTGCCGACGCTGAGTAGGGGCAATCTATTAGCTCTTCTCAGTATGATTAGAATTGGCACCCAACTATTGCAGAGACAGCGTTTCGACGTTATCACCGTTCAGGAGCCTTTTCTCTCTGGTACCGCCGGCCTCTGGCTCAGACGCCGATTCGCCGTGCCACTCCAGGTGCAACTTCACGGTGATTACCTAGATAACAAGTACTGGATTGCCGAAAGGCCAGCTAAACGTATATTCAATGTGATTGGCAAGGAAGTGGTGAGACGGGCCGACACAGTGCGGGTAGTTAGCCATGCACTTGAAGAATATGTGCTGCAGCGCCTGGGATTCCCCAGCGAACGAGTAGTCTGGTGTCCCGTACGGGTAGATCTTGCAATTTTTGAGAGCGCCGACGGCACACGCGTGCGTGTAGACTATGCAGCAAGAGGGGTTAATCAGCTTATATTATTCGTAGGGCGATTTGCCAAACAGAAAGCTCTCGGAATATTGCTGCAGGCGTTTGTCAGAGTACTCGAGGCCTGTCCTTCCACACATCTGATCTTGGTCGGCGACGGGCCGGAACGTGAAAACATTCTACGCATGGCTGCGGTTTTGGGAGTGGCTCATGCGATAGAATTGCCAGGATGGCTGCCCCTCAGCAGTGTGGCTGAGTATATGGCCGCGAGTGATGTCCTGTTGTTGTCATCGCATCTCGAAGGTTTTGGGCGTGTAGTGGTGGAAGCGAGCGCTGCTGGAATACCCAGTGTAGCTACGGAGCGAGCAGGTCCGCGAGAAATCATACGGGATGGTGAGACGGGCTGTCTGGTACCGGTCAATGATCCTACTGCTTTGGCGGAGAAGGTGATATACCTTCTTCGTCATCCTCAGATCGCCAAGCAAATGGGGGAGAGCGCCCGTAGACTTGTCCGTGTTAAGTATGATCCCGCTCGACTAATTGAGCTCAATGTTGAATCGCTACGTCTAACTGCAGAGCTTGGCCTACGGAAATGAGATTACCTAAGGAACGGAGAGTTGATATGAATCCGCAAAAGGGATGAAGCAAGGTGAAGAAAAAGCTTATCTATGTATTGCCGAAATATGATTCACTGACAGATACGCACTTTTACCATTTGTATGAGTTACTACAGGAGTTAGCTAATGCGTTCGATATCTTTCTAATTGTGGAAAAAGGGGAAAAACCCGATTTCACGAACTGCAAAGAGATCTATCTACTGCATAACCAGAATGGGAAGAGCGTCAAGAGAGCTTTGGAAATCTTGTGGGCCATTCTGAGAGCAAGATTTGCAGGCTATAGAAGAATCTATACCCATTACTCTTTGTATGGCGGCATGGTCGGAGCGTTGGTAATGAGGATGACCGGCGGCCATTCCTATTATTGGAGTTGTGGATTGATGGGCACATATAAGAAACCGCTTGCCTTTAATCGTAGCTTCTTGTTCCACAAGCTGGGAAAGGAATTGCCCTTGTGGCTCACCCTGCAACTTGTCAATACTTTTGTCACCGGAACTGAGACGGTGGGCCAGCATTATGTTGAAAGCTATGGGGTTTCCCCAAATAAAATCCAGATAATGCCCAACTGGGTGAATTTGCAACGATTCGATCCGGATCAATACGATAGGTTCGAGAGCCAACGCAAAATCGGGCTTTCAGTGAGTGAGGATGAGAAGGTGATCCTCTTCGTCCATAGGATAGCAGAGAGCAGAGGGGCAGGCAAAATTTTGCCCCTAGCAGTCAGGGTTCTGAAAGAGACGAGAGCAGTGTTTCTCATAGTAGGAGATGGACCGTACCTGGGTAAGTTGAGAGCGGAGATCCATCAGCAGGGGCTTGACAATCAAGTGCTCATTCGAGGCAGTGTGCCCAATGCGGAGCTTCCTCACTATTATAGAGTTTCAGACCTCATCATCATGCCCTCAAGGGAAGAGGGCTTTCCCAGAGTCCTGATCGAGGCCATGGCTATGGGAGTTCCTTTCGTTGCCACCAAGGTAGGGGGGGTACAAGACATAACCACAGATTTACAGAGAAAATTCACTATCTATCCTTATGATAGCGACTCTTTCGCAGCGAACGTGCTTAAAATTTTGCAAGATGATAGCGTCTATCAGCAATTGGTAGGGGAAGGGCTGATGAAAGTAAAAGAATACGAGTTGAAGCGAGTTGCTGCCAGGTTTAAGCAAATAGTGAGTGAAGGTAGATAGGTATGTTCATGATAAAACTATCTAAAAAGCATTCTGAAATAAGAAAATCGATTAAAGAATGCTCTCCCTTTGATGAAGAGGAGACAAATCTAATATTGAACAAGTTCTTTAACTCAGTCCCAACCTCAGTTAGAATACTCGTCCAAAATCACCAATTTGACAAGAAAAAGGTGCTTGATATTGGTTGTTCTTACGGTCAAACTCTTCTCTATTGGAGAGAGGATTCTGAAGGAGTAGAAATCCAATACCATATGGTAGAATTAGTAAAAGCTTTAGGTAGAAAAGTTCATGTCTTGAATGTGGAGGACCAGTTTCAGGGCTTGAGCTGTGAAAGCTATGATGCAATTTATACAAATAATCTAATCGAACATTTGGTATCCACGCATCTCTTTCTTGCTCGATTACACTCTTTGCTGAAACCAGGAGGCATTCTAGCCATAGGTCATCCAATAGTACCTCCGTATTTATTCAGGAATCTATGGAATTTGTTTGGTTACCGTGGCTGGTTTGCGGTGGAGCATATCAATTTTTTTACCCCTCAAACAGCAAAACTTACACTGGAGAGAGCGGGTTTCAAAGTCAAGCATCAGTATTTTCCTGGAGTTGGTCGCATACATCCAGCTTTGAGTAAAATGTGTGTTTCAATAGGAATTCACCTTCTTTCCATTTGCCAGAGGATAGATGAATTCAAATATAACCCTAAAAGGCTGACTGAGTTTGATCCTTCGTGGGCATCGGATCTCACGCGCTTCCGATAGGGTTCTATGTTTTAGCACTGGCAACTTTGCACAATGGCGGCTAAGGGGCTTCGTTTCACTACGTCCCAATTTGCTCCACAAACTTCTTCTAGCTGCAAAGAAAGCGTTCAGTGAAAATACCGTTTGGCTATTTCTGTGTTCTGGAGAAGCGATGAAACTGTACTACCTTTCCTATGCCAGGATACCTGCCGAGAGAGCAAATTCCATCCAGCAGATGCGGATGTGCGAGGCCTTTGCCACGCAGGGTGTGGAAGTCATCCTGGTCCATCCTTTCCACTTTCAAACGCAAGCCATGAAAGCGGTGAAAGATATCTGGGACTATTACGGCATTGAGAGAAGGTTTAAAATCGTCACCTTGCCTGCCCTGATGGGAGAAAGACCACATACCTTCACTATACCTAAGATCGGTGGGCTCTCCATGAGAGTATCCTTTGCGCTCTTTTCACTGTTAGAAACATTAAGGGGTGATCTCGATGGTGATGTGATTGTCTATTCCAGAAATGTTCATGCTACCTCTCTGCTCTTAAGGATCCAAAGATTTCTAGCAAAGAGGAGAGTCGCTATCTTTTTCGAAGCCCATGCCCACTATAAAAAAGAGAAATCCTCGCCCCACCCTCTTAAAAAAGTGCTTGAGGAGATGGACGGGGTAGTCACTATAACTGAGGCTTTGAGAAACGAATTGATCAACAGCTTCGCCGTGCCAACTGACAAGATCGTGGTTGAGCCGGATGGCGTTAACCTCAAGCAATTTGAACGGTCGCGTATGTCGAAGGAAGAAGCTCGAGCGAGGTTGGGCCTCCCTCCACAATCACGGAAAATCATCTGCTACAGTGGACACTTGTATGAAGACAGGGGAGGTGATATCCTTTTGGAGGCTGCTGAGCACCTGGCAAATGAGGTGGTGTTTCTCTTCGTAGGAGGGTATCGGAACGATTTGGCCAGGTTGGACGGCCGACCAAAAGACAACGTCATCTTCACCGGCTTTGTAAGTCCATCGTCCGTGCCTTTATACTTGTTCGCTGCGGATGTGTTGGTCATTCCCTATACCTTACAGATTCCTACCGTCAAATACACTTCTCCCCTGAAAATGTTCGAGTATATGGGGGCAGGCAGGCCGATAGTCGCCAGCCGGTTGTCAGTTTTCGAGGAAATTCTCGAAGACGGGAAGAACGCGATTCTGGTAGAGCCCGAAAATGCAGTTTCCCTGGCAAATGGGATCAAAAAGGTCTTAGAAGACGAGAGGTTGGCTCAAAAGTTGGCAAACCAGGCCTATCTGGATGTGCAGGATTACACCTGGAACAAGAGAGCCCAGAGAATTCTGGACTTTATGGCTGAGAGAAGAGCAGGGAAACGGTGAGATGAACAAAAACAACATGGGCTTGATATTTGTGTTGACTCTAGTCGCATTTGTGGTAGGGTGTGTGATCGTTATAAGTGAAAATTTACTCTCACACCTGATGGCCTTAGGTTTATGTGTTCTGTTAGGATTCCTATCCGTTAACTTGATTACACTCAGCGCATCTTGTGAAGAGGAAAGAGCTTTTGTCAAAAAAGGATTCTGGATAGCCCTCTCAATCAGGTTGTTCCTGGCTCTGTTCTTTTACCTTTATTTACTTCAGGCTAGCCCCAAGGGTTATGTGGGTTTTTTGCACGATGATGCACCTGGATATGACTATACCGGTTGGGCAGTAGCCAATGATTGGAAACACGGATCTCAGGTTCGTGTTGAAAGTCGGTACAACGCATTCTTCTATTTCAATGCCGCGATCTATTATATATTTGGGCATCATCCGCTGATTGTCAGGTTCTTCAACGCCCTGGCGGGCGCTCTGGTGCCGCCAGTGCTGTATTTCACTGCCCAAAGGGTTTATAAAGAGAAAAAGGTAGCTAAATTGGCTTTGTGGTTATCCATATTTGCCCCTGACCTCGTGCATTACTCTATAATTCATTTGAGAGATGTACAAATAGCCTTATTCATATTATTAACAATATATATGATTCTATGCCTTGAGCGTCTGAGTTTGCCTCTATTGGGTATACTAATTCTAGCTTTCGTGTACCTATACCTCCTAAGATGGGCTATGGCGATTATGGTTCTCCTTTTGATTCTTGTCTACTATGCGCTCTCTCTATCTACAGGGGGATTTAAAAAGGTTGTGAGTTTAGCGTTGGCAGGCATCATACTCGTTTCCGGGGCCCGATTACTTCTACGGCAAACTGAAGTTGAGTTCCTAGACATAGTTGCAACGGCAGAACAGATACAAGTCAGATATTTTGAACATCCTTACTATGAAGAGCGATTTCGAGCAGCAACAGTGGAAGCATCAGAAGAAAAGTTCACAAGAGGGGTATACCTCGCCGGAAGTTCCAGCAGCCCGAGCAACATTCTGATCGCACTAGCCTGGAATTTATTCTCTCCTAATCCTATGTTATTATTCTCCTCCTACACCTTGACCAATTTAATACAGTTTCCTGAAGGTCTTTTCTGGTACTGGTTGACGCCATTTTGGCTAGGCGGTTTGATATTAACCTTAAAGGAAAGAAGGGTGCCGGGGTTTTTGGTATATGCGCCTGCTTTAATAATTTTCACATATGGCATTATAAAGGTAGCTGGTGAGCCACTACGGGCCAGGCTCCCTATATTTTCTCTTTTACTTCTACTTGCAGCGTATGGGCTTCATCAATACAGAACGCAATATCGTGCTTTATATGCCGTCAATTTATTTAAATTATCATATTATTTCATCGCTTTAAATATTATGGTATTTTACGGAATTACCAAGGTTTCACCCTGGGGTGCCTTGAGTACTATGAATCTGCTGGTAACTGTAATACTACTTGGTTCTGCTTGGAGCTTTGTTTTTCTATGGCCTCACCTGAAGTTCCGTGGTCGCTGATCAATAGACGCTGTTTGGGGAGTGAATTATGGCCCGCAAGGTCCTTCATCTTGTGACCACGCTCAACCCCGGCGGCATCGAGAGATGGCTACTCGATATGCTGAGAACAGTAGACCGGAAGCGATATGAAATGGACTTTTGCTGCAAGGGACTAACTGAGGGTCAGTTGGCTCCGCAGGCAAAGGCACTGGGGGCCAAAGTGTGGCACAACCCATTGTATTGGACGCACATCAGATACGGTCTGCGCCTGCGCCAGATTATAGAGGGAAAGGGATATTCTCTGGTTCACAATCACTTAACTGTCTATGCTGGCTTCCCCGCTTACATCGCCAGCCTAGCTGGGGTTCCATCCATCACGTCTCTCCACAATACGGCTTTTGAATCAGCCAAAATCCTCAATCCAGTGCTCCGCCGCCTCCGTAGTCTCTATGCTCGGCTCAGTATCAGAATGGCTATCAGAATGAGTAAGGCGATCACAGGATGTTCTCAAGGAGTGTTGGATGCACTGGAACGACAATACGATATTGGTGGAATTCCCAGTCATGTGCTTTACTACGGGATTGATATTCCAGATGCTGCGAATGCGATGCAACATTCCCAGTTCCGGCGTGAGTTGGGCTTGTCAGAACAAACGCAAATTGTTGTTCACATAGGTCGCTTTGCTGCCCAAAAGAACCATGCTGGCCTGGTACGAATTGCGCAGATGGTGCTTCGGACAAATCCTCTGGCCTGCTTCGTGTTGATCGGTGACGGTCCCCTACACCATGATATCGAGACTATGGTTGAAGAGCTTGGTTTGTCCAAAGCCTTTCGCTTTCTGGGCATCCGGCACGCTGTCGAGCAAATCTTAACCTGTTGTGACGTGTTCCTCTTTCCTTCAAAATGGGAGGGTTTTGGTCTGGTGGCGCTTGAGGCCAACGCGGCGGGTATTCCGGTAGTGGGTTCGGATGTACCTGGTATACGCGAGGCGGTTGAAGACGGCAAGACGGCATTCCTCTGTCCGAGGGAAGATGAGTCCGCTTTTGCGAGGGCGGTGTGCCAATTGCTGAATGACCCGGCCCTGCGTCGGCAGATGGGAAAGAACGGTATCGAACGCGTGCGAAGTCAGTTCTCGAAGGAAAAGTCGGCCGGGGAATTGTGCCGCCTTTACGACACAGTGTTGAAGAATTAGATTTGAGGAGCGCCATGGAATGAAGAGGAAAATAAAGGTAATTCATGTCATCAGCGCTGATATGGGCGTCCGCTTCATCCTTTTGCACCAATTGTTATATCTGAAGGCCAGAGGTTACGAGGTCTCGGCAGTATGCAGCCCTGGCCATTGGGTACCAGAGGTAGAACGGGCCGGCATCCCCGTCCATACCATTGAGATCAAGCGCAAGATCAGCTTCCGGCACGACCTGATATCCTTGTGGAATCTGTTCTGGTACTTTCGCCAAGCTAAACCTGATATTGTGCACACCCACACCCCCAAAGCTGGCTTCGTGGGTCGCCTGGCGGCCAAGCTGGCAGGAATGCCCATCATCGTGCACACCAACCCTGGTTTTTACTTTCACGAGTACACGCCGCCGCTCAAGAGAAAGATCAATGTCTGGCTGGAAAAACTCGCTGCCCTGTGCTGCGATTCCATTCTCTCCCAGAACGGCGAGGATGTAGTTACCGCCATCGAGGAGGGTATCTGCGGGCCTGGTAAGATCAAGCGCCTGGGCAATGGGATAGACCTCACACGATTTAATCCCGAGAGAATCAAGCCTGGAGATAGTTCGGTCAAGAAGAGGGAACTTGGTATTGCCGAAGGGGAAAAGGTGGTGGGCATCGTTGGTCGCCTGGTCAGGGAGAAGGGCTTCCTGGAATTTTTCGAAGCAGCCAGAGTTATAAAAGAGAGGGCCCCTAACACCCGGTTTCTGGCTGTGGGGCCTATGGAGAAAGACAAAACGGACGGCCTGTCTCTAGACATCGTTCGGGAACTGGGCCTTGAGGCTGAAGTCATTTTCTTCCCTGAGATGAGAGGCGATGTTCTGCTTTTACTCTCTATCATGGATGTCCTTACCCTTCCCTCATATCGAGAAGGGATGCCCAGGCTACCGATGGAAGCGGGAGCTATGGGCAAGCCTGTGGTGGTGACCAACATCCGGGGCTGCCGCGAGGTGGTGAAAGACGGCGAAACAGGATTACTGGTGCCGGCCAGAGACAGTAAGGCTCTGGCGGAAGCGATCTTATGCTTGCTACAAAACGAGGAAGTGGCCCGAGGGATGGGACAGGCTGGTCGCAAAAGAGTGGAAGAGCTATTCGATGAGAGAAAGGTTTTCCAGAGGATCGAGGCAGAGTATCAGCGCTTGCTTCAGACCAAAGGGCTTGTTAGCGCAGAGGTGATTGAGGAAGAGACTGGAGAAAAGAGACGTGCCCAAACCGTGTAGCGTTTGTGGAGAGCATCCATGAAAACCTGGCAGGGCATTTTGAAAAGGCTTCTTGACCTGAGCTTCGCCGTAGGAGGGATGATTTTTCTCTCCCCGCTGTTCGCCATACTTGCTCTGCTCATCAAACTTGACTCCCGCGGCCCGGTTTTCTATGTTCAGGAGCGGGTTGGTCAAGGCGGCAGGCCATTCCATTGCATCAAATTCAGAACCATGGTGCCAGGGGCGGAGAAGATGGGCCTGGGTCTGGAGGTGGCTCAGAATGATGCGCGCATCACTCGCGTGGGAGCCTTCCTGCGCCATTGGAGCCTGGATGAACTGCCCCAACTGATCAACGTACTAAAAGGGGAGATGAGCCTGGTGGGACCCCGTCCTGGCATAATCAGCCAGGTAGCGCGCTATACCCCCTGGCAAAAGCGCCGCCTGGAGGTGAACCCCGGCCTGACAGGATGGGCGCAGGTGAACGGCCGTAACGCCATAGACTGGGCTCGGCGGATTGAATTGGACGTGTGGTACATTGATCACTGGACACTCTGGCTTGACCTTAGCATTATCTTCAGGACCTTCGGGGTGCTTCTCAGGCGCGAGGGACTGTACGGGAAAGACGGCATAGCCAGAGATTTCCAAGGAGGGGACGGCATCGTTCAAGGCCATGGCTCATAAGGTGGTTATCTTGGGAGCAGGGGGACACGCCCGCGAGATAGTGGAGGTCTTCCTGGATGGTAGCAGCAAAGGAGAGGGCTGGCCGGTTCTGGGCTATATAGATGAGAACCCGGCCAGTCACGGCAAAACGCTGGACGGCCTGCCGGTATTGGGCAATTTCCGCTGGTTCGAGGGAGTAGATCGGGGTGAGGTGCAGGTTATCTGCGCCGTAGGCACGCCCCAGGTGGCCCACGAGTTGGTGCAGAAGGCTCTCGATCTCGGTCTGGAATTCTGTAAAGCTGTCTCGCCGCTGGCCCATGTTTCCCCTTTCGCTCGCTTGGGCCGGGGGGTTATGCTCTTCGCCCACAGCGTGATCAACACCGGAGCCGAGATAGGTGATTTCTCCACCCTGAACCTGGCTGCTACCGTCAGCCACGATACAGTGGTGGGACCTTTTTGCAACATCAACCCTGGAGTCCATCTGGCCGGCAATGTGCGGGTGGAGGAAGGCTGTTACATCGGCATGGGGGCAAACATAATCCAGGGAGTGACCATCGGAGCCTGGAGCATCATCGGGGCCGGAACGGTCGTGGTGAAGGATATTCCTCCCAACGTCACCGCCGTGGGTGTGCCGGCCAAAGTGATAAAAACTCGGGAGGAAGGATGGTATGAACGATAGACCTGCTATTCTGGACAACAAGCCAGTATTCGAACAAGCTTTACCCTTCGTGCGACCGACCCTTCCAGCATACGAAAACCTGAGTGGGCAGGCGGCGGAGATACTGAGCACTGGTATGCTTACCAAGGGCAAATATCTGCGGGACTTCGAGGAACGACTGGCCGCTCACCTGGGGGTCAAGCACGCCGTGGGGGTCTCCAGTTGCACCACCGGCCTGATGCTGACCTATCAAGGGCTGGATTTGGCGGGCGAGGTTATCGTGCCCGGCTTCACCTTCATGGCCACCGTCAGCGCTCTGGTCTGGAGCGGCCTCAGACCGATCTTTGTGGATGTGGACTTTGAGACCACCAACATCGATGCCGCCCAGGTGGAGAAGGCTATCACGCCCGAAACCTCGGCCATCGTGGCCGTCCACAACTTCGGCAATCCGGCTCCCATCAAGGAATTAGAAGAGATAGCCGCCCGCCACAGCCTGAAACTCATCTTCGACGCCGCCCACGGCTTTGGGGCTCTGTACCGGGGACAACCTGTGGGACGCTTCGGTGACGCGGAGGTTTTCAGCCTCAGCCCGACCAAGCTGTTGGTGGCCGGTGAAGGGGGAATCGTGGCCACCAACGATGACGAGTTGGCCCGCCGGGTGCGGGTAGGCCGGGAGTATGGCAACGATGGTCACTACGGTACGGAGTTCCCCGGAATAAACGCCCGCCTGGCGGAATTCAACGCCATCCTGGGGCTGGAGAGCCTGGAGATGCTGGAGAGCAACGCCTGTGGTCGGAACAGAGTAGCGGCGCTCTTCCGGGAGAGGTTGGGCCAATTGCCTGGCGTGTCTTTCCAGAGAATCGAGCCGCAAAATCGCTCTTCATACAAGGATTTTTCCATCGTCATCGATGAGAGCGAATTCGGCCTCTCTCGTGACCAGTTGGCCCAGGCTCTCAGAGAGGAGGGAGTGGACACCCGTAATTACTACGATCCGCCCGTTCACCTTCACAAGCCTTATAAGATTTATTTCCGAGAAGGCCAGGCACTCCCCGTTACAGAAGACCTGGCCAGGAGAAGCATCAGCTTGCCCATTTACTCACACATGAATGATGAAACTGTGTATGGAATTTGCAGGGCTGTCGAGCGCATCTATCGTCATGCCTCTGAGGTGAAGAAAGCGCTTGCCTGAGACCCAAAATGTTCCTGTTCAGTAAAAGGGGGAGAACCATGCGCCTTAATAAACCTATATTACTGCGCATTGCCGTCGATACTGTTCTAATCAATTTCTCATTTCTTACAACCCTGGCCCTGCGCCTGCTGCTCCTCGGCTGGCTCAGGTCGCCAGAGGTCTCGACCTGGGAGTCGTACCTGGAGATACACTGGGAAACCTTGAGCGAGTACCAGAATTCGGCCTGGCTGGTGACGGCGGTGTGCCTGATTGTCTTCTATCTGAGCGGCTTCTATACCTTTGGGCGCGGTTACCGCCGCCGTTACAAGGCCCTGATCATTTTCCAGGCCGTGTCTCTTTCTTACCTGATCTTCGCTTTCCTGGCTCACTTTATGGGTATCATGTCCTTGAAACGAGGCGTGCTGATTGGCGGCTGGTTGATCACCCTTCTGACAGTGGGTGGAGCTCGTTTGGGAGCCGTGGTCTTGACCTGGATGCTGGCTATCGAGCGAAGAATGAGGGTGCGGGGAGAGATCGAGGGCGAGATAGAGAAGGTGCTGGTCATTGGCGGCGCAGGCTACATCGGTTCCATACTAATTCGCAAGCTGTTGAAGAGGGGTTATAAAGTAAGGCTTCTCGATCTTCTTCTGTATGGCGATGAATCCATTGCTGAACTGTACGATGAACCCAACTTCGAATTCATCAAGCGTGACTTCAGGAACGTGGAAACCATCGTCCATTGTTTCCAGGATATGGATGCCGTGATCCACCTGGGGGCCATCGTCGGGGATCCAGCCTGCGCTCTGGACGAGGAGCTTAGCATCGAAATCAACCTGGAAGCCACGCGCATGATCGCTGAGGTGGCCAAAGGGTACGGCGTGCAACGTTTCCTGTTCGCTTCCACCTGTAGTGTCTACGGGGCCAGCGACGCAATCCTGGACGAGAGATCGGCTCTGAATCCTGTCTCCCTCTACGCCAGGACGAAGATAGACTCTGAGAAGGTGCTGCTATCCTTCAATAGCGTCGATTTTTCTCCCATCATCTTGCGCCTGGCTACCGTCTACGGGCTGTCCCCTCGCCCCCGTTTCGACCTGGTGGTCAACCTGCTGACGGCCAAAGCTATTTTTGAAGGGGAGATTACTATCTTTGGGGGCCAGCAGTGGCGGCCTTTCATCCACGTCGAGGATGCAGCAGAAGCTTTTGTGAAATGCCTTCATGCTCCTTTGGCTGCTGTGAAGGGGCAAATCTTCAACGTGGGTTGCAATGAGCAAAATTGCCAGATATACCGTATAGGCGAGTTCATTAAAGAGCTGGTTCCGGAAGCGATCGTGACTGTTGAAGAGCGGGATTCTGATCTGCGGAATTATCACGTCTGCTTCGATAAGATTCGAAATCAACTGGGGTTTGTGCCTGGCAAGACCGTTGAGGAGGGCATCCTGGAGATAAAAGAAGCCATTGAGGAGGGCCGGATAAAGGATTATAGGGATCAGCAATACCACAACAGCAAATTCCTGGCGGAAGAGGACAACGCCAGGATAGCCAAAGCCTTTGTCATGTCGCCGCTTTTGACTACCTCGCCGTTGAGGGCAGCGCTCTCCGATGGTGGATAGCGAGATGGAGAGTAGCAGATGGCAGATAGCCGGGTGGGTCGCCGAGCGGGAGCTTTGGTTGCTTTTAATCATCACTCCGCTCCTGCTCTTTCTGAACCCGCTCACGCCCCTGGGGTTGGCCCTGGTGCCCGTGCCCTGGTTCTGTCGCTGGGCGGTGCGGGGCCGTCCCACCGTGCGCACGCCCCTGGACGTGCCCATCCTGGGCCTTTTACTCATGACCATAGTGAGCCTCTACCCGGCGGTGGACGTCTCCTGGAGTATGCCCAAGCTGTGCGGCATCATCCTGGGGGTGGCGGTTTTCTACGGCCTGGTCAACGGCGCACGCACCAGGAGAGAGGTGTGGGCCCTGGCGATGGTGTTGGTCCTGGCCGGGCTGGGCGTCTCCTTGGTGGGCCTGGCGAGCATCAGTCAGTGGCCCAGAAGCAAGGTATTCACCGCGCCCGAGGTCTACAAGAGCCTGCCCCATCTCATTAAGAAGGTGCCACGCTCCAGGCTGGAGTTTAATCCCAACGAGGTGGGGGGGGCGCTGACCCTGTTCATACCCTTACAACTCTCTTTGCTGGTAGCCTCCTTGAGAACACGGTCTGAGGATTGGCTCTCGATAGCAGCAAGCAGCAGGCAGCAAGCAGCAAGCTTGCAGGGGGCGCGAGCCAATCCTGGGATGAGAGAGAAACCGAGGTGGGCTGTCTCTTTGTGGCATCTGGGCGTGTCCAGGATGTTTATCAGCGTGGCGCTGGGGGTTATCCTTTTAATCACGTGCTCTACCCTGATTCTGACCCAATCGCGTAGCGCCTGGCTGGGGGCGGTGGTGGGCCTGCTGATTCTGGGCCTCTGGTACAACCGCTGGTTCGGGCTGACTGTACCTCTGGCGGCGATTGCGTCCTACCTGGTTATACGATATAATGTAGTAGGAATAGCTAACGTTGTCTGGACGCCGGCGGTAGCCATGCGCTTCCAAGGGCGGCTGGATATCTGGCAACAGTCCATAGACATGATCCGGGATTTTCCCTTTACAGGGATCGGGCTGAGCAACTTCCCGTACGTGGTGCTTAACTATCCCGCCTTCCTGGGCAAGCCTGGAGACTGGGAATTCCATGCCCACAACATCTACCTCCAGGTAGCCCTTGACCTGGGGCTGCCGGGTCTGGCGGCGTACCTGGCGCTAATGGTCATCTTTGCCCTGATCTCCTGGCGGGCCTACCGCCGCCTCAAGGGGAAGGCCGAGCGTGCACTGGTGGCGGGCCTTTTCTGCGGCGTCCTGGCCTACCATGTCCACAACCTGACCGATTGCATCCCCCCGGGGGCCAAGCCCGGCCTCTTCCTGTGGGCCATGCTGGGCCTGGCAACGGTTGTCTACCTCCAGGCTGCACGAGAGGAGCTCGAACAGGATATTTGATGAAGCTCAAACATCTAATAGATTTCTGTGAACACCAATCTATTTCAAAAAGGAGGAAGAAACGAGCCAATTCGCCTGTAGATATTGTGAGAAATAGTTTTCAAAGGTGGAGACTGGCGGCCGCTATAAGTTCGTTGTTCAGTTCGTTGTTCAGTTCGTTGTTCAGGGTGGTCCTGCCTACTATCCTTTTATTGACCTGTGGCTTGATCGGCTGTCGGGAGCCGCTCAGGCCAGAGATGCCCACTTTCATCCCGCCCACGCCGACCTACACACCCATCCCGCCGACAGATACGCCACAGCCGACGGCTACCTTCACCCGGATAGCGATGGCTACCAGGCGGCCGCCAACCTACACGCCAACGCCGACAGCCACAAACACGCCTGCACCTGCCAATCCCGGGCCAGTCATATCTAATCCCAGGCCCACCCCGACGCCCGAGTTCAGAGGGAAGCTCGTCTTTCAGGTATCGAGCGGCGGCGACATTTACATCATCAACGCCGACGGCAGTGGGCTGAGGCGTCTGACCCACGGCCTGGACCCGGCTCTGTCATCTGATGGTAGACAGGTAGCCTTTACCCGCTGGGAGTTTCCGCACGGGGTCTACGCCATCAATGTTGACGGTACAGGCGAGCGGCAGATCTTCGGCCAGGAGCAGACCAAATCGCCCATGTGGTCGCCGGACGGCAGGCTAATCGCCTTCAGCTTTCGGCGGCTCAAGGATGCCGGGAGCGACCTGGAGCATGGCGAGTGGCGGCTGGGAGCGGTGGAGGTCGAAACCGGGCGCTTCAGCGAGCTACCCACCTACCTGGGCAGTTCTTCGCCCACCTGGGGGCCGCCGTGGACGGGGCCAGCCATCATCTACGACGGAGCTAAGGGCCTGGGCCTCGTCACCCTGGAGGGCTCGTACCGTTACCTGACCGATCATCCTGCCCACTGTACTCCGGCCTGGTCGCCGGACGGCAGCCGGGTGGCCTACGTGATCCGCTATCCCGACCGCGGGGAGCTATGGGCTATGAATCCCGACGGCAGCGGCCAGGTTCCGCTGACTGCTCCGCCCCTGGGAGCCAGGCGGCCGATCAGCAGCGTGGCTCCGGCCTGGTCGCCCGATAGCCAGTATATTGTTTTTCTGTCCAACCGCAACGGGCCGTGGGAGATGTTCGTGATGAAAGCCGATGGCAGCGAGCAGCGCAAGATGTGCGCCACTGCCCTGGACCACCTGAGCTTCTCCTACGAGTTCGCCAGCGAGAGGGTGGTTTCTTGGGGGCCGTGAAGCTATTGGAGGGTGGAAAGTGGAAGTTGGAAGGTGGAAGTTGGGAGAGTGGAAAATCGAGAGGAGAGAATTAAGTCTTCTGTCTCCAACCTCCAATCTCCAATCTCCAATCTCGACACACGGTTTAGTTATCATCCTGTTTTCAGTATGCCTGCTCGTCGTGGGCTGTAGCGGAGCGGTGGCAGCCAGACCTATACCATATAGTACATACACTTTCTCGCCCGTCGTCACCCCCACCGCCACCCCGAAGCCGATCATCAAGGCCGACTACCAGGTGAAACGGGGTACTATCGTGGGCACGGTCCGGGCGCGGGGCCGGGTGTTCTCTGCCAGGGCGGAGCGGCTCTTCTTCGAGATAGGTGGCCGGGTGC
The DNA here is from genome assembly GCA_964646625.1 of uncultured Anaerolineales bacterium. GTDB lineage: Bacteria > Chloroflexota > Anaerolineae > CAZYHC01 > CAZYHC01 > DAOULT01. The sequence goes on from CAZYHC010000006.1 coordinate 116,045, forward strand.
AGACCATCAGCGTCACGGTAGGCAGCCGGGTGGTCGAAGGCATGGCCCTGGCCGAGCTCAAGACGACGGAGCTCGAGAACGAAGTGCAACTGGCGGAGTGGAACCTGGAGTTGGCCTATCTGGAGTTGAAGAAGGCCCAGGCCATGCCGCTGGAGGACGAACTGGCCCTGCTCGAAGCAGAGCTGGACAAAGCGTTCCTGGCCCTCCAGAGGGCCCAGGCGGCCTACGACATTGTTCTGAAAGGACCGGGGGGACCCGGGGCAGGGGCCAGCGCCGAAGGTCTGGCCTTGCAGCAGGCCACCCTCAATTACGAGGCTGCTGTGTCGGCCTACGAGAGCAAGTCAGCCAACCTGAAGGCCGAAGAGGTGGGGCTAACTCTTCTCTGGAGGAAGGTGGCCCGGGCCCGGGAGGAACTGACCAGGGCCCAGGCCCGACTGGACAAGGCCAGGCTGATGGCCCCCGCCGGCGGGCAGGTCTACGCTCTGGAGATCAGCCCTTACGACGTGGTCAGGCCCTACCAGCGAGTGATGACCATCGTCGATCCGACCGTCCTGGAGGTGCGGGCCAACCTGGACGAGGCCACGGCCAGGAAGGTTCAGGTGGGACAGGAAGTGAAGATTACCTTCGACGTCCTGCCGGATAAGCCGCTCGAGGGAAGGGTGATGGAGGTCGTTCCCGGCATCTCTAAAGAGGATGAAAGCATCATCTATCTGACTACCATAGCCTTCGTCTCCCGCCCTCCCCGCCAGGTGGAGATCGGGATGATCGCCGGGCTGGAGATCGAGGTCGAGCGCCACGAAGGGGTGCTTTTGGTGCCGACCAGAGCCGTCCGCGTTATCGGCTCCCGAAAGTACGTCTTTGTGGTGGGGGAGGACGGCCGGCTGGCCGAGGTCGAGGTGGAGACGGGGCTTTCCAACGCCGACCAGACAGAGATCGTGAGCGGCTTGAAAGAAGGCGATGCTATCGTGGTGGGGATATATGGCCAAGAAGCGGATTAAACTCTGGAGTCCAGGTGCCTGGCACTTTGGAAGTGCCGGGCACCTCCTGGGGCTTATGTTGCTTGCCGGGTTAGGGTTGGCAGGCTGCATCAGCCAGCCCTCGCGGGCCGCAGAGCCGACCCCCACCTTCGTGCGGCCAGAGGCCACTCCCACGCCCACCACCGCGCCCAGGCCCGGCTACCAGGTGAGGCGGGGGGCCATCGTGGAGACCATTCAGGTGGCCGGCCGGGTGGCGGCGGCCAAAGAAGCCAGGCTCTTCTTCGAAGTTGGAGGGCCGATCCAGAGCCTCGACGTGGCTCCTGGACAGGAGGTAGCGGCCGGACAGGTCCTGGCCGAGATCAAATCGACGGAGTTGGAGGAGGAGATATCGCAGGCTGAATATGAACTCGACCTGGCCTGGCTCAACCTGAAGAAAGCGCAAACCAGCGCGGAGGGTGAGGGGCTGCTGGCCCACGATGCACGAGTGGAACAGACGCGCCTGGCCCTGGAGCAGGCTCAGGCCCTCTACGACCAGGTCTATTGGTACAACACCTGGGAGAGTCAGGAAGCTGCCTTTGACCTGGAAGTGGCCAAACTGAACCACGAGATGGCCCAGATCAGGTATCGGCTCCAACAGGCACAGTCAACTCAGCGCCAGATCGAGATCGACATCCTGAAGAGGAAAGTGGGGCTGGCCCGCACGGAATTGGCCCGGGCCCAGGCCCAACTGGACAAGACCAGGCTCCTGGCCCCCTTCTCCGGGCAGGTGCTGGCCCTCGAGGTCGAGTTGTACGACTGGGTTGAGCCCTACGAAGTCGTGATGACCGTCATCGACCCGTCGGTCCTGGAGGTTCGGGCCGATCTCGACGAGTCCACGGCCCGCAGGGTGGGCGTGGGCCAGAGGGTAAGGATCGCCCTGGAAGCCCTCCCCGGCCAGGAGTTTGGGGGCTGGGTGCGGACGGTCGTTCCCAAACCTGGCAAAGATAAAGGTGAGGAAGAGATCACCTATCTCTTGAGCGTGGACTTTGAGCCGCCGCACCCCGAGGGTTTGGGGATCGGGATGGCCGCCCGGCTGGAGATAGAGACCGAGCGCCGCGAGAACGTCCTCCTGGTGCCGACGCGAGCCATTCGCACCATCGGCACCAAGAGGTACGTGTTCGTGGAGAAAGAGGGCAAGCTTTTGGAAATCAGGGTGGAGACCGGGCTCTCCAACCCCGAATATACGGAGATCGTGGCCGGTCTGGAAGAGGGTGAAACTATCGTCGTCGCCCCATAATAAAGCCGACTGACCTTGTGTCGGCGGTATCTTGGAAAGGACGGACTGAAGTTGGAACTGCGTCAATATTTTAACGTCGTTAGAAAGTGGCTGTGGCTGATTATACTCACCACCGCGGTAGGGGCGGCTGGCGCCTACCTGACCAGCCGGTCCATGCCTAAGATCTACAAGACCCAAACGACGGTGATGGTGGGGCAGAGCATCCAGAGCATCAACCCCGACACGGGGGAGCTATCGGCCAGCGGGCAGTTGGCCCTGACCTACGCCGAGATAGTGACCAGGCAACCCATTTTGCAGGCCACCATCGAGGCCCTGGGCCTGGACATGAGCGTGGGCGAATTGAGGGAGAAAGTGGGGGTCGCACTGGTACACAATACTCAACTCCTGGAGATCAGCGTGGAGGACGTGAACCCCCTGCGGGCCAGGGCCATCGCCGACGAGATCGCCAACCAGCTCGTCCAGCAAAGCCCCACCGCCATCTACCAGCAGGAGCAGGACGAGTATCGCCAGTTCGTCAGGTTTCAGTTGAGGGACCTGGAGCTCAAGATTCAGGACGCTCAGCGGGAAATTGCCGACCTGGAGGCCCGCACCTCCTCCCTTGAGACGGAGGAACTGACCGAGGATCAGGCGCGGCTGAGGGTGCTCCAGGAGCGACTGGACACCTGGCAGGCCACTTACGCCAGCCTGCTTTCCTTCATCCAGGACACCCCGGCCAACTACATCAGCGTGGTGGAACCGGCGCCCGTACCCACCGCGCCCATTGGCCCCAGGACCCAACTCAACGTCCTGCTGGCGGCCATCACCGGTCTGACCCTGGCCCTGGGCATGGCCTTCTTCCTGGAATACCTGGACGATACGATCAAGACCCCGGAAGATATTGAACAGACTATGGGCCTCTCCACGCTGGGGGCCATCACGCGCATCAAGGGCAAGCACCTGGAGGATAAGTTGATCGCCGCCGACCATCCCAAATCGCCCATCTCGGAGGCTTACCGCGTCCTGCGCACCAACATCCAGTTTTCGGCCATAGATCAGCCGATGCGCACCCTGCTGGTCACCAGCCCCAACCCCATCGAGGGCAAGAGCACCACCCTGGCCAACCTGGGGGTGGTCATGGCCCAGGCCGGGCTGTCGGTCATCGCCGTCGATTCGGACCTGCGGCGGCCCGTCCTGCACAAGTTTTTCAAACTACCCAGGAAGGAGGGCCTGACCAACGCCCTGCTCCAGGATGAGCCTGCTATCGATGGGTACTTGCAGGCCACCGAGGTCGATAACCTGCGGGTTCTGGCCAGCGGCCCGTTGCCGCCCAACCCCTCGGAGCTCCTGAGCTCACAAAAGATGAGGAGACTGCTGGAGAACCTGACCGGGCAGGCGGACGTGGTCCTGCTCGATAGTCCGCCCATGTTGGTGGTCACCGACGCGGCGGTGTTAGCCAACCAGGTGGACGGCGTGCTGATAGTCGCCGAGGCAGGCAAGACCCGCCGGGGTATGGCCCAACGGGCTATGGAAAACCTGGGTAAAGTGGGAGCCAACCTGGTGGGGGCGGTGCTGAACAGGCTCTCCCAGCGGGCGGCCGGCGATTACTACTATTACTATTACTACTACTCCGAGGACGGCGGTGAGGAACGACGCAAACGAAAGCGTTCAAAAGAATAGAAACAATCCAGTTTACAGGCACATGGGGAATTGTTTGATCGTTGCGGGGGCAGCGGTCCTCCTGGTGGCCGGGGCGTTCCTGGGCTACCCGCAGGTTTCCCGCTGGCTATCTCCTTCACAGAAGGGCCAGGCTTCGCTTTCGGCAACGTCCGAACAGGTGCCTGGCAACAGCGAACGTTCGTTGTTAGTGCCAGGCACCTATCCGCCGCCGACGGAGATGCCGCCCACCGTCACCCCGACCACGCGGCCTGACCCGACAGCGACGACAATGCCCACCGCGGGCGTTCAGGAGTCGGCCAGAGGACTGCCTGCCAGCCGGATCCACATTCCCAGGATTGAGATCGATGCTCCGGTGGTCGAGGTGAACTGGCGCATCGTCGAGGAAGGCGGGGTGAAAAAAACCGCCTGGGAAACGGCCGACCACGCAGCAGGCCATCACGCCAACAGCGCCAACCCCGGCGAAGGAGGCAACGTGGTGCTCTCCGGCCACCACAGCCTCAAGGGGGCGGTCTTTGCGCGGCTATCCGAGCTGGCCCCTGGCGACGAGGTTATCCTGGAAGCGATGGACGGGAGTAGCTATCTCTACGTGGTGGAGGAGAACCTGCTTCTGGAGGAAGCGGGGGCTTCCCTTGAGGAGAGGAGGGCACACGCCCGCTACATGGCCCCTACTCCCGACGAGACTCTGACGCTCGTAAGTTGCTGGCCTTCCTGGACCAACACCCACCGGGTGGTCGTGGTGGCCAAAGCGCGTTAGAGTCGATCAGGTGCCTGGCACTTTGGAAGTGCCAGGCACCTGGAATGGAGCGTGTTTTGAGATGAGAACAGATTTTTCGAAGCGGTTTAATCCCTGGATCGCCATCCTGGCGGCGGTCGCGTTGGGGATGATCTTGCTTTCGAGCCTCAGCCCAGGAGCCTGGGCCACGCCTGCCCAGAAAAATCCGCAGCAGCAGACGGCCCCGACCATCCCTCCTTCCACGCCGGGGTCTCCGGATGAGCCCGAACCTCCACCGCCGCCGGGAGGTTCGGGCGGCCCCGGCGGTGGAGGCGGCGCTCCATTGCCGCCGGGGGGGCCTGGCGGCGTCCCCCCACTGACGCTTACTGCGGAGCCTACCGGACCGCGCCCGGAATTAACCCTGACCTTGACGAGCGACCGGGAACTGGCCGTGCCGGGCGATAGGGTCGTCTTTGTGGCCTCTGTCTCCAACACCGGCTCTATGGTGGTCATGGATGTGGAGGTGGTGGTCTCTTTCCCTGGCGTTTTAGCCATTGGGGAGGCCACCGCCACCCAGGGAACAATCTATAGTAGTAACGACTTAAGTCGTTACTACGAGAAGAACGGCGTGGTGGTGGACGTCGGCCCGATGTTGCCAGGGCAAAAATCGGCGATCACGGTCAAAACTGTGGTGGCGGACGAAACCGGGGAGGACACCGTCCTGGAGATTGAGGCCCGGCTGTCGAGCCTTGACGCCAACATCGCCCAGTCAGCGACGGTGCTGATCGGCCTGCCCCCCAACGAGCTACCGCCGACCGCAAGGTTGGGGCGGCTCCTGTGCACGTTGTAGGGCTCAGGCCATGTCAGGGAGGAGGAGGTGGCTGCGGCCGGTAATCGGGACGGCGCTCGGCCTGTGCCTGCTGTGCATCTTGAGCTTTGGCTACGACCGCTACGCCTGGGTCAGAGGCCGCTTGATTTCCGGCTTTGGGCACCTGTGGACGCTGCAAAGTATGGCCGGCCGTGACCCGAATCCGCAGGATTGGGAACAGGTCGAGGCCGAGTTGAGCCAGGCTGAGGGTGATTTTCAGGCGGTCGAGGAGGGACTTGAGCCTCTCCTGTTTCTGTGTCGATACCTGGGCTGGCTTCCCGCTGTAGGAAGGGATATCGAGGCCGCCCCGCACCTGCTGCAAATCGCCATTGACGTTTGCGGGGCAGGAGGGATGGTCCTGGAAGCCCTGGAAGCTCTCCCTGGCCTGAGTTCGACTGAGGTGCCTGGGCCTTTTGAAGTTGCAGGCCCCTCCAGCCAAAATCTGGGCCAAACGGTGTTGGTGGGATTGGTGGCGGGCCAACCGACGTTAGAACAGGCCCAGGCTAAGCTGGACCGGGTGGCCGAAGCGCGCCGCCAGATCGATGCCGCCAGGCTCTCGCCTCGACTGGCCAGGCGGGTGGAGTCCCTGGACAGGTACCTTCTGGCCCTGAATCTCGCCGTGCAGGGCGCCCTGGTGGCGCCCGAACTGTTGGGGATCGATCAGCCCAGGACCTACCTGCTCCTGACCCAGAACAACCACGAACTGCGGGCCACGGGGGGCTTCATCAGCGGCGCGGGGTTGGTGAGCGTCTACAAGGGGAGGATCATTGAACTGACCTTCAAGGATAGCTACGCCGTCGATGACCTGTCCAGGCCGCACCCTCCCCCGCCGGAACCGCTCTACCGCTACATGGGGGCCGGGCTGCTGGTCTTCCGGGACGCCAACTGGTCGCCCGATTTCCCCACCACGGCCCGGGTGGTGGAGAGCATCTACCAGGTCGATCAGGGGGCGGCGGTCGATGGGGTGGTGGCCGTCGATCTGGCCGCCTTGCAGGGCATTATGGAAGCCCTCGGGCCGGTCGCTCTTTCGGCCTACGGCCAGCAGGTGAACGGCGGCAACGTCCTGGACCTCCTGAAGCGTTACTGGCAGGCTCCCCTCGCCACCCCTTCTATCGAAGCGAGCAAGGAGGGGGGCTGGTGGGAGCATCGCAAGGACTTCATGGCCGACCTGCTGGGCGCTGTCGTAGCCAAACTGGAAAGTGAGAGCGGGGCTATATCGGTATCGAAACTGCTCCTGGCTTTGAAGCGGCAGCTTGACGAAAAGCACATCCTGGTCTACCTGCACGACCAGGACGCTGCCCGCCTCCTGGCCGACAACAACTGGGATGGCCGTCTCCGTTCCACCGACGGCGATTACCTCCTGGTGGTGGACTCCAACCTGGGCTACAACAAGGTCAACTCGAACGTCGAAGAGGGCATCGAGTATCAGCTCTCGGCTGGTCAGGATGGTTCTTTCCAGGGCCAGACGACGGTTACCTATCTCAACAAAAGCGCCAGAGGGGTAGACCAGTGCGTTCATGGCTCTGAATACGGGGACTCATACGACGATCTGATGCAGGGCTGCTATTGGGACTACCTGCGCCTCTACGTACCCCAGGGAAGCCGTCTGGTCGAAGCGCAGGGGCTCGACGAGCCGGTCGAGGTGTCCGTGGAGGGGGATAAGAGGGTGTTTGGGGCCTTCTTCGTCCTGGCCCCAGGCGAAGAGAGAGAGATAAGCTTTTCCTACAGCATGCCGCCGGATATCCTGGAGGGAGGGCGCTACAGCCTTCTGGTGCAGAAACAACCCGGCACTTTGAGCCATCCTTTGGATGTGAACCTTGAGCTGCCGGTCGAAGTGGAGCGCGCTGAGCCTGCGCCGCTGGTGGAGCAGGATAACGCCCTCAAGTACCAGGCTCACCTGGTCAAAGATCAAACTTTTACCGTCAGCTCAACTCTGACCGGCACTTCGGGGCCACAGCAGGTATTAACATGGCTGCTGCCAGGAGGGCTGGCCTTGCTGGGCCTCGGTTTGGCCTTGCGCTTTGTCGGCAGGCTCAAAGGACGGTAGCCCGATGGTCAAAGCATCGGTCATCGTCCCAGTCTACAACGGAGAGGAAACGATAGGAGAGTGCCTGGCGGCCCTTTTCCGCCAATCGGCCCCACGGGAGGACTACGAGGTCATCGTCGTCGATGACGGTTCCACCGACGGGACGGCGGCGATAGTCTCGACCTACCAGGTACGTTTGCTTCGCCAGCCCCACTCCGGGCCGGCAGCGGCCAGGAACCTGGGGGCCAGCCAGGCTGAAGGGGAAATCCTCCTCTTCACCGACGCCGACTGCGCCCCGGCGGAGGATTGGATCGAGCGTATGTTTGCGCCTTTTGAGCGGGAGGAGGTGGTCGGAGCCAAAGGAATCTATCGGACGCGACAGAGGGAATTGGTGGCCCGTTTCGTCCAACTGGAGTACGAGGACAAATACGCCCGCATGGAACGGGAAGAATACATCGACTTCATCGACACCTATTCGGCGGCCTACCGTCGGGAGGTGTTCCTGGCCAATGGCGGCTTCGATGCCCGCATTTTCGCCGTCGAGGATCAGGAATTCTCCTTCCGCCTGGCCAAACGTGGGTACAAGCTGGTCTTCGCCCCGCGGGCCGTGGTTTACCACCAGCACGCATCCACCCTGGCCGCTTATGCCCGGAGGAAGTTCCACATCGGCTGCTGGAAGGTGGCGGTGCACGCCAGGCACCCGGACAAAGCCGTCAGGGATTCCCACACCCCGCCGGTGCTGAAGGTGCAGGTGGCTTTGGTTCCTTTTACGGGCTTAGCTTTGGCCCTGGCCTGCGGAAAGCTGATGCCCTGGCAGGCTTTCGGCCTGACGGTGGCTGTCTTCTTCCTGACCACCGTTCCCTTCTCCATGAGAGCGATGAGAAAGGATCCGGCTGTGGGCCTGGCATCCCCTCTCTTGCTCCTCGTCAGGGCGGCGGCCCTGGCTACGGGCCTGGGGGTCGGGCTGGCCTGTGGTCTTTGGATCGGGACAGTAAAACGTAAAAGAGGATTAAAAGAGGATAATGAGATAAGGTCGTCGGTTGAATCTGGCCTCTAAGTCATACTCTAAGCCATAAAGGAAAGGGAGAAAGGATTATGAATCTATCGTTGTCTGGATTCAAGATTATGGTTATCGTCGTGATGGCCGCTTTGCTGACTCTCAGTCCCCTGTGGCTGGTCAGCGCTCAGCCACCCCGTCCGCCAACTCCTCCTCCCAGTGCACCATCACCATCACCATCACCACCAGGAGAACCTATTCCCGAGCTGGCTACCATTCTTCTCCTGGGCAGTGGGGGGATCGGGTTGGGAATCTACATTTATCTGAAATCTCGTAAGGCGAAAGGGAATTGAAGAAAATGGATTGGCCACTTTAGAATAGTCGGAGCAATCCAGCTCTCACTGAGCGAAAGGAGGAGAGCCATGCGTACAGTGAAAAACAAAAATGACCGATCCGCCACGTTGCCCCCGGGCCTGGCGATTCTGGTCGTCCTCGGCCTGGGGTTGGTCGTTCTGCTTGTCTCCAGACCTGCTGTGTGGGCTACGCCGGAACAGATCCCCAACCGACAATCTGTTCCTGTCATCAAAAGAGTGGTGCCACCAGGCCCGGTTTGCGCAGGTGGCAACATCATGTACACCCTGGTTTACTCCAACGCCTGGACAGGCCTGGTCCCCAATGTGTTCATCACCGACACCCTGTCCCCACCCGGTAGTTTGACGATCATCAAACTCATCTCCAGTGGGGCGACCCTCACAAGTACCGGCCCCCTCTCCTGGCGTGTGGAAGACCTGTCTCCTCATGAGTGGGGCATTATTACTATCACCGGTAAGGTGACGAACACTTACCCCTTAATAATAAGCAATACGGTCCTCCTCACTTCCACAGTTTTCAAAGACTGGGGTGACACTTATACAGTGACGACGCGCGTTATCAGTCCATGTATAGCCCTGCCTCTCATCCTTAAAAACCACATCGTAGGGCCTGACCTGATCGTGCGGTCTATCAACGTCACCAACCCCGGCGGGCCGGGCACCGATATCCAGGTGGTTATCGAGAACATCGGCGAGGGGACGGCCACGATCGTTGACGGCTTCTGGGTGGATTTCTACATCGACCCCAACCCACTGCCCACCGGCGTCAACCAGACCTGGGACGGAGACAGAGGAGACGGCAGCTCGCGGTGCGCGGAGGGGCTGACCTGGCTTGTGGGCTCCCCTCTGGCGCCCGGCGAAACCAGGACGCTAAACCTGGCCGAAATCCATCCTGCTCACAGTAACTTCAGCGGCTACTTCACGCCCGGCGCTCACATCCTGTACGCCCAGGTGGACTCGGCCGACCTGCGGACTACTTACGGAGCGGTCTACGAGACCCACGAGATAGTGGGAGGGACGTATAACAACATCACCCAGACCCTCATCACCGCGGTGTCTGCGGCGAGTGAGGATGCTCCTGGCCGGGTGGGAGGTGGGGATGCCGGGGACGAAACCCTGGAAGGGCCGCCGCGTCCGTCCTCGGTTGCTCCCTGAGTTGTGGTGTGCTGAAGGTTAGATAATCGGGAGGATGGGCATGGACAGGATGCTTTGGCGTATCCAGAAGATGTTAGTGGTTGTATTCGTGGTTTTGTTTGTCGTGGGCCTGCTCTGTCCGGCGGGGATCGAAGCCACATCCTACCGGCAGCCTCCCAGGCCGCCCACCCCGGCTCCGCCTCAACCGGCCGGCGAGGACGATGACGACGATTGCGCTCCTGCCGTACCGGCCGGGATTCACGGCGTAGTCACCAACTGGAGCTACCAGGACGAGCCTGGTGTGGTGGTCGTTCTGTCCTGGGCGGGTTGGAGCGTGGACACCACCAGCGACGACAACGGCCACTATCGCTTCGGCGGCTTACACGAAGGGGTGGGGGTCCTCAATCTGAATCTTCCGCCGGGCCTGAAGGCCACCGTGCAAGATGTGGCCCTCAAGATAGAGACTGGCCGGGAGTACGAGGTCAATCTGACCTGTTACGGAGGAGAGAAAGCACCGACCTTACCCCTGATGCCGGTGATACAGGTGGAGCGGAAGCAGGTCATGCCCGGGGAGACGGTGCGTTACCTGGTGACGGTGGTCAACAGGCTGGGCTACGACCTGGAGGGCGTGTGGCTGACCGATCTGATCCCAGCCGGGCTGAGCGAGGCGCAGGCTCAGTCTAACCAGGGGGGGGCAGAGATCGTTTACGACAGGTTAGTTTCCGTCGAGGTGGGGCGTCTGTCCCAGGGGGAGAGGCTGGAGGTCGCTATAGAGGCCAGGGTGGCGCCCGGCGTCTCTTTGGGAACGGAGATCGAGAACCGGGTCTCGTTTATCTACGCCGGAGGGCTGGCGGCTCAGGCGTCGGCCTCGGTGACGGTCGGAGAGGCCGAGAAGCCGGAGGAGCAATAAGCGCGGTGGGGCCTCGTTCCCGTAACAGAGTAAGGATACCAGGACTTTTGCCGTCGTTGATGATGCTCGGCCCGCTGCTCCTGCTGGCTGTTTTGATCTTTCACCGGACCGTGGCCGAGGGATCATCCGGTTGCCCTCTCTTCCCCTCTCCTAATGAGCGCTTCGGGTTCGGAGCGCTCGGCGGTATCACTCACTACGACGCCGCCCAACTCCACGCCGGCTGGTACGTGAATTGGGGGACGACGAGCAATCTCTCCCACCACGGCGGGCTGGAGTTCGTGCACATCATCCGCGTTGGCGCCCACAACCAGCCCAACCCCCTCTCCATCGCTTCCGTTGTGGAGAGCAATCCGGGCGCTACCTGGCTCATCGGCAACGAGATGGATACCACCTACGACTGGCAGGACGGCCGCACGCCCCAGGAGTACGCCGAACTCTACCACGATTGGTACACCTTTTTGAAAACCAGGGACCCCACCTGTAAGGTGGCTATCGGGGGCGTGGTGCAGCCCACGCCGCTGCGCCTTCAGTACCTGGATATGATCCTGGCCCATTACCAGAACCTCTACGGTCAGAAGATGCCCGTCGATGTCTGGAACGTGCACAACTTTATCCTGAGAGAGCAAAAAGATAGCTGGGGATGTGGCATCCCGCCCGGCCTGGACGCCACCCAGGGCGAGTTGAGGGAAGTCCAGGATCACGACCGCATGGACTTATTTCAGCAGCAGATCGTGGCCTTTCGCCAATGGATGAAGGATAGAGGGGAGAGGGATAAGCCGCTGATCGTCTCTGAGTACGGCATCCTGTTGAGCACCTACTGGGGGTTCATCGACGAGAGGGTGAAGGCTTTCATGACCAATACCTTCGATTACTTCTCGACGGCCGCCGACGATTCCCTGGGCTACGCGGCCGACGGCCACCGCCTGGTGCAACGCTGGGCCTGGTACAGCCTGAACGACGCCAACTTCGAGGGTTACAACGTGCGCAGCAACCTGTTCGACCCGGGCAGCAAGGCCATCAGGCCCCTGGGGGTGGCCTTCGCCAATTACACCGCTCCCCTGGTGCAGCCTTACGTCGATCTGGTGCCCGGCGCGGTCTCCATAAACTCCAGCGAAGGGCCCTACTACGGCGAACCGGCCACCTTCAACCTTCAAGCCATCGTCTTCAACCGGGGCAACGCGGCTACGCCCCAGGGTTTCACCGTCAGTCTTTGGGAAGGCACTCCAGGCCAAAGTACGCTCATCGGAAGCAGCCAGCTCGACGGGCTTGACGGCGGGTGGGGAAGCGCCACTACTGCTTCCTTCCCCTGGGCCGCGACCGTCACCGCCCCGCGCAGCCTGTACGTCTGGGTCGATTCGGGCCAGGCAGTAGGCGAAGCGTGCGAGGGCAACAATCAGGGTGAAAGGAAGATCTACGCCAACCTGTGGCCCTCGTCCATCTCTTTCTCCTTCGACCCTGCTGAACCTGAGCTCTCCACCGGCGAGCCGGTGACGGTTACCATTAAAGCCCCTGTGAACAACGAGGGCCATCTGGGGGTGAAAAATGTCGTGGTGGGCTTCTGGAATGGCGACCCCCATGCGGGAGGGACATCTTTAGGGTCTGACACGCTGCCGGTCGTCGAGGCCGGTTCCTCCGGCGTCGCCCAGGTCATCTGGCCGAACGTGGGTTTTGGGCTTTACGAGATATACGTTAAAGCCGACACGGCGGATAGCATAGTCGAGCTATCTGAGTCCGATAATGTGATTCACAAGTCCCTGATGGTAGTCGAAACCAGGGTTTTCCTGCCTCTTACCCTCAAAAATCAGCCCGGTTCAACCGTAGCGGTTACCCCTCTATTCCTATCCCCATAGAAACCTGGATCTCAAATTCTTAACCAAATCTTAACCTATTTTTAACCTATTCGTGACCTTTGTGTGGTATAATTATAGTAGTGGGTTCTCTCGAAAAATAGCAATCATATCAGGCTCAGAGAAACCCCGAAAAGCCTCTGAGCTTCCTGTTATGTTGTTCAACGCTATTTTCGTCAATGACTGATTTGTAGGATGACCTCAAACCCGATATTGTAGTCGTTCAGCACCGTAGTCCTCGCTTCGCAGAACGTAGCGCCCTCACTCAGGATCGAATGAGGTCAGGAGGAGAGAAGCGATGGCAAAGCCAGCTAAGGTACTTTTGATAGAAAGTTACGCCCTTTTCCGCCAGGGGCTACAGAGTGTAATCGACGGACAAACAGATATGGAGGTGGTGGGGGAAGTAAGCAATGGAGTGGAAACTTTAGCCAAGACCAGGGAACTAAACCCTGACTTAATTATAGTGGACATCGGCATGCTTTATGGCCGCCATGCGCAAACGATCGAGTTGATAAAACGGGAGATGCCCGATGTCTCCATCGTGCTGTTGATGACCACCGCTTACGATAGCGACGAAATTATAATCGAAGCTATCAAGAGCGGGGCGCGTGGCTTTATTCCCAGAGAAAGCGACGTTCCGCATCTGCTTGAGTCGTTGAGAAAAGTCTTGAAAGGCGAGGTAGTTATCACGGAACGTCTTCTCAGTAAAGTACTCGACGAATTCACCCGACTGGCGCAAACCATCTCCCGCACGGCCGGAATCTCTGCCTCTCCTCTTACCTCCAGGGAGGAGGAGATTGTACGATGCATGGCCGAAGGACTCAGTAACAAAGAGATCGCTGCGCAGTTGTACATTACGGAGAGAACGGTCAAAAACCACGTAAGCAGTATCTTCATCAAGCTGGGGGCGCGCAATCGGCATCAGGCCGCCGACATCGCCAGAGAAATAGGGCTGGTTATCTGAAAGGGCCACCACAGCTATTATTATAAAAAGCGTCAACAGAGAGTGCGCCTTGAAACCACGTTGCTAAATGTAGCTTGTGCGCCAAAGTTGACCGCCGTTCAGCTTCACGCCCCCACTACGGTGGGGGGTTTTTATTTCGGTGTGCCAGACATCCTGGCCTCTCCCCACAAGGTTTTATTAGCTTGATTTCGGGCTTGAGATGTGATAAAATCAATTGTAACCGGAATCAAACTTCCCAGACGAAACGACCATTGGCCTGTAACGTGCCCTGTAGTTGCCGAAAGGGGAGAAAGAGTTGATCGTCATCGATGGCTCCTATGGCGAAGGTGGCGGGCAGGTGTTGCGCACCTCGCTCAGCCTGTCGGCGCTGTTGGGGCAACCTGTGCGCATCGAAAATATTCGGGCCAGACGACCTAAACCCGGCCTGGCAGCCCAGCATTTGACCGGGGTGCGGGCGGTAGCCAGCATATGTCAGGCTGAGGTAGAAGGGGCAGAACTGGGCTCCCAGACTTTGATTTTCGTGCCCGGCGCATCGCCCCAGGCCGGCGATTACACTTTCGACGTGGCCGAGGCCCGGGCGGGCGGGAGCGCCGGTGCCACCAGCCTGGTCTTTCAAACCATCTTTTTGCCCCTGGCGCTGGCTGGCGCTCAGTCGCATCTAACCATCCGGGGCGGTACCCACGTGGCCTGGAGCCCACCCTTTCACTACCTGGAATACGTCTATCTGCCCACCCTTACCCGTCTGGGCCTTGGGGCCCAGGTTACTATCGAAAAATGGGGCTGGTATCCGGTGGGCGGGGGAGAGATACGGGCCACAATACAAAACACCGCCGCCCCCTCCCTCCAAGCCGTCGATCTGACGGAACGAGGGGCACTCAAGCGCCTTTACGGTTTTTCGGCCACCTCTAACCTGCCTGCCCACATCGCTCGACGGCAGAAACAGGCCGTAGAGCAGGCGCTTTCAAAAAATGGTTTCGCGCCCCACATCGAGCTCATCGACGCCCCTTCGCCGGGACAGGGCACGGTCGTCTTCCTGGTGGCCGAGTTCGAGCGGACGGTGGCGGCCTTCACCGCCTACGGAGCACGAGGTAAGCGGGCAGAGAAAGTAGCCCGGGAGGCCGCTCAGGCTTTTCTCGCTTATCAGCGAAGTGGGGCAGCCCTGGATAAACATCTGGCCGATCAACTTATCCTGCCCGCCGCTTTGCTGGCCGCCGAGCTGCGTCTGACCACCTGTCAGATAACGCCACACCTGTTGACCAACGCGTGGGTGGTAGAACAATTCATACCCGACGCCAGGTTCGAGATAGAGGGCCAAGAGGGAGAAAAAGGGATTGTGAGCCGTGTCTAATACCGGCCCGGAATGAATTTACCATTATCAGGTGAGAAAGGATAACCATGAGCAACGAGAGCAAACCTAATTTTGGACTGGCAGCCAGAGCCGAACTTATGGAGCTCAACGAAAAATTGCAGCATAAAGTCAAGGAAATGAACATTTTGTTCCAGATCGGCAAATCAGTGACCTCCCTCTCCAACCTGGAGAAGTTGTTAGGCCGGATCGTGGAGGCGGCCGTTTACATCACCGCCGCCGAGGAAGGTTCTCTACTTCTGCTCGATGAGGAGACGGGCAATCTCTACATGCGCGCCCAAAGAGGTCTTAACGAACAATACGCCAGAGAGTTAAAGCTGAAAGCGGAGGGCACCCTGGCCGGTTCGGTGGTCAAAACAGGGAACCCGGTGATGCTCGATATGTCCCAGGCCACTGAAAGTTTCAAGATGAAGACCGGCTATTTCGTCAAGTCCGTGTTGATCGTGCCTTTGAAAGTAGGAGGGCAGAACATCGGGGTATTGAGTGTAGATAACCAGCTCGACGACAGGCCCTTCACCCGCAACAACCTGGACATGCTTTCCGCCCTGGCCGATTACGCCGCCATCGCCATCGAGAATGCCAGGCTGTTCCAGGACCGGCAGAAGAAGGTGGAGGAGCTGGATATGCTGTACGAAATACAGTGCATTATCAACACCTCCCTCGACCTGTCCGAAGCGTTGACCAAGATAGCCGAAACCGCCAACCAGGCCGTCCTGGCCGACTTTACGTGTATATACCATTACGACGAGACCAGGAACAGCCTGCTGCCCCCGGTGGTGGCCGGCGAGTTTTCGACTCCGCCTGTCCTGACGCCTGCCGCAGACGGGGCTACCGCCCAGGTGGTGCGCGAAGGTCGTTTCGTGGTCGAGAGCGCCGGTCTGTTGGAGGAACCACTCCGCAGCGAGTTCGCCCGTCAGGAGCAGGTAAAAACCTTCGCCGGTTTCGCGCTGCGCGCCCAGGAAGGCACGATCGGGATCATGTGGGTCAACTATCGCACCTTCCACCAGTTCACCGACGAAGAGCTAAAAACCCTGGAACGACTGGCCAGCCAGGCCGCTCTCGCCATCCAGAACGCCAAACGTTACGAGGAGGTAAAAAGGGCCGGACAGGCCATGCGGGCCCTGGCCCTGGCGGAGAATCCCATCGCCGCCATTCCCATTTTTGTCGAGGAACTGAGAAGCATCACCGGCCTGGAAGATGAAACCCTGGAGCGTTACCTGGCCCGCCTGGAGGACGAGGCCGACTGGTTGCTGGAAGTAGAGGAGCGCCTGCAACAACTGGCCGAGCAAGAAGTAAGCCCGGAAGGGCGCGAAGCGGCCAACCTGAACCGCTTGCTTTTTTCCGCCCAGGATCGGGCGGCGCTGCCTGAGAACGTGAGGGTGGTCAGGGATTGCGCCGTTGATCTGCCGCCCATGCACCTGCTCCACGAGTCTCTCATCGAGACTTTCACCACCATCATCACCAACGCGGTGGAAGCCATGGCCCCCGACGGAGGGACATTGACCCTGTGCACCCGTCTGAGCGACAACGAGCAGTGGGTGGAGATCGATATCTTCGATACAGGCTGTGGGATGCGCCCTGAGATGCAGGCGCGCATCTTTGAGCCCTTCTTCACCACCAAGGAGAGAAAGACGGGCCCGGGACTGTGGTGGGGTCGGACCTTTGTGCGAAGCCTGGGCGGAGATATAAATGTCCGTAGCGAAGTCGGGAAGGGAACGATGTTTACCATAAGGTTGCCGATAAGAAAATAGGTTATCTCTTAAGGAAGGAGAGTTTTGATGGCAAAGTTGCTAAAAGAGATGTCCACTTCATACCAAATACAGGATATACAGTACATTGTTTCCGAGGATGGCGAGCCTCGAGCGGTGATTTTGAGTATAGAGACATTTAACAGATTGATGGAGACCATTGACGTGATGTCTAATTCAGAGTTGATGGAATCCATCAGACGAGCTCGCGCTGAGGTCAGAAATGGTGAGAATTTGCTAACTCACGAGGAGGTATTCAAAAATCTTTGAACGATACTACAAGACGGTTATATTTTTTATATTAGACATACACAATAAGGTTTATGGTAGCTAAATGTTCGAGTTTGTTTTTCTAGGCACCTCGGCTTCGGCGCCCTCCATCCGGCGCGGGCTGACGGCCAACATGGTGCTGCACAAAGAATACCGCTTCCTCATCGATTGTGGAGAGGGGACCCAACGGCAACTGCTGCGCAGCGGGCTGGGCTTCAGGAGGCTGGATAAGATACTGCTCACCCACGGCCACCTGGATCACATCCTGGGGCTGGGGGGACTGGCTTCCACTTTTGCCCGCTGGGAGGCCCTCCCCAAACTGGAAATCTACGGCGGGGGTTGGGCCCTGGACCGGGTGGAGGCCCTGATGCAGGTGGTCTTCGGGCCAGGAGAGCCCCCCCTGGAGATCGAATACTACGAGGTGCAGCCCGGTATCTTGATGGAAGATGACAGCTTTGAATTGATCGTCTTTCCTGTGACCCATCGCGGGCCGGGCTGTTTTGGTTACATTTTTCGCGAGAAAGAGAAAAGGCCCTTCCTGGTGGAAAGGGCCGAAGCGTTAGGCGTTCCGGCCGGGCCGGAACGGAAAAAGCTGGTGCAAGGCCAGCCCATCGCCCTGGCCGATGGAACAGTGATCCATCCCGACCAGGTTTTAGGTCCACCCAGGCCAGGGGCCAAACTGGTGCACGTGGGCGATGCCGGTCGGGTCGATAACCTGGTAGAATACGTGGCCCAGGCCGACGCGCTGGTCATCGAGGCTACCTATCTCTCGGTGGAGGAGGAGTTGGCCTATCAATTTGGTCACATAACCGCCGCCCAGGCAGCCAGCCTGGCGCGCGAGGCGGCGGTAAAACGTTTATATCTGACCCACATCTCGCGTCGTTACTCGGAAAAGGAAGTCCTGGAAGAGGCCCAAAAGATTTTCCCCCACACGGTAGTAGCCCGCGACCTGGATCAGGTGCGCATCGTCAGGGAGAAACAGCCCCCCGGGGCCTGACCAGGAAAAATAGAACGGCCAGAAACAGGCCCGTTGCGCCCGCACAGCAAAACGGCGCCTGTCCGGGCGTCTGTCCCTGTCCAGAAGGAGAAGGCTCGGCCTGCTGGCCAGGCGTTTCCCGCGATTGAACTGCTTCCCCCGGCGAGGGGGTAACAGCCGAACCATAGCGGGGCGGCAGACCGAGATAGGCCCGCCACTGGTCATCCAGCTCGTCCAGGCCAAAGCCGTACACCTCTCGTAAGGCATCCTCCTGGTGGCTGCCCTCTTTGAAAATGGCCAGCAATTGGCCCATCTTCTCCTTGCCGTATTCCTGCAACATGAAATCCACCAGGCTGTAGGCCTCGCCGTAGTAGAGGTCCACCTGTTCGGGATCGCCCGTGTAGGAAGAAAGCGAACGCACCGAGATAAGCTCATCGTTGCGGATGGCGTCCTCCAGGGCTATGGCGTTGTGGGGGGGAAGTTCCCCCTCAGCGTACATAGCCAGCCCCTCGTCCAACCAGGCCGGGATGCCGCCCAAAGGGTTATCGGTGGCCAGGTGCACCACGATGTGACTCAACTCGTGGGCAATGGTCTGCTCCACGCCGGACGCAGTGCCCAACAGGATCATGGTGTGTTTGCCGATAGCCATGCCCAGCGTAATGATCTGCGCGTCAAAGCTCTCGCTACGTGAGGAGATAGCCATGCTCATGTCAGACTTGCTCAGGTAGACGTATATCTTGACCGCCTCCTCCAGCTCGACGCCTACTTCCTCCTGCAAACGTGTGAGAGCCTGCACCGCCACATCCAGCAAGTGCTGGCCGAACTCCTGGTCTTGACCATACCAGTAGAGGGTCAGCTTACCCTCGCTCAGGCTTTGCCACTCGAAGCGAGTGTCCTGGTAGGTGAAGATCACGGGTTCGGTCTTCAACTGCTCCCCGGCCGTGTTCGTGACCTTCCAGTAGTACCTGATTTCGCTGCCCACGGCGATATCGCCGGCCTTCAGTTCCCAGGTCCACTCCGTTTCGACCGCAAGGCCCGGCTCGAACTCGGGATAGGCCCGGTTGGTGGCCGCCTCGTCTCTAATCCTGTAGAACAGAGTGATCTCCTCGATTTCGCTCTGGCTCTCCACCCTCAAGCGGAAGACGATTTTCTCTGCAAATACCTCTTCGTACTCGTTATTCGAAACGGTGATCGCCTCCTGAGCCTGGGCCGCTGGGGAGAAAATAACCAAAGGCAGGATCAAGGCCATCAGAAGCAGCATTAATTTTCTCATTTTCTATCCACTTTCCCTTCAAAAATTGGCTATGGGCTGCCTAGCTCCTCCACCGGGATATCCACGTATTTGTCCCCTTCCTCGATAAGCATGTTGGGAATATCGTCGCGAATGGGGTATTTGCGGTTGCACCCTTCGCTCTGACAAACCAGCCACTCCCCCCTGACCAGTTCCAGGCGCCCCTCGTCGGGCCCCTCATGAACGCAAACTGGACAACGCAGAATCTCCAGCAAATCTGAGCTAACCATATTGTACCTCCTCAACTTTAGGTCGTGTAATAACAACTTACTCCCTGATAACCACTATTGTACTCCAACTTCCGCGCAATGGCAAATAGATAATGTGCCTTACGTAAGAGAGAGTTTACCCCTCTATCCGGCAGAGGGGGGCGTCATGACCTCGCATCTCTCCTCCAGGTCGGCCGCCAGGTCCACCAGCGCCCGCTCTGAGATGCTACGGTTAGCAAAGCCTGAGACTCCAGCTAAAAACTGAAAAAAACTAAAGATTGCTATTTGAAAATGCTTTAGAGTGCGCTTTATCGCACTTAGGCTATCGGCCTGGAAGTTGACTTCCAGGCTATAGGCTGGCCGAAGCTCACCCCCCTTCTGATGTACGCCTCTTGCGTGATTGCGCATTGTCGAGTATAATACGTACTGAGAGGCTGAAAGGTTCTTGTGAGTACTGCAAGTACGATAGAGTATGGGTGACGCACTGTCGTCCATTCACCATCCTCCCCCCCGGACAGCGCCCAGTCAAACTCGAACCAGCCCACCGCTCCGGGGAGTGGAATATAAAGGGCAATATGACTGTTGAAGAGTTAGAATATCGTTATCAACAACTTAGAGGACAATTCAATAGCGGAGCACTCAGCGCCGAGCAGTTCCAGGCCGAGGTAGAGAAACTTCAGTTTCGAGATAGCCAGGGGCGCTACTGGATGCTCGGCTCCCGTTCGGGCCGCTGGTACTATCATGACGGCGGCCGCTGGGTACAGGGTGAACCATTACGAACGGCGCGTGCCAGTGCTTGTCCCCGCTGTAACCGACCTGTTGAGACTGGGGCTGCTTTTTGCGCCAGTTGTGGCTACCAGTTGGCGAGCTATCCTGCCCAGGCACTCCAGGCCCGGCCGTCGCCCGCGGTGCAACGGAGACGCCCCCAGGAAATACCATCCTGGGTTTGGATTGGTTGTGCCGTCCTGGTGGTCTTTGGCATGATGATAGCCGCCCTCCTGATTGGCGCAGGGAGCATGGCTTTTCTGGGCGCTGAAACGGGGCCTGGCACCCCTACCCGGGCCGCCATCGTCCCCCTGCCGGAGGTAGCCACCCAGCCCCCTACGGCCCTGCCTCCTGTCGTCCTTCTCCCCACCCCTACCACGTTGCTATCTTCCGATCCCAACACCCTTATCGCCAGCGGCGACGAACTGGTGTTACAAAGCAAATTTGAGGAGGCCATCACCTATTACCAGCGGGCTACCGAAATCGATATCACCAACGCCACGGCCTACGCTCGTTGGGCCAGGGCCCTTTACCTGCATTACTGGACCTATCGCGACGAGGCTCTGGCTAAAGCCCTGGTCGCCACCGGGCTTGATCCCAGCAGCCCAGAAGCCTTCGCCCAACTGGCTCACTGTTACACCTGGAACGAGCAGACCGAAAAAGCCATCACCGCGGCCCAGAAGGCCATCGCTTTCGATCCCAGCTACGCCGAAGCTTACGCCTTTTTGGCCGAAGCTCATCTGGCGGCCGGCCAAATCGAGGAGGCCCAGATCGAGGCTCAGACGGCTGTACAATTGAACCAGGGCAGTGCCGAAGCCCACCGCAACATGGCCTATGTCCTGATGGAGCAGAAGCGGGACCAGGCAGCCCTGACCGAACTCACTCAGGCCGCCGAGCTTGAGCCTAACCTCGCTCCTCGTCATTACGAGTTGGGTCTTCTGCACCAAAAAATGGGCCACCACGATAAAGCCATTACCGCCCTGGAAAGAGCCGTTGAACTGTATCCCGATTTCGCCTGGGCCTACGCTGTTCTGGGTAAAAGCTACTACGATGAGCAAGGGGATGAGGAGCAGGCCCTCTCCACCCTGGAAAAAGCTCTCGATTTGGATCCCCGCTATGCTCTGACCTACTACTATATAGGCTATGTCCACTCCGAGTTGGGGGAATGTGATCAGGCCGCCGCCATGTTCAAACAGGCGCTGGTCCTCGATCCCGAACTGCAAGAAGCCGAGGAGGGGATGGCCCAATGTGAGCTGGCCCTGAGCAGGCCCACCCCCATCCCTACCGCTGAGGAAACCCCTGTGCTGGAGGAAGAGGAAGAAGTCGAAGCGCCCACCGAGGAAACCTCTCCTGAAGAGGTCTCACCACCTCCCGCCGGAGAAACTGTCGAGGAAGGCGCACCTGGGGAATCCTCCGAAGCTCCAGCCGAGGCAGGGGAAGAAGGAGGCCCAGAAGAGGAACAACTGACGGGCCAGATTGCCTATCCTATCTACTACATGGACCAGGCCAACTACGATATTTTCATTGCCAATGCCGACGGCAGCGGCAAAAGGTTCGTGGTGGGCCGCGCCAGTCAACCGGACCTCAGCCCCGACGGGCAGCGGTTTACCTACCGCTCCTGGAAAGATGACACTCGCGGGATGTTTTTTATGGACTTCTCTGGCCTGAGTTTCGAGAGAGTGGCAGCTCAGGCTTTCTTCGAGGATGGCAGACCTTGTTTCTCTTTCGATGGCTGGAGCATTGTCTTCTTCTCCAGACGGGAAAGCGACCGCCAACCGCGATTATACGTCAGAGACGGGGGAGCGACCAAGGAGCGCGGGCTGGGCATTATCGGCACTAACCCGGATTGGGCGCCAGATGGACGAATCATCTATCAAGGATGCAGCGGCGAGGCGTGCGGCCTCATTATCATCCACCCTAACGGCGACAATCCGGTGGCCGTCACCTCAGACGGTCGTGATGCCGCCCCCGCCGTCTCCCCAGATGGCAGCAAGGTGGCCTTCATGTCCCAGCGCGAGGGCAATTGGCAGATCTACACTGTAAACATCGACGGCAGCGACCTGAAACAAGTGACCCAGAGCCACACCGTAGATGGCCTGCCAGCCTGGTCGCCCGACGGCCAATACATTGCCTACGCTTCTAACGAAGCGGGGGGCTGGAGCATCTGGGCCATGAAAGCCGATGGCTCAAACCCGCGTCAGCTTTTTCCCATCGAAGGAGCTATCGGCGGCATTGTCAGAGGCAAACCGGATTGGGAATCACGCGGCTGGGTCGAAGAACACATCTCCTGGGCTCCCTGAGCTTTAAGTTATCTCCGTGCCCCCGGTGGCTTAGCCCATCGAAAACGTTGCTCCTCTTAAATTTTAACTTAAATTTTAACAAGGAGGTTGAATCTTCTTGACGGAAATCTCTACTGGAGACAGAATCGGAAAACCTGTAAGGGAGCCTAGAGCCTGTATCTGGAAGGGGCTTACCGTTGCAATTTCCATCCTGGTCATGGCTCTCATCAGCGTAAGCTGCTCAGGGAGCCTGACGCAAGACCTCCCCACCCCGTCGCCATCCGTTGCGCCCACCGTCTCCTTCGTGCTGGCTTACGAGGACGATTTCAGCGATCAAGACAGCGGTTGGGACGACGCCTTCGACAAATATACCATGAAACAGTATGGAGGGCATCAATATCACATTGCCATCTCCGCTCCCAACCTTTCGGCCTGGGGTCTGGCCAACCGTGATCTGGCCGACTTTGTCCTGGAAGTAGAGAGCAAACTGGAAGAGGGAGCATACAGCAACAGCTATGGCATCATCTTCCGCTTTCAGGATAAAGATAACTTCTATCGGTTCGACATCCTGGGCGATGGCTTCTATCTGGTGAGCAAACTCCTGGACGGCCAATGGGAAACCCTGGTCGATTGGACCGAATCACCCTACATTAACGTGGGCCATGCCTCCAATATTCTGAAGGTAGTCTGTCAGGGCTCGCAAATCGGCGTTTACGCCAACGATCAGCTTTTGGCCGAGCTTGAAGATGACTCCTTCCCTCAAGGTGATATCGGGTTCTTCGCCAGCACCTTCAGCGAATCGGAGGCGCACGTCAGTTTCGATAATCTCAAAATCTGGACTGCCGGGGGAGTGGCCGTGGCCCTCCGTCCGACTGCCACCCCGGTGCCGCCCACCGATACTCCGCCACCGCCGACCGAGACTCCTATCCCCCCCTCGCCCACAGCTCCCTTGCCCAACATGCCCAAGCCCAGGAAGAGCGAGGTTACTCCAACCTCCGGGCCGACGCCGACCCCCACCGCCACCTCCACCACTACGCCGACCCCCACCCCGACCCTGGAAGCCATGCCGGAATACGTTATTGCCAGTCAGCCCAAACCCAAAGATGCGCCCACCCTGTCGGGCAAGTTCGCTTTCCCGCTGTTCGATCCCGAACGACGCACGTACGATATCTACATCGCCAATCCCGATGGCAGCGACCGAAAAAAAGTGGCTACTGAGGCCAGCCAGCCGGATCTCAGCTCCGATGGCACTCACATTGTCTTCCGCTCGTGGGCCAGCGACAAACGAGGTCTGGTCGCGCGTGAGCTTTCTGGAGAAAACGAATGGCGGTTCATCGTTTACAGCGAGGCCGCTCGTCCCAGTTGGGCGCTCAACGATCAGATGTTCCTTTTCCACTCCCGACAAGAATCCGATCGTCGAGCGCGCGTCTATCGCACCGACGGCACGAACATCCGCACCTTCAGGCGACAGGAGATCGACGTCTTCGGCGACGTTCCCGCCTGTCTGCCCGATGGACGCATTTTGTACCGGGCCTGTGAATACGGTCGCTGTGGCATCTACCTCATGAATCTCGATGCCAGCTTTCCGGTCAGGCTGACCGACGATATGAGCGATACCACCCCAAAAACTTCGCCGGACGGACTGATCGCCTTCATGTCCCGCCGGGATGGCAACTGGGAAATCTACGTCATGGATTCCGAAGGGAAAAACCTCTCCCGCCTGACCGACAACCAGGCTAACGACGGACTGCCCACCTGGTCGCCTGACGGCACGATGATCGCCTTTCTCTCCGACCGTAACGGCCAATGGGGTCTCTGGGTGATGAATGCCGACGGCTCTAACCAGTATGAGCTTTTCGATTTAGGTGGCTCGCCCGATGGCTCGGTACACAACGCGTCCGATTACGAATCCGTAGGCTGGACTGAGGAGCGTATCTCCTGGTCTCCATGATGCAATAAGACAAAATAGAGGTGGAAACACCGCTTTCCCTGAAAAAATCAAATTTTAGATGTATTCAGCGAGGCAGAAAGCAAACACATGGCCAATTTAGAAGGAAAAACCATCGGTAAATATCGATTCCTGGAACGGATAGGGCGGGGGGGCATGGCTGAGGTCTACAAAGGCTACCAGGCGGGTCTGGACCGTTACGTGGCTATCAAGGTGCTCCACGCTCATCTGGCCGACGAAAGAGATTTTATAGGGCGTTTCGAGAGAGAGGCCAAAGCGGTGGCAGAGTTACGCCACGCCAACATCGTGCAGATTATCGATTTCGATGTCGAGGGCGACCTTTATTACATGGTCATGGAGTACATCAATGGGCCTACTCTCAAAGCCAGGCTGAGGGAACTCAACGAGAAAGGGAAAACCCTTCCTCTGCCAGAGGTGGCGCGGATCGTCAGTGGGCTGGGCGCGGCCCTGGATTACGCCCACCGCCAGGGCATGGTGCACCGCGACATCAAACCGGCCAACGTCATGTTTACCCGCGAAGGGGAGGTGGTGCTGACCGACTTTGGGATCGCCAGGATCGTGGGCGGCGTTCGTTATACCATGACCGGCGCGGTTTCGGGCACCCCAGCCTATATGTCTCCTGAGCAGGGCCAGGGCGAAGGAGGTGACGAACGCAGCGATATCTACTCTCTGGGGGTGATCCTCTACGAGATGATAACGGGCCGCGTGCCTTACGATGCCGACACCCCTTTCGCCGTCATCATGAAGCACATTCACGACCCCTTACCACTGCCTCGTCAACTCAGGCCCGATACTCCCCCCATTGTCGAGCGTGTGATCCTGAAGGCCATGAGCAAGAACCCCGCCGACCGCTATCAGACGGCGGCCCAGATGGCCCAGAACCTGGAACTGGCTATGACTGTCGTCCCAGAAACAATCATCGATGCCAAAGTCGATATGCTGGCAGACGCCACCATAGCAGACACCACTCCTCCCCCGGTAACAGTGCCTCCCCCACCTGGGGCCGCCATCCCTGTAGCTGAGAAAAAACCTTTTACCCTGGCCGGATTGCCTGCCATAGTCATCGTGGGCCTGATTATTCTGGGCCTCATCGCTGCCGGTGCAGCCTTTTTCCTGGGCCCTCAACTTCTGATCACTCCCACCGCCATAGCTGTAGCCACCACTCCGCCCGCAACGGTCACCAAAGCCGCCACCCCCACGGCCACCCAACCCGTTGTACCGATAGTGACCGAACCGGCCACCCCAACGGCCACCAAAACCGTGGCCCCAACCGCCACCGAACCCGCCACCCCAACGGCTACCAAAACCGTGGCCCCAACCGCCACCGAACCTGCCACCCCG
Source organism: uncultured Anaerolineales bacterium (assembly GCA_964646625.1). Classification (GTDB taxonomy): domain Bacteria; phylum Chloroflexota; class Anaerolineae; order CAZYHC01; family CAZYHC01; genus DAOULT01. Next base: position 141,997 of record CAZYHC010000006.1, read on the forward strand.
ACAGCTACCAAAACCGTGGCTCCAACGGCCACCGAACCCGCCACCCCAACGGCTACCAAAGCCGCTGCCCCAACGGCCACCGAACCTGCTACCCCGACAGCCACCACCACGGTCGTAGTGCTGGCCCTTGGCACCGAAACGCCAGTCGGCACGACCACCACCGGGCCAAAAGATACGGCGACTGCCACGCCTGTGGACACCCCTACACCGACCGCCACGCCCACAGATACACCCACCGCCACGCCCACCAATACACCAACCGCCACGCCCACCGATACACCTACTGCCACGCCCACCGATACACCTACAGACACGCCGACCGCTACGCCCACAGATACCCCCACGGCCACCAATACGCCCACGGATACCCCCACGCCTACCAACACGCCCGACATCAGGGCCACCCAGGAGGCTGCCATCAAAGCCACCCTGGATACCAAGGCCACCATTGACGCCGCCGTCGCCGCCACCATGACCTCTCAGGCTGCCACTATGACTGCCCAGGCCCCCACCCACACGTCCACGCCCACGGACACACCTACACCTACAGACACCCCCACCGCCACGCCTACAGACACGCCTACGGACACGCCTACACCTACCGATACGCCTACGGACACGCCTACACCTACCGATACGCCTACGGACACACCTACACCTACAGACACGCCCACGGACATGCCTACACCTACAGACACGCCTACGGACACACCCACCCCTACAGATACGCCCATACCTACAGACACGCCTACGGACACACCCACCCCTACAGATACGCCCATACCTACAGACACACCAACAGAGGTCCCGCCTACGCCTATCGTTCTCATTCTGACCACCCCCACTCCGCCGGAGGCCGTGCCAACCGAACCCCCGGCGGGAGAGGAAACGCCCATCATGCCCCCCATAGAAACGCCCATTGTGCCCCCGCTGGAGACGCCCTCCGGCCAGGGAGAGCCGTCCCCCGTTGCCGAAGAAACAGAAGAACCGCCTACCGAGATAGCGGTGGCCCTTCCTCCCAGACCTACGGGCGTTATCGCTTATACTGAGTTCAACCTGGCTTATCCTCAGCACAAATACGACCTGTACGTGAGCAATGCTGACGGTTCCAACCGCCGCCTCCTGATCCAGGAGGCGCGCCAACCCGACCTGCGGCCCTTCGACGGCAGGGTGATCTACAACGGAGACGGGGGCGGTAAAAGTGACATTTTTACCATCAACCTCGACGGCAGCGATGAGATTCACATGAGCAACCATCCTGAGGACATGCGCCCCTACTGGGGGCCGGACGGTCAGCGCTTCTGTTTCGATTCTATCATGCACGGCATAGACAGCGCCGGGCATCGGGCCTCTATCATCTTCATCCAGGACGAGGTCTACGCCCGCCCTCCGGTTGACCCCCGGATGCTCGTTTCCGCGGGTAGCTCGCGAATGTTTGGCGAGTCCCCTATCTGGCTCCAGGACGACCGCATCGTCTTCAAGGGCTGCGATTACTGGGCCGGCGGGGGTAATTGCGGCCTCTACCTCGTCGTCAGTTGGGGAGGAGATGCCCCCCCCTTCCGCCTGACGACCGATCCTTCCGATCTCCCTACCGACACCTTCGGCCCCAGAATACTTTTCATGTCCTACGCCCGTGACAACAACTGGGAAATCTACGCCATAAACTCCGACGGCGGCGGCCTGGTGAAGTTGACCAACAGCCCGGCCAACGATGGCCTGGCTACCTTCTCCCCCGACGGGTCGATGATCGCCTTTGTCTCCGACCGGGAGGGGCGATGGGCGATCTGGGCCATGAACACCGATGGCTCCGGCAAACAGAAACTCTTCGATCTGGAGCAGGGCTACGGCGGCGAGCCAGGATACGAATGGCACACCGAACGTATCTCCTGGGGGCCATGAACGCTTTCAGAGCGGCAGTTGACTTCCAGGCTATAGCCTGACCGAAACTCACCCCCATTCTGACGCACGCCCCCGCGAAAAATACGGCTTTGACTAAACAGGCAGAGTTATGGTATACTATTACGCGCCTCCTCAATTTGTCAGGTGGGCAAATTGAGGACCAGAGAGTTTCAGTTCACATAAGAATATGGGTGATTGTGTTTCAAGTGGGCAAAGTCAACGGCGACGTCTGGCCCGTTCACGACGGCTGCCCCCGTCGTTTTTTTCTTGCTTCGCACTGCTGCCAGCAATGGAGGTAATACCTTAGTGCACGAATTGGCCGTTACTCAAAGCCTGCTCAAGCTGGTCCTGGAACATGCCGAGCGAGCAGAGGCGCGGCGCATCACCCGCATTAACCTGGTCATCGGCGAATTGTCCGGCGTCGTGGACGACTGCGTGCAGTTCTACTTCGATTTCGTCAGCAAAGGCACCATCGCCGAAAGCGCGGTTCTGTCCTTCGAGCGGGTGATTTCGCGTTGGCGATGTCGGGCCTGTGGCGAGGAGTTCGTGCTGCAAGGGGAGGGGTGGACCTGTCCGGCCTGTGGGACCGTAGGGGGCGAAGTGATCGCCGGGCGAGAGCTTTACGTAGATAGCATCGAGATTGAACCTCAAGAAGACGGGGAGGCCAGAGGTACTCCCAGAGAAAAGAAGAAGGAGGCGAATATGCCCAAGATTCTGGTCGTAGACGATGATCCTGACTTTGTGTTGATTTGTCGCAACATTCTGGAAACTGAGGGCTATCAGGTTCTGGAGGCTGCCAGCGGCAGGCGGGCCCTGGCGATGATGCGCCAGGACCGGCCGGATTTGGTGTTGCTGGACGTCATGATGACTACTATCCTGGAGGGGGTGGACGTATGCCGGGAAATGCAATCTGAGCCCCGCCTGAAGAACGTGCCCGTTGTCATGATCTCATCCATCGCCACCAGCGAATACGCTGCCGAGTTTCCGGACGACGAGCCCATCACCATTGACGCCTGGATCTCCAAGCCGATCCAGCCAGACGTGCTCTTGAAAACTGTGAAGCGGTTCGTGGGTTAGATTCCTCCCCCTGCGCTCTGTTTGGAATCTCGCAATTGGCCCCAGTTGGATTGATCTGGAGATCTCAGATTTGGGACCACAATCTACAATTATTAAGGAGGTCACTTCAGATGGCTGTGGAGAAACTCCCTTCTCTATTGACCGAGGAGACGTTAGATCGTGCTTTCATGGCGCAAGTCGAGCCCGAGTGGCACAAGTTATTGACCTGTATCCAGTGCGGCACTTGCAGCGCCTCCTGTCCGGCGGCCGAGTTGATGGACTACTCACCCCGGCAGTTATGGCAATTGATGCGCGTGGGACTGCGCCGACAGGTGATGAACAGCCGTACCTTCTGGCTGTGCACTCAGTGCTATGCCTGCCAGGTGCGTTGCCCACGGGGGATCTTAATCGGCGAAACGATGCGCAACCTGCGCCAGTGGGCTGTGGCCCACGGCTACATGATCCCCTCAGCTATCCTGCAACTGCGGGAGGCCGTCAAAGCCACCTACAACATCCTGAACGAGGACAATCAGTCGCGCCTGATCTGGAGCGAAAACCTGGAACCATTGCCCGAACGGCTTCGAGAGGCCGGGCTGGGCCAGGCAGAGGTGTTGCTCTTCACCGGCTGCGTGTCCTCTTTCTACCCCATGACCTACAGCATTCCCCAATCCCTGGTCCAGGTTCTGGAGCAGACGGGGCTGACCTACACCACTCTGGGCGGCCAGGAGTGGTGTTGCGGCTATCCCCTTTACGGCGCGGGGATGAAGGAAGACGTAGCCGAACTGGCCCGGCACAACATCGCCCAGGCTCAGGCGCTGGCCCCCAGGAACCTGGTGGCCACCTGTTCTTCCTGTTACCACACCTGGCGGCATCTCTACGCCGAGTACCTTGACGGCGACCTGGGCTTCGAGGTGCTGCACGCCAGCCAGTTCCTGGCCCGGCTCATTGAGGAAGGCCGGATCAAGGTGACCGAGCTTCCCTGGGTGGTCACCTATCACGACCCCTGCGATCTGGGCCGCAAGAGCGGGGTTTATGACGCCCCCCGGGCGATCATCACCAGCATTCCCGGCATGACGTTGCGCGAGATGCCCAACCACCGGGAAGACACCATGTGTTGTGGCGGAGGAGGGGACGTAGCCATGATGGAGGCTGACGTCACGGAGCACATCGCCGAGCGTCGCCTGGCGCAGGCGGCGGCCACCGGCGCCCAGGCCATCATCTCATCCTGCCAACAGTGTAAGCGGACGCTGCTGCAAGCGGCGCGCCAGACCAAGACCCGCATCCGGGTTCTGGACATTACCGAACTGGTCTGGCAGGCGATGGAGAAATAGCAGATAGCAGAAGGAAGGAGGTCATAATTGATGACAAGCGAAGAGCCGAGAATCGGCGTTTACGTCTGTGAATGTGGGATCAACATCGGCGCGGTCGTTGACGTGCCAGAGGTGGTACGTTTTGCCCAGGGCTTGCCTAACGTGGTCAGCGCCCGGCAACACCGCTATACCTGCTCCGAGGCCGGCCAGGAGATGATCAAGAGCGACGTCCGGGAGCTCAACCTCAACCGCGTGGTGGTGGCCTCGTGCAGCCCACGCATGCACGAGATCACTTTCCAGGGCGCGGTGGCGGCGGCGGGCCTGAATCCGTATTACTTTCAGATGGCCAACATCCGCGAACACGCCTCCTGGGTGGTGAAGGACCCGGCCCAGGCCACCGCCAAGGCCAAACGCCTGATCAGCGCCGCGGTGGCCCGCGTGAACTGGCACCAGGCTTTGGAAGCGCGCAAAGAAGACGTGACCCCGGCCGCCCTGGTTGTGGGGAGCGGCATCGCCGGTATCCAGGCGGCGTTGAACATCGCCGAGGCCGGCTACCAGGTTTACCTGGTGGAGCGCCAGCCCTCCATCGGCGGACGCATGGCCCAACTGGACAAGACCTTTCCCACCCTCGACTGTAGCACCTGAATTCTGGGCCCCAAGATGATGGATGCCGGTCGGCATCCCAACATTAAGCTCCTGACCTACAGCGAGGTGGCAGAGGTAGCGGGCTACGTGGGCCACTTTACGGTCAAGGTGCGCCAGCGCCCCCGCTTCGTGGACATGGCCCTGTGCACCGGATGTGGCGCCTGTGTGGAGGCCTGCGTCTTTAAGAAAGGCGTGCCCAACGAGTACGACGCCGGGTTGAGTCGTCGCCGGGCGGCCTACGTTCCCATGAACGGGCAGGGCGTGCCCATGAAAGCGGTCATAGATGAGGAGGCGTGCCTTTTCCTGCGCCGGGGCAAGTGCACCCAGGCTTGCCTGGAGGTCTGTCCCACCAATGCCATCGACTTCGACCAGAAAGAAGAGATAGTGGAATTGGAGGTGGGGGCCATCGTGGTGGCCACGGGCTTTGACGTGTTTGACGCCACCCGCCTGTCGGCCTATGCCTATGGCAAATCGCCCAACGTCATTGACGGCATCCAGTTCGAGCGCCTGTCCAGCGCCAGCGGGCCGACCAGGGGCGAGATTATCACCGCCGAGGGCAAAAAGCCCGAGCGGGTGGCTATCATTCACTGTGTGGGCAGCCGGGACGCCAATGCCAACCCCTACTGCTCCCGGGTGTGCTGCATGTACGCCATGAAGCACGCCCACCTGGTGCGTGACAAGACCGGGGCCGAAGTGTTCGAGTTCTACATGGACATCCGGGCCTTTGGCAAGGGGTACGAAGAATTCTACGAGCGGGTGCAGGAAGAGGGAATCTACTTTGTGCGCGGCCGTGGCGCAGAGGTGGTGGTGCTCAATAACGGCCAGCTCCAGGTCAAAGCCGAGGACACCAACCTGGGCATCCCCGTTCAAGTCACCGTGGACATGGTCGTTCTGGCCACGGCCATGGAACCCCAACGCGATGCGGACAGGGTGGCTTCGCTGTTCGGCCTCAGCCGCAGCGCCGACGGCTTTTTCCAGGAAGCCCACCCCAAGCTGCGTCCCTTCCACACCAACACCGAGGGCGTCTTTCTGGCCGGGGCCTGCCAGTCGCCCAAAGACGTGCCCGACACCGTGGCCCACGCCAGCGCCGCCGCCGCCGAGACCCTGTCGCTCCTCAGCCGGGGGGAGGTGGTCATCTCCCCCACTACCGCCGTCGTGGACGACCAGTTGTGCTCCGCCTGCAAGACCTGCATTGCGCTGTGCCCCTACTCGGCTATCAGCTTTGTGGAACGTGACTCCAGCGGTGTGGCCGAAATCAACGAGGCGTTGTGCAAAGGCTGCGGCACCTGCGTGGCTGCCTGCCCGGCCGGGGCTATCACCGCCCGCCACTTCTCTGACCAGCAGATTGTGGCCGAGCTCGAAGGGCTGTTCCGCGTACCTGTGGCAGCCGAAGTAGAATAAGGGATAATAAGGGATATGGAAAAGGAGTTGGCATAGCCATGACCGAACAAGCTTTTGAACCTCGTATCGTTGGTTTTCTATGTAACTGGTGCACCTACACCGCCGCCGACAGCGCCGGTGTGAGCCGCCTGGAGCAGCCGCCCAACGTGGACATCATCCGCGTGATGTGCTCGGGACGCATCGAGCCGGCCTTCATCCTAAAGGCTTTCGCCGAAGGGGCTGATGGGGTCATCGTCTCGGGCTGCCATCCGCCGGGCGACTGTCACTATAACAACGGCAACTTCAAGACCTTCCGCCGTATGCCGCTCGTGGAGAAGCTGCTTGCCCAGTACGGCATTGAGGCCGGCCGCTTCCATTGGGGGTGGATCTCGGGCGCCGAGGCCATTAAGTGGGCCCAGTTGGTGCGCAACTTCACCGCCCAGGTACGTGCCCTTGGCCCGCTCAACTGGAAACGCGAACTGGAGAGCAAGGAGGAATAGGAGATGGCACAGAACGAAAAACTCAAGTTGGGTCTCTACTGGGCCGCGTCTTGCGGCGGGTGCGAGATCGCCATCGTGGAGCTGCGGGAAAAAATCCTGGACCTGGATGCAGCGGCCGACATCCTCTTCTGGCCCGTGGCCCTCGACTTCAAGTACCAGGACGTGGAGGCCATGCCCGACGGCCACCTAGACGTTTGCCTCTTCAACGGCGCCATCCGCAACACCGAGAACGAGCATCTGGCCCACCTGTTGCGGCGCAAATCCAGGGTCCTGGTGGCCTTCGGCTCGTGTGCCCACGAGGGCTGCATCCCGGGCCTGGCCAATCTGTTCGACCGCCAGTCCATCCTGGAACGCGCGTACCTGGAGGTTCCTTCCGTAGACAACCACCAGGGCCTTCTGCCCCAGACCTCCTACCGCCTGCCTGAAGGGGAGGTGAAGATTCCCAGGCTCTACAACACGGTCAAGACCTTAAAGCAGGTGGAGGACGTGGACTATTTTGTGCCCGGCTGCCCGCCGCAGGCCCCCCAGATCTGGGCCGTGATCGAGGCCATCTTGGGCGGCAACTTGCCGCCCAAAGGGAGCGTGGTGGGAGCCAACGAAAAGACGGTCTGCGACGAATGCAAGCATGAGCGAGAGGAGAAGCACCTCAAGAAGTTCTACCGTCCCCACGAAATCATCCCCGACTCCGAGCGCTGCCTCTTCGACCAGGGGATAATCTGCGCGGGGCCGGCCACGCGGGGCGGCTGTGGGGCGCTCTGCCCCCAGGTGGATATGCCCTGCCGGGGCTGCTATGGCCCGCCCCCGAACGTGCTCGACCAGGGCGCGGCCCTCCTGTCGGCAGTGTCCTCGGTGGTGGAGGCCGACACCGAGGAGGAGGCCGCCCGCATCGTGGGCCAGATCGTGGACCCGGTGGGCACTTTTTACCGCTTCGGCCTGCCGGCCTCCTTGCTGCACCGGTCGCGGCTGGCAGATCGATGACGGTTCGTCCCGGTAGTTGACCTGTTCCCAAATCGAGCTGTAGCAGCAGGGGGTGCTATTCCGCGTTATGCCATCGCCATCCAAACACTGCGCGAGCGCGGATATGAGGAGTAGCCTATTACTGGGTTTCGGTGTATAATACGTCACAGAAGTGAATATGGGAGGTTTTAAGATGAAAGGAAGCAACAAGCGGCAACTGCTAGGACGCTATATCGTCGTTGACCCCGAAATCTGTAATGGCAAGCCGACCTTTCGCGGCACGCGCATTATGGTTTGGCAGGTGTTGGAAATGCTTGCCCACGGAATGGCCTGGGAAACCATCATTGAGGAATGTCACAATAGTATAACCAAAGACGCCATTGCTGAGGCCGTGAAGTTATCGGGCGAAGCATTTCTCAAACATGCGGACGAGTTCGTGCTGGAGTCAACACCCTCATGAACCTTCTGGATGAAAACATCCTTTATCAATGTACCAGCTAGAGGAGGAACATCATGCGGAAGATCAGCATTGATCCCATCACCCGCCTGGAAGGTCACGGGCGGATCGACATCTTTCTCGACGAAGAAGGAAACGTAGCCAACGCTTACCTGGTCATCCCTGAGCTGCGCGGGTTCGAGAAATTCGCCGAAGGCCGCCCCGTGGAAGAGATGCCGCGCATCACGCCCCGCATCTGCGGCGTCTGTCCGGAGGCGCACCACATGGCCTCGGCCAAGGCCTGCGACGCCGTCTACCACGTCGAGGTGCCCCCGACGGGCAGGAAGCTGCGCGAGCTGCTCTACTCCGCCTTCTACGTCGCCGACCATGCCACCCACTTTTACATCCTGGCCGCCCCCGACTTCGTGTTGGGGCCGGACGCGCCGCCCGCCGAGCGCAACATCCTGGGCCTGATCCACAAGGTCGGCCTGGAGGTCGGCGGCAAGGTCATCCGCTGCCGAGGGCTGGCCATGGACATTGTGGGCACCCTGGGCGGCAAGACCATTCACCCGGTCTGCGCCATCCCCGGCGGCATGAGCAAGGCCATCGATGAAGAAGAACGGGCCCAGTTTGAGGCCACGGCGCACGAGGAGGTGGATTTTGCCCTGTTTACCCTCCAACTCTTCCGCGACCTCGTGCTGGAGAACAAAGCCTACGTGGACATGATTCTCTCCGACGCCTATACCATGCCCACTTATTACATGGGCCTGGTGGACGAGAATAACGAGGTCAATTTCTACGACGGCAAGGTGCGTGTCGTAGACCCCGACGGCAAAGAGTTCGTCAAGTATGGCCCGGAGGAATACCTGGATGTGGTCGCCGAGCACGTCGAGCCCTGGACCTACCTGAAGTTCCCCTACCTCAAGAAGGTGGGCTGGAAAGGGTTTGTGACGGGCAAGGACAGCGGCGTCTACCAGGCCACGCCCCTCTCGCGGCTCAACGCCGCCGACGGCATGGCTACGCCCCGAGCCCAGGAAGCCTACGAGGAGTTCTACAGCACGCTCTCGCGCAAGCCGGTTCACCACACCCTGGCCGCGCACTGGGCGCGCCTGATCGAGTTGCTCTACGCCGCCGAACGCCTCCTCGAACTGGCGACCGATCCCGAAATCACCAACCCGCACGTGCGCAACATCCCCACCGAGAAGCCGGACGAGGGAGTAGGCATCGTGGAAGCGCCCCGGGGCACGCTCACCCACCACTTTATCACCGACGAGGAGGGGATCGTGCAAAAGTGCAACCTCATCGTCGGCACCACCAACAATTATGCGCCCATCTCGATCTCCATCAAGAAAGCGGCCCAGGCGCTGATCAGGAAGGGCCAGGTCATCAGCCAGGGGTTGCTGAACCGGGTGGAGATGGCCTTCCGCTCTTACGACCCCTGCTTCGGCTGTGCCACGCACACCCTGCCCGGCCAGATGCCGTTGGAGGTGCGCCTCTACGACGCCGAGAAGAACGTGGTGGACGTGCTGCGGCAGAACATGGGGTAAGAAAACGGGGTAAGAAAATGGCAGGGCTGGCTCCCACGCCCGGCAGCCTGGCGGCGTGGGAGCCACCTCTGCCGACTTTTCTGAAACGCTTATGGCCTTGAAGACGCTGGTGGTAGGTTTGGGCAATCCGATCCTGAGCGACGATGGGGTAGGCATTCACGTGGCACGGGCGGCCGCGGCGCGCTGCCAGCGGGATGATTTAACCGATGTAACCTTCGCCGAAGCGAGCGTCGGTGGGCTGCGGTTGCTGGACGTCATCGCCGGCTACGAACGGGTCATCGTGGTAGATGCGATTCAAACCGGCGAGGGCAAAGCGGGCAACCTTTATCGTCTGCGCCCCAACGACCTGCGGACCTCGTTGCATTCTGGCTCGACGCACGACCTCTCCCTGGCCGGCGCGCTGGCCCTGGGGCGAAGCCTGGGCCTGATATTGCCCGACGATGAAGCCCTCGTCGTCGTTGCCGTCGAGGTGGAGGACACGCTGACCTTCGGCGAGGGATGCACGCCTGCGGTGATGGCGGCCATCCCTCGCGCCGTGGAGGCGGTATTGGCTGAGATTGCAGATTTGAGATCGGAGATATGAAAATTCAAGTTGTCAAGGATATCCTCAGCGCCAACGAGCGCATAGCCATCGAGAATCAGCGACTGTTGGACGCGAAGGGGGTCTTCGCCGTCAACCTCATGGCCTCACCGGGCGCAGGCAAGACCAGCCTGATCCTGCGCACCATCGAGGTGCTGCGGGGGAAGCTGCGGGTAGGGGTCATCGAGGGCGACATCGCCTCCCAGATAGACGCTGACAAAATCGAGGCCGTGGGCGTGCCTGTGGTCCAGCTAAACACCGGCGGCACCTGTCACCTGGACGCCAACATGGTGCGCCGGGGTTTGGAAGCATTGCCCCTGGACGAGGTGGAGCTTCTGCTGATCGAGAACGTGGGCAACCTCATCTGCCCCATCGACTTTGCCCTGGGGGAGCGCATGAAGGCCATGGTGGTCAGCACCCCCGAGGGCGACGACAAGCCTTACAAGTACCCCGGCATGTTCGCCGTGGTGGAGGCCCTGGTCATCAACAAGATCGACCTGCTGCCCTATCTGGATTTCGAGGTAGCCACCTTCCGACAACTTGTGGCGGGCCTCAATCCCGAAGCCCACATCTTCGAGGTCTCGTGCCTCACGAAGGAGGGGGTGGAGGGCTGGGGGGAATGGTTGAGCGGGGTTATCAGCAAGTGGAAAGCGATGTATAATCAGGATTGCAGAGCTGAGCAGGAGTACCTGGAGACCAGGGATGGGTGACGTCTTTCGGAAGAAGATCGCCATCTGCGGCGTGGTGCAGGGGGTGGGCTTCCGCCCCTTCGTGTACCGGCTGGCCCGCGAGCATGGACTTGCCGGTTGGGTGCTCAACCACTCCGGCGGGGTGGAGATCGAGGTGGAAGGGCCGTCGGTGGGCCTGGAGGCTTTCTGGCGTGATTTGCAGGCCGAGAGCCCGCCCCTGGCCCGCATCGAGGGCATCAGCGCCGTCGATTACCCTCCCAACGGCTACACGACCTTCGAGATACGGGAGAGCCGCGCCGAGGAGGGCCGTTACCAGCTCGTCTCGCCAGACATCGCCACCTGCCCGGATTGCCAGCGCGAGCTGTTCGACCCGGCCGACCGCCGCTACCGCTATCCCTTCACCAACTGCACCAACTGTGGCCCACGCTTCACCATCATCGCCGACATCCCCTACGACCGGCCCAACACCACGATGCGCCTCTTCCCCATGTGCCCCCACTGCCAGCGGGAGTACGACGATCCGGCCAACCGGCGTTTCCACGCCCAACCCAATGCCTGCCCGGTCTGTGGCCCTCACCTCTGGCTGGTGCCAGGTTCCATGTTCCAGGGGGCAGGTTCGGTGAAACCCGAACCCCTGAACCTCCCCAAACCTGCGGGCGATCCCCTCGCTCAGGCAGCAGAACTACTGCGCGCCGGATACATCCTGGCCCTCAAGGGGTTGGGCGGGTTCCACCTGGCCTGCGATGCTGCCAACCAGGCGACGGTCCACCGCCTGCGGGAACGAAAACGGCGGCCGGCCAAGCCCCTGGCGGTAATGATAGCCTCCCTGGAAGAGATCAGACGGCATTGTCGCCTCTCTGAAGAAGAAGCACGACTGCTGACCTCGCCCCAGTGTCCCATCGTGCTGCTTCCCTGGCAGAAGGAAGGCTCGAACCTCTGCGAACTGGTGGCCCCGCGCCACCAGTACCTTGGGGTGATGCTCCCCTACACGCCGCTGCATCACGTCCTGCTGCGCGAGGTCGGTGGCCCTCTGGTGATGACCAGCGGCAACTTGAGCGAAGAGCCGATCGCTCAGGAGAACGAGGAAGCCCTTCGCCGCCTGAGCCACCTGGCCGATTATTTCCTGATGCACAACCGGGACATCTACGCCCGCTTCGACGACTCGGTCTGGTTTGTGCCACGCCCGAATTTGCCTCAACCGATCCGTCGCTCGCGGGGCTACGCGCCCTTTCCCGTGAAACTGCCGTTCAAGGGGCGGCCAATTCTGGCCTGTGGAGCGGAGCTGAAAAACACTTTCTGTCTCACCAGGGACCAGTACGCCTTCCTCAGCCAGCACATCGGCGACATGGAGAACCTGGAGACGCTGGAGCACTTCGAGACCACCATCAAGCTCTACAAGCGCCTGTTCCGGATCGAGCCCGAGATCGTCGCCTACGACCTGCACCCCGCATACCTCTCCACGCAATATGCAAAATCGCAATTCGCAATTCAGTCGCAGGTCGCCGTTCAACACCACCACGCCCACGTCGCCGCCTGTCTGGCCGATAACGGCTGGAGGTTGGAAGACGGAGCGGTGATCGGGGTGGCGCTGGATGGTACCGGCTATGGCGAGGACGGCACCATCTGGGGCGGCGAATGGCTGGTGGGCAATTACCAGGGCTTCCGGCGGATGGCGCACCTGGAGTATCTCCCTCTGCCCGGCGGCGAGGCCGCCATAGCAGCCCCCTGGCGGTTGGCGGCCGGCTATCTTTACACCCTCCTTGGCCCCGATGCCGTTCCTCCCGCCCTGATCCCTGCCTCCTGGGCAGACAGGCAGGGCGGACAGGCGGGTCTGCCCCTGCTCTATCGCCAGCTAGACCGCCGGATCAACACGCCGCTCACCTCTTCTATGGGACGTCTCTTCGATGCCGTCAGCGCCTTGCTGGGGGTGTGTACCGAAGTTACCTACGAAGCGCAGGCCGCCGTTGAACTGGAAATGGTCTCCCAAAACCTGCGGGCAGGCAGACGGGCCTGCCCCTATCCGTTTGAAATCGGGGTGGAAGGGCTCCTGGTGATCCGGCTGCGGGCGCTGTTCGAGGCGCTGAGGGCTGACTTGCAGGGTGGGGCCTCTGTCGAGGAGGTGGCCTATCGCTTCCACGTCACGATAGCAGAGATGATTAAGGTGACGTGCGAGCGCATTGCCGGGGAGACCGGCCTCCAGACGGTGGCGTTGAGCGGGGGATGTTTTCAGAACCGCCTTTTGCTGAAACTCGCCGTTCCGTTGCTGGAGGAGGCGGGATTTCGGGTGCTCTTGCATCGGCAGGTGCCGTGCAACGACGGGGGGCTTTCGCTGGGGCAGGCGGCGATAGCGCATATGCAGATGGGGGTAAGGAGCAGGAGTTGAGAGATGTGTCTAGCCCTTCCTTTGCAGATCAAAGCCACGCACGCTGATGGGACTGCCATCGCTGAACTGGGCGGCGTGGAACGCCGGGTCAGTCTGGCGCTGACTCCTGAGGCGCAGGTGGGAGATTACGTCCTGGTGCACACAGGCTATGCCATCAGTGTGCTGGACCCCAGCGAGGCGGAAAAGACGTTGCAGCTATTGGAGGAACTGGCCCTGTCCCACGATGAGACGGAGGCGGTCCCGGATGCGCTACGTTGACGAGTTTCGCGATCCAACCCTGGTAGCGGTTTTGGTGGAGGAGATCCGTCGGCGGGCCACAGCCCGTGTGCGGCTGCCCATGCGGCTGCCCGTGCGGCTGATGGAGTTCTGTGGCGGTCACACGCACGTCATCTTTCGCTTTGGGCTGCGGCAGATGTTGGCTCCCCAGGTGGCGCTGCGCTCCGGCCCAGGTGGCGCTGCGCTCCGGCCCAGGCTGCCCCGTCTGCGTCACCTCCGCCGCCGACCTGGATCGGGCCATCGCCCTGGCGGAGGTGCCCGACGTTATCCTGACCACCTTCGGCGACCTGGTGCGCGTGCCAGGCAGCCGGGGCACATTGCAGGAGGCGCGGGCGCGGGGGGCCGACGTGCGGGTGGTCTACTCCGCGCTGGACGCCCTGGAGATCGCCCGCCGCAACCCCGCCCGGCCGCTGATCTTCCTGGGGATCGGCTTTGAGACCACCGCCCCGACCGTGGCGGCGGCACTCGTGCAGGCGGAGAAAGAAGGTTTGCCCAACTTTACCGTCTTCAGCCTGCACAAACTCACCCCCCCGGCGGTCCGTGCTATCCTGGAAGCCGGGGAGGTGGCGTTGGACGGCATCATCGGGCCGGGGCACGTCAGCGCCATCATCGGCAGCGATGCCTGGCAGTTCCTCCCCCGCGACTACGGCCTCCCCTGTGCTGTCTCCGGCTTCGAGCCGCTGGATATCCTCGGCGCGGTGATGGCGCTGGTCAGTTGCGTGGCGGGTTACGCGGCGGGCTACGCGGCGGAAGGAAAGCCCGCCGGGATCAACGCCTATGGGCGGGGGGTGCGTCCCAAGGGGAACCGGACGGCCCAGGCCCTGATGGAGCAGGTCTTCCAGGTCGGCCCGGCCGAGTGGCGTGGCCTCGGAACGATCCCCGACAGTGGGTTGTATCTGCGGGAGGGGTTTGCCCACCGGGATGCAGCTTTGCGCTTTCAGGCGGAGGTGGAGTCGCCCTGGAGTGCCGAGCGCCGAGCGCCGCTGGCAGGTTGCCGTTGCGGGGAAGTATTGCGCAGTGTGGTGGAGCCGCCCGATTGCCCGCTGTTCCGGCGGGCCTGCTCCCCGCACACCCCCGTCGGGCCTTGCATGGTCAGTGCCGAAGGGGCCTGTGCGGCCTATTTCCAGTACGCCGAGGCGGACGATAACCTCCCCCAGGTTTTGGAGTCTGCGGGAGGGTGGAGGAGGGAGGATGAGTAACACGATCCTGCTGGCCCATGGCAGCGGGGGGCAACTCGGTCACGAACTCGTCAGGCAGGTCTTCGTCAAACACTTCGCCAACCCCGTTCTCAAACAGTTGGACGATGCCGCTGTAGTCGAATTGTCCAACGTTGATGGGGCGGACACGCGGGTGGGTGCCCCTCTCCGTCTGGCTTTCACGACTGACAGCTACGTTGTCCACCCCCTCTTCTTCCCAGGGGGCGATATCGGCAAGCTGGCGGTGTGCGGCACGGTGAACGACCTGGCGGTGGTTGGCGCCACGCCGCGCTACCTGAGCGCGGGCTTCATCCTGGAGGAGGGGCTGCCGCTGGAGACGCTGGAGCAGGTAGTGCGCTCTATGGCGGAAACGGCCCGGCTGGCCGGCGTGGAGATTGTGGCGGGCGACACCAAGGTAGTGGAACGGGGGGCAGTGGACGGGCTCTTTATCAACACGGCGGGGGTGGGGGTGATACCGGCGGGCGTGCACCTGTCGCCCTCCAGATTGCGCCCCGGCGACCTGATTTTGATCAACGGCCCCGTGGGTGACCATGGCCTGGCGGTGATGATGCAACGGGAGGGGCTGGAGTTCGCCTCGTCCCTGGTCAGCGATTGTGCCCCTCTCAACGGTCTGATCGCCTCTCTACTTCAGGCCCTTCCGGGGAGGGTGCGCTGTATGCGCGATCCAACGCGCGGCGGTCTGGCGACCACCCTCAAAGAATGGGCTGGCGTGGGGGTGGGCATCGAGGTAGAAGAGGCAGCGCTCCCGGTGCGGGAGGAAGTGCGCGCCATCTGCGAGGTTCTGGGACTGGAGGCCCTTTACGCGGCCAACGAGGGGAAGGTGGTGCTCGCGGTGGAAGCGGAAGCGGCGGAAGAGGCCCTGGCGGCGTTGGAGGTTCATCCGCTGGGGCGAGAGGCCGCGATAATCGGACAGGTGACGGCTGAGCATCCGGGGCGGGTGGTGTTGCGCACCCCCTTTGGAGCGCGGCGGGTGATCGAGATGCTGGTGGGGGCGCAGTTGCCGCGCATCTGTTGATCCTGATTCGGAATCGCTTGTCTTTTCTCCGCAGATAGAGTATAATTGCTGCATTAAAGGGATAAGACCATCGAAAGAAGGAGAGAGGATAAACGTAATTGAGAATCGAGCCTCCCCTCTCAACCCGTGAATCTCGTATCTCGTCTAATTTATCTTTTCTGGGAACGGCCGTCATTTTGGCCGCGATTATCGCTCTGGTCGCTTTCGGCTGGCAGCCCGCTGCCCAGCCCACCGTCCTGGGCACCCCGACCCCTACTCCGACTTTTACTCCCACGTCCACCCCCACCTTCACTCCCACGCCCACCCCCACCTTTACTCCCACACCCACCCCCACCTTCACTCCCACGCCGACTCCCACGCCGGCGCCAGGCATGGGCCAGGATCACTATTGGTTACGTCGTCCCTTCTCTCCTGAATATCGCGATTACATCAGCCATTTCTACCCTTACGGTTCGACTGGCGAGGGGCAGTATCTTCTCCATCACGGCGTCGATATAGGGAATCCGATGGGCACCCCCGTTCTGGCGGTGGCCGACGGCGAGATAATAGTTGCTGGCGACGACCTGTCGAAAACGAGCTACAGCCCCTACCCCGACTTCTACGGCCGGCTGGTAATAATTCACCTGGACAGGCAATACCATGGTACAGATGTCTTCGTCCTGTACGGTCATCTCTCCAGGGTAAACGTTCAGGTCGGTGAAAGGGTGCAGGCCGGCGACGTTCTGGGCCAGGTCGGTCAGGCGGGAGTGGCGCTGGGGCCCCATCTTCACTTTGAGGTGCGGGTGGGAGCGAACACTTACAACCACACCCGCAACCCGGAATTGTGGCTGCAACCTCTTGCCGGCATGGGCACCATCGCCGGGCTGGTGGTCGATGCCCAGGGCCAACCAGTGCCCGCAGCACTGATCACCTTTCACCGCACCGAATTCCCGGACAAACCCTGGCGCGAGACTCGCACCTACCCCGACCAGGAAGTAAATTCCGACCAGGAAGAGTGGCAAGAGAACTTCACCATGGGCGATGTAACGGCCGGTTCATACATCGTGAGAGTGCATCCCGATGGGAAACCATACGCCCGGCAGGTAGAGGTCGAAGCCGGTCGCACCACTTTCGCCTATATTGTTATAGACAGAGAGTAAGTGTCAGATTCAGTCACCCTGCCTGATTTAACTTATGCTCAGTTGCAAGAGCTGTTGCTCTCCTGGGGCGAGCCCCCTTTCCGGGCCGATCAGGTCTGGAGGTGGCTTTATTGTTCCCTGGTGGAAGACTTCCAGGCCATGCGTAACCTATCCAAAGGGCTTCGCCACAAGCTGAGCCGGGCCACCAGGCTGTGGACGCTGCGCCCCCTGGCAGAGAGCGTTTCCGCCGATGGCCTGACGCGCAAAATCCTGTTTGCCCTGGGGGATGACCAGACCATCGAGAGCGTAGAGATGCGTTACGAGTCACGTAACACCGTGTGCCTCTCAAGCCAGGTGGGGTGTGCCCTCGGCTGCCCCTTCTGCGCCACAGGACAAAGCGGCCTGGTGCGCAACCTGACGGCCGGGGAAATCGTGGAACAGGCGGTGTTCTTCGCCCGCAGGTTGAAGGCCCAGGGCGAAAAGACGGATAACGTGGTCATCATGGGCATGGGCGAGCCTCTGGCCAACTATGCTGCCGTCTGGCAGGCCATCGAGACCCTGCACGACCCTGGAGGGTTCAACCTGGGGGCGCGGCGCATCACTATCTCCACCGTTGGGCTGGTACCCGGCATCGAGCGGTTGAGCGGCGAAAGCTTACAGGTTGGCCTGGCCGTCTCCCTCCACGCTCCCCACGATGCCCTGCGCGATAAGTTGGTGCCCGTCAACCGCCGCTACCCTCTCCGCCACCTGCTGGCCGCCTGTCGCCGGTATGGGGAACGCACAGGGAGACGCATTACCTTCGAGTACGCCCTGATAGATAACCTCAACGACTCTGTAGAGCAGGCGCAAAGGCTGGCCCACCTGTTGAAAGGGTTATTTTGCCACGTCAATCTCATCCCTCTCAACCCTATGGACGGCTCACCCTATCGCCCCTCGTCGCGGGAGCGCGTGGTCGCCTTTAGCGCCGAGTTGAAGCGGCAGGGTACAGCCTGCACGGTGCGGCTGGGCCGTGGGATCGACATTCAGGCCGGCTGCGGACAACTGCGGGCCCGATCCATATAAAAGACCCTATCAAGGTGATAGGGTCTTTTAAGTGATATTTTGTTAGCTTCCGGCCGGCGGGATTATTCGGCCGGCGCCCAGAAGATGCGTTCTTCGATCCAGCCTCGGCTTTCGTAGTCGGGGCTCTCGTATACCCTGCCATCGATGGGGCCCGGCGTGTCGAAAAGCTTCTGCTCGCCGCTTCCATCTGGCCTGACGGCCCAGATAGACCACGCTTCACTGGGTTGTCCCTCTTCGTTGCGATTGCTGGCAAAGGCAATCCATTCTCCGTCTGGCGACCAGGTGGGGATGCCATCGCTGGCCGCGCTATTCGTCAGGCGCAGGGGTTCGGCCGTGCCGGCCAGGGCCTCCCCGATGTCCACCACGTAGACCTCCCAGTTGTTATCCTGGGCGGTGGACATATAGGCCACCTTGGTCATGTCAGGACTGACGGCTGGCGCATGAGCGGTAGGATCGTCTACCAATAGGACCGGGCCAGAGCCATCGAGCATCCGTTGTCGCAGGCCACAACGGTCGAGCTCGCAAGCGTTATAGATAACGTACATTTCCAGTGTGCCTCTCTTCTTACCCGCAAGAACCTGCAAGGCTGGCATAGTCCCCTCCAGCCACCGTTGTTGCTCTATTTTAATGCCCTGCACATCAGCTCCTGCTGTGCGATAGATGCGCGGCCTGCGGTCCGACTCCTGGTAAGAGTGGAAGAGCAAAAACTGGTTCTCTGGCCCCCAACTGGGACGCGAGGCTTCAGGATAGGAGGTGAAAATCCATTTGTCGGCGCTAAGCTGCCCCTCGGCGGTGAACTCCTTCACCACCAGACCGCGCGCGTTCTCGCTGAGCTCTTCGGCCAGCCAGGACCGATAGGCCAGGGCCTTACCATCCGGACTGACACAGGGCTGGCTGGCCTCCTTGATGACGACCTCCTGGTTGCTGCCATCGACGTGGCTGCGGTAAATGTCGAAGGTCAGTCTGGCCACCTCAGGGTCGAAAACGGCGAAGTAGATCACCCCCGTCAGTTCAGCTTTGGCCTCTTCCTCGCCCTCCTGGGCCAGGACGATCGGGGGCAGGCAAAGTCCCACCAATAGACACACCATTAACAGAATTGCTAGCTTCCTCATTACAAACCTCCTTAAAGTTTTTGATTTACCCATCCACAGGGTTATGCCCTAATCTCCTCCAAACGTAACACCAACCGCCGCTCACTCACGAAGGGGCCGTTGTCTAATTATAACAGATTACAGCCATTTACGCAATAGCACTTGGGCCCGCTTCATAATTCCTCATAATTGGTGAAAAGCATCTGAAACCACAACCCGTAGTGGTCACATGTAGCGACTCCACAACGTCTTGTGCTGGCGCCCATCAATTGCAGCTATCCTCTCCGCCATCCACCGAGCGCCTGTCTCCGTCGTGGGGGACGCCCATCGAAGGCACAAACAAGACCCTACCAAGGTGATAGGGTCTTTTAAGCGATATTCTGCTGGCTTCCGGCCGGCGGCACTATTCAGTCTCAGCCTCAGCAGCCACCCACCAAATGCGTTCTTCTATCCAGCCACGGCTTTCGTAGTCGGGGCTCTCATATACTTTGCCATCGATGGGGCCCGGCGTATCGAAAAGCTTCTGCAAGTCGCTTCCGTCTGGCCTGACGGCCCAGATAGCCCACGTTTCATCCGATCCCTCCGGGTCTTCTTCGCCGAGATTGCCGGCAAAGGCGATCCATGCTCCGTCTGGCGACCAGGTGGGGATGCCCTCGATAGCCAGGCTATTGGTCAGGCGCAAGGGTTCGGCCGTGCCCTCCAGGGCCTCCTCGAGGTCCACCACGTAGACCTCCCAGTTGTCATCCTGGGCTTTGGACATATAGGCCATCTTGGTCATGTCGGGGCTGAGGGCTGGCGCATGAGCGGTAGGATCATCTATCAACTGAACCGGAGCAGAGCCGTCGATCATCCGCCGGTACATACCACAATGCTCGAACAGGCACCCGTTATAGATCACGTACATTGCGATTGTATCCTTCTTCTCGCCCGGAAGAATCTGCAAGGCGGGCATAGTCCCCTCCAGCCACCGCTCCTCCTCTATCTTGATGCCCACAATCTCCTCCCCTTCCGTGCGGAGGATGCGCGGTCTGCGGTCTGCCTCCTGGTAAGAGTGGAAGAGCAAAAATTGTTTCTCCGGCCCCCAACTGGGGCGCGAGGCTTCAGGATAGGAGGTGAAAATCCATCTATCGGCGCTAAGCTTTCCCTCCTCGGTGAACTCCCGCACCACCAGACCGCGCGCGCCCCTATCGTACTCTTCCATCAACCAGGACCGATAGGCCAGCGCTTTACCATCCGGACTGACACAGGGCTGGCTGGCTTCCTTCATGACCACTTCCATGTCTGAGCCATCGACGTTGCTGCGGTAAAGGTCAAAAGTCAGCCTCTTCGTATCTCTGTCGAAAACAGAGAAGTAAATCACCCCTGTCGGTTTGGCCTTGGCTTCTTCCTCGCCTTCCTGGGCCAGGACGGCTGGGGACAGGTAAAGCACGGCCACCAAGCATACCAATAAAATAACCGCTAGCTTCTTCATTCTCTCAAACCTCCTTCAAGGCGCTCTAATTTACCCGTGGGCCACGGGCGAAGAGCCTGGTGAACAAGACACGCTTTTGCTACATTTCAATCACACCAGTATTGACTTCGAGGATTGCATCACCTCCTTCGCACGAACAAGGGGAAAAAATGTAGCCTGCGTTTAACCATGCACGACTGTCATGATACACACGTATATCGGTTAGCTTGAATGTGGCAGGCCAACCATGAGGTCATGGCCTGATCCCCTCCAAAGTAACCCGAACCGTCACCATTTCCCTCCACGAAGGACTTGTTACCTAATTTTAACAGATTATAGCCGTTTATGCAATAGTATTTTAGTACTAATCAGGGCCATGTCAAAGTCCGGGCCGGGGCCAACGCTCCCGCCCCCGCTCCAGGGGCGGGGACCGTAACCGCCGATAAACAATGACAAAAACAAGACCCTATCAAGGTGATAGGGTCTTTTAAGTGACATTTCGTTAGCTTCCGGCCAGCGGGATTATTCGGCCGACGCCCAGAAGATGCGTTCTTCGATCCAGCCTCGGCTTTCGTAGTCGGGGCTCTCG